>NZ_JBQHUZ010000003.1:0-345618 GCF_052064775.1 Oribacterium sp. HCP28S3_H8 | reverse complement strand
AATGTATGGGTATTCTTCGGTGATAGGACGATTACGCCACTTATCGATGTTCTCATACGCCTTTTTATTAAGGTTACTGATAGTTCCTGGGGATACCTTGGTACCCCAGAGCGCTTCTGTAATATCTTCAACACGGCGTACGGAGACACCGGCAAGATACATTTCAATAAGAGCTTCTTCAACAGAAGTCTCACGGCGACGATACCTCTCGATTATAGCAGTTTCAAAGGCTAC
Source organism: Oribacterium sp. HCP28S3_H8 (assembly GCF_052064775.1). NCBI lineage: Bacteria > Bacillati > Bacillota > Clostridia > Lachnospirales > Lachnospiraceae > Oribacterium > Oribacterium sp. HCP28S3_H8. The sequence continues at coordinate 345,384 of NZ_JBQHUZ010000003.1, read as the reverse complement.
GCCTTTGAGCTTTGGCATCTTGAGATTTACATCACCAGCTGTAGTGGTGAAATTTCGATCATAGTGGCCTGCTCTATAGCCTTTACGATCTTCTTCACGAGCATAGCGATCAGCATTTACAAGCTTATCCGCTTCTGCATCCAGCATAGCATTCAGAGTTTCCTCGACGCTAGTTTTGACCAGATCCTTTAATTCGGTATGGATTAGATCCTGGTTTAACTGTATAATGTTCTCAGACATGACAAATACCTCCGGTTAGTTTTTTGTTTGAGCACTTAAAATTTTACCCAAAGGTACTAGTCATGTCTATTTTTTTATTCGGTTTTAAAAGAATTTGCGCAATTAATTATACGTTATCAAAAGGAGGCGAAGGCTATGTCAAAATACTCGACAGGAGAGATTGCAAAGCTCTGTAGCGTCACTGTCCGGACGGTCCAGTACTATGATACAAGAGGGATCCTGATTCCCAGCGAACTATCCGAAGGCGGGAGACGGCTCTACTCGGAAGACGATCTGAAGCGCATGAAGATTATCTGCTTTCTGCGTGAATTGGATCTTCCCATCGGCGCGATTGCTCAGATCCTGAAGGAAGAGCATCCTGAAAAGGTGATCTCCCTGCTGATAGAACAGCAGGAGAAGGCTCTTTCAGATGAAATCATTGACAAAGAGGAAAAGCTTCTGAAGCTCCGTGAGCTGAAAAACGGACTGAAAGGCAAAACAGAATTCTCCCTCGAAACGATCGGTGACATAGCCGCCATTATGGAAGGCAAGAAAAGACTGAAGAAACTGCATCTGATGATGCTCCTGACCGGGCTCCCGGTCACGGCGCTGCAGTGTTTTTCCATCATCTTCTGGATCGTCAAAGGCATCTGGTGGCCGTTCATTATCTGGCTCCTGGTGGCGATCCCCTGGGGGATCCTGATCAGCCGATACTATTTCGCACATGTGAAATACATCTGTCCGGAATGCCATGAGGTATTTAAACCCACACTGAAGGAAGCCTTCTGGGCAAATCATACCCCCACAGCCCGAAAGCTTACCTGCACTTCCTGCGGTCACAAGGGCTTCTGTGTGGAAGTCTGGGGAGGTGATGGCGAATGAGCGTATTTGAGAATATTGTCATCGGTAAAAGCGCCGTTCCGTCTCTTGCCATCACCGTTATTCTGATGATCGCGATCCCCGTATGCTTTTTCATCTGCTGGCGCAAGAAGCATAAAGAACAGACAAAGATTAGCTGGCTTATTGCCGGTGCTGCCGGTTTTGTCATTTCTGCCCGGATTCTGGAAGTGGGCGTACACTATTTCTGCATCGTGGCAGACAATCCTGTTTCGCGCTTCATTAACGGAAACACAGCCGCCTTCGTCCTTTATGGGATCACGATGGCAGGGATTTTCGAAGAATGCGGACGGCTTATCATTCTGAAATACATTCTGAAAAAGGACCGTACCCGTGAAAATGCGGTGATATACGGAATCGGCCACGGTGGGATCGAGATCCTGACGGTCCTTCTGCCTGCTATGATCCTCTATCTTGCCATCGCAGTAATGTTTCTTCAGGGAGATACGGAGACCGCGCTTAAGACCCTGAATATTACGGAAGAGACCGCAGCCGCAGCGCTTCCTTCCGTACAGGCAGCTGCTGCGTTTGACTACGCCATGATGGCCATGAACGTCATGGAGCGGCTGCTGGCGATGTTAATACATATCGGACTTACGGTCATCGTATATTACGGTGTTGTCAATGCAAAGAAGTTCTGCTTGCCCGCGGCCATTCTGCTGCATATGCTGGCAGATACCTTTCCGGCGCTGTATCAGAGAGGCATTCTGCCTCTGTGTGCAGTTGAAATGTGGGCTGCCTTCTGGACACTGATGATTATGCATATTGCGGTTAAACTATACAAAAGAATGTCGGAAATTGTTCATTAGCAATTCAAACACTTCATGCAGGCAGGGAAACAGGGTGATTGCAGACGGCTAATGCAACCAGATGTAATAAAATACGTGATAAATTGTCATGTACGGTTAGTGGAAACCGACGCAATCAGACTTTACAATATTCATGAAAGTCATATTTCTGGAGGACCACATGGATATTGTAGAAGTAAAGAATATCTGTAAGACCTATCAGGCTTTTCAGATGAAAGACGTGTCCTTCTCGCTGGAAGAAGGCAGGATCACTGGATTCATCGGGCGAAACGGTGCCGGGAAAACCACCACGATCAAAGCCATGCTGAATCTGATCCATACTGACAGCGGTAAGATCTTTTACTTTGGGATGCCGCTTGCCGGAAATGAAGCAAAGATCAAGCAGCGGATCGGGTATTCCACCGGAGCAGTCAGCTGGTTTCCGAGAAAGACGATAAAGAAAATCGTCAGCACTACTAAATCCTTTTATTCAAACTGGGATGAGGATGCTTATCACCACTATATGGTGATGTTTGGTCTGGATGAAGGAAAGAAGCCCATGGAGCTTTCAGAGGGAATGAAGGTGAAGTTCAATCTTCTTCTGGCGCTTTCCCACCGGGCAAAGGTGCTGATTTTAGATGAGCCGACCAGCGGGCTGGACCCATTTTCCCGGGATGAGCTCATGGAAGTGTTTCAGATATTGAAAGAACATGGGGTGACGATCTTCTTTTCAACACATATCATCTCAGATCTGGAACGGTGTGCAGATAATATCATTTATATCAGCAATGGTGAGATAAAAGCGGACTGCTCCATGATGGAGTTCATGCAGAGGAATGTCCGGCATGAGGAGACCCTGGAAGAGAGTATTCTGAGGCTGGAGAGGGAGGCGAGGTCATGAGTGCTTTATTACGGAAGGAAATACGGCTCTCTTCGTTACCGCTGACCTGGCTGTTCATCAGTTTTGGCGTCATGACACTGATCCCAGGCTATCCGATCCTCTGCAGCGTATTTTTCATCACGCTGGGGATTTATCAAAGCTTCCAGAGTGCCAGAGAAGCAAACGATATCCTGTATTCGGCACTATTGCCGGTGGCAAAGAATGATGTAGTCAAGGGAAAATATCAGTTTGTTATGATGGTCGAGCTCTGCGGGTTCGCTCTTATGACTGTTCTTACCATGCTACGAATGACGGTCCTTAAGGATTCATCCATTTACAGGCAGAATGCGCTGATGAACGCTAATCTGTTTTACCTGGGCGCAGCCCTGTTTATTTTCGGATTATTCAACGCAATCTTTGTGAGCGGTTTTTTCAGGACAGCCTATAAGCTTGGGAAGCCCTTTGTCATATATATCATTGCCGCATTTCTGATGATCGGATTCTTTGAAGCGCTGCATCATTTCCCGGGACTTGCGGCTGTTAATGCTTTCGGCTTTGACCATATCATTTTACAGATATCACTGCTTCTTGGCGGAGTCCTGTTTTATGCGGGAATAACATATCTGTCATATCAAAAGGCCTGCGCGGATTTTGAGAAGATCGATCTGTAGTAAGGAGGAATGCATGCTGAAAGACAATCTTGTGATGCTTCGAAATCTCCATGGGTTTTCACAGGAAGCAATCGCTGAAAAAATAGGGATCTCCAGACAGGCGTATGCTAAGTGGGAAACCGGTGCGACGGTCCCTGATATTGAAAAGTGTTTATCACTGGCAGAAGTATACGGAACGACCATTGACAGCCTGGTCAGGACGGAATCCGTGGAAGGAGTGGGGATCATTCCACCCGCTCCCAGAGGAAAAAATATCTGGGGTTCTGTTGCCGTGGGCGAAAGGGGTCAGATCGTCATCCCGAAAGGGGCAAGAGATCTGTTTGGACTGACGGGAGGACAGCGCATGGTCGTTCTCAGTGACGAAAATGGAATTGCCCTGATTCCGGAGGAGGTGTTCATGTCGAATATGAGAAACGCAATGGAGCGAAGTCTTGAAAAGCAGGATTAAGGAAGGTTGATACGAATAATTAAAAATGAACTCCCTTTTTACAAAAGTGTTTCTACATGCACAAACTTGAAGTTATTTATACGGTAATACTTCTAATCTGGTTGCTGACCGTCATGAGCCTTCCATGCACAGTCTGTGATTTCCATATTTGTAAAGGTTGCCAAAAAAGATGAATCCTCAGCACTGCACGCATAAATACCGAAACTAATCTCCTTTGGAACATTGAACATATGACATATCCTCATTTGTTTATTGTAAAAAACAGGGGTAAGATAAAATATACATATAGTATGTGTATGAGTTGTGTGCAGTCGTGAAAAAGAGGGGAACAGTTTTTGGTTTTGGGAATATTGCTTGTGACGGGAATAATCTTAGCAATACCGGCTCTTTCAGACAAAAATGCGGTTCGGCTTATGATTTCTGAAAAGTTTATTGCACTGTTTCTGATGATTGACTGCTTTGAAAGCGACGGTACAGGAGCAGATGTTATGACTGGATTTGTGATGCTTGCTGCGGCTGTAATTATATATATCTTTGTGAACGGGCTTTTAAAAACGATTGGATTTTGTGTGAGAAATAAATAATTAAGTAGAGGTTTCATGTTGGTTGCTTATGAAGTCGGCTTTTTGAAGCTGATTTCGGGAAGGAGTTGTTATGAAAAGAGTAACGGTAACCATGGATAAACTGCCAAAGAGCGTGCTGGAGCTGAAAAGTGAAGCAGAGAAGATGCACTCACCGGAAGGAACAGCGATTCTTACCATTGCAGCATTCTGCCTGTATCCGGAAAATCGTGATGAGTCGCTTGCAATGCTCGATTATTTAAGAGGTCCGAGACCGTTAAGTATCGCGGAGAAGCAATTCATCCGGGATCGATTTATGGATAAGGACTATGTGCCGCGCTCTTATTTTAAGGGCGCAACTCCGGACAATGACTACACGCCGGATCTTCCATATGAACTGGACGTGATTGATCAGGAGCTGCCAGAAGAGGACGGGTATGAGACGCGCTACTTAAGAAGTGGAGGAGCGGATTCACCTCGCCCGATTAAGTTCAGAAATAAACCATCTACAGGGGAGTGGTTTTTATGGGAACAGCTGTTGCTTGCAGGAATCAGGGAGCCGGCAAGTAAGGATCCGTGGAGGTAACGGGAAGCTGACAAGTAAGTTTCTACGGAGGTGACGGGGGAAGATTGTGAGTCGCGTATGCGTAATATATTAAAAATTGTTTTATGCTTCGGGGCTGTAATTCTTGCCTTTTTTGCAGTTCTGATTGGTGTAACAGTCTATCAGAACAGTAGTTTAAAAGAACGAATAGACAACAGCAAAAAAGTTAAGGAGAGCAAGATGACAAAATTTGAATATTCGGTTGGCGGTGGAATGCGCGGAGAATCGAGCACTGTCACCGTCAGTGTTGCGGATGAGAACTCCTGCATGATTACGGAGACTGATAAGGAGTATTATGCTGCAAGGAAGGTTGTGCACGAATACCGGACGGAAGAGGATCTGCTTGGGGAAATCGAGGACATTTTCCGCGAAAATAAAATGCAGAAATGGAGCGAAAAGGACCTGAGGGGTATTTTTGTAGCAGATGGAGCATCTGAGAGTTATCGCTTTTCTTTTACAGATACTGATGTATATTTTTCTTCGCAGCATTATCCAAAAAAATATAGCGAAAAGCTGGCTAAGATTCATGAGATGATTGAATCAAGAAAGAAGGAGGCAGAACAGCTTCCTGCACTGAAGCTTCCAGTGGGTGAGTCAGAGGATCAGGTGAGCCCGTCAGCGGAAATTTATCCGACGGATGGATATTTAGGGCTTTATCTTGAATCTTACGAGCAGAATGAATTACATTTTGTGATTCGAAACGGGCGTAAAGAGGCGTTTCCAGGAATTGGCGAGAATGGCTTGAATGCGAGTGTTTCTGAGGTGAAGATCATCGATTTGCGAAGTCAGGAGGAGCTGCCGCTTCTGTCTCCACGTTACGGATATGGTGGAGCCTGTGCCGGGGAGAATATTGGAGAAGGCTATGTGACGCCGGAAAGCTGGTTGGAACCTGGACATTACGAGTTACGAGTGGAGAATCTTGCCTGTGAATTTGAAATCGTGAAGTGAGTGTTTAAGAAAGAGTGAAAGTATGGTACCTGTCAATGTAATTGTGGCGTTTGTCATTGTCGGGCTGTTTTGTATTTTGAGGCCGGCAGGGCTTTTAATCTTCTGGCACAAAAAGATGAAAACGACTGTGGTAAATGCCCTGATTGGATCATGCAGGAATCGATATCGGAACCGTGCTTCTTGCAAGGGCGTTGCCGATTCCTGTTTTTGAGGTGCTGTTACTCTTTGCTGTTCTGGGTCTGGCATATGTGGTTTCTGTTCGATACAGATCTGAAGGAAAAAGTGTTTTTGAGTCATACTTGCAGATTTGTTTCTTTCGTGTTACTGAAATAAAGCTTTATGTTTTATTTAGTGCAAAAGACATCACTGACCGGGCATGTAAAGTCTGGTCAGTTTTTTTAATTTATGCTAACAGCTGAGTGAAAGCTGATTTGCCTGTTTATCCTGAAAGGATTTCGTTCTTTTATATCAACAATGGTGAGATAAAAGCGGACTGTTCCATGATAGAGTTCATGCAGAGGAATGGCCGGCATGAGGAGACCCTGGAAGAGAGTATTCTGAGGCTGGAGAGGGAGGCGAGGTCATGAGTGCTTTATTGCGGAAGGAAATACGGCTCTCCTCGTTGCCGCTGACCTGGCTGTTCATCAGCTTTAGCGCTATGACACTGATCCCGGGCTATCCGATCCTCTGCAGCGTATTTTTCATCACGCTGGGGATTTATCAAAGCTTCCAGAGTGCCAGGGAAGCAAACGATATCCTGTATTCGTCACTATTGCCGGTGGCAAAGAATGATGTAGTCAAGGGAAAATTGTTAGCGCCAGGAGAAAATGGCCATTTTCACCTGGCCCAAAATGGCCATTTTCTCCTGGCGCTAACACTGTATTGGTTTCTTGGTCAATATTTCCTGTTTCGATACCAGTACTCTTGCAGTAAAATGATGGTCTTACGAAAAAACAGTTGCTTCTGCTCTGGATAAGCATTACCTTAATGACAACAGATCATATCGGCATAACAACCATTTCTTCAAAGTGCCAGGGAGTGTCTTTCAGACACACCGGATTCCATTTTTTCAATAATTATATAAAAGTAGCGCTTTTTATTATGCGCGGATTGGAGGACTATGGAGCAGAGAAACACTCGTAAGTTGTCAGTTTATGAAAGCAGCGGGTATCACTACAAGAGCACACCATCAATCGTTCTGAAAGGGCAGTGGCTTGAGCAGTATGGCTTTTTCATTGGAACAAAAGTTGATGTACAGTGTTCAGAAGGAAAACTGATAATCAAGCCTCGAGAAGAATGAGTAGGATATTAATTTACCTTAATAATTGAGCAACAATTCCATTGGCATATGATGGCTGTTAATGATGCTGTCATATGCCTTTTTTCTTGTTGTTTATTGTTTTTGCATTTAGCGTTCATTAGAACGCGCAGCCATTTCCTAGGAAATGTTCAAGGGGATTGGGGCGATTCCCCAACGAGCGAATTTAGTCTTTGTATATACAAAGACACTGCTCGCACAGTAACTCAGATCTTGGAAAGGTAGTCTCTGGTGGCGTAAAACATCGGCTTCAGCCTTAAATTCAATTATGGTGATTCAGAATTTAATTGTTGGGATTCAAAATTTGCAAATACCAATTTTATGATTGTAGAAGCCCATTATCGATGTTATACTGGTAATATCGTTTCAATGTGCAGACAATTGCTGACAAAATGCGTGAATTTATGATGGAGAGAAGACCATGGCTGTAAGCTATAACAAACTCTGGAAGATGTTAATTGATAAGGGCATGAAGCGTACAGAACTTCGCGATGCTGTCGATATGAGCACGAACTCATTGGCAAAGCTGGGTAAGAATGACTATATCTCACTGGAGATTCTGGACAGGATTTGCACGTATCTGCAGTGTGATATCGGTGACATTATGGAGTTTGTTCCTCCGAAGAAGGATGATACTTCTAATACGCCTTCCGGTCGGAATGAGGTGCATCAATGAAGGATCTGACATATAGTGCCGGTGGTGTTAAGCATGCCTTCTGGTTCCCGGAATTTCGCAAAGAGATCAGTATGCTTGCGGAAGGAAAGACAACGGAAGAAATCAAAAAGCTTTGCCTTGAAGACAATCTGTTTGGCGCGTCAACAACTGCCAGGGCAAAAATGGTTTACCTGACTGTCACAGCCAGAATCATGGAACTGGATAAGAGCATCTATCCGATTTTCCAATCCGCGGATCTTGCAACGCAAAAGCTGATTAATTTGACTGCAGTAATGGCGCATGATCGTCTTTTCTTTGAATTTGTATATGAAGTGGTTAAGGAAAAAATTCTGATCGGTGCAGAAGATTTATCAGACAGCGATTACCGGATCTTTTTCCGGAACAAGCAAGTGCAGGATGAGAAGGTTGCAGCCTGGACGGATCAGACCATTCATCGCCTGACCGGAACCTATAAGAGTTATCTTCTTGAAGCAGGCATAACAGATGATGGGAAGCCGGCGAGAAAAATACTAAGACCGATTCTTGATCCTATCTTCGAGGGTTGGCTTCGTGAACATGACATGCGCATGGTGATAAATGCGCTGACGGGGGTTCGGTAAAATGACAGATAATATAACATCCCACGACTATTACAGGAAACGGCGAAGCCTCACGGAACGCTTTGCAGAGATGGATGAAAAAATTAAAAGCCCATCATTCCGGAAAGCATCCGGCAAAGCAAATGAAGTGAATTATTGGGTGTTCGATTACCCGCCAGAGCAGGAAATGGAAGTGCGAAGTCACATCAAGTGGCTCCAAAATCGAAACAGCAAAGGACTCGATGACTACGAGCTTGTTGTCTATGACCTCTACGATCTGATCATTGATGAACTGAAGGCGAAGGGCTTTCTTGAAAAAACAGAGAAGCTGGAAGAACGAGGTGGCATCCATAGGGTCGTCACAGCTGTTCAGAGAACGCTCCGCATCACAGACAAGGACAATTATCTGGTGCAGTACATTTCCGATCATACACCGGATAATGCTGTTGTACTGCTTTGCGGAATCGGTAAATGCTATCCGATTCTGGAGGCACCGGAGGTTTTCAATAAGGTGCTTTACAACATGCCGCAGAAATTTACATCGACACCAGTGATCCTGTTTTATCCCGGCACCTACACGGAACAGGAGCTGGTCGTATTTAATGAAGTCGTCGAGGACAGTTATTATCGTGCTTTCCGCATAGCACGTTAAGAGGGGAGAAACCATGGAAATCAAGGATATGTTTGTCAAACCGATTGATCGTGACCTGCAGGGGGTTATCAAAGTCGGTGACATTGAGAATGAAAATGTCCGTCAGGAACTTGAAGAATATGTTGTGACGAAAGAGCTGCAGAAACATTTTGCGGATTTCTTCGCTGCGTACAAAAAAGGAATTCTCGGAACAACACCAAAAATGGGCGTTTGGATTTCCGGTTTCTTTGGAAGTGGTAAATCTCATCTGTTAAAGATCCTCTCCTACATACTGGAGAATAAAGAAGTTGGCGGAAAGAAAGCTATCGATTACTTCATTGATGATCATAAGATTGAAGATCCGATTGTGCTTGCCGACATGAAACTGGCAGCGGAGACACCGACGGATGTGGTTCTTTTCAATATTGATTCCAAGAGTGATTCGAACGGAAAGAAGGACAAGGATGCGATTGTCAATGTCTTCCTGAAGGTCTTTAACGAGATGCAAGGATTCTGCGGTGCCATTCCGTATCTTGCGGATCTGGAACGGAAGCTTTCCGATGACGGACGTTACGATGAATTCCGGCAGAAGTTTGAGGAAGAGTATGGCTCGCCGTGGGAGGAATCCCGGAGTGATTTTGACTATGTGCAGGATGATATTGTCACTGTCCTTGCAGATATGAATTATATGTCCGAGGATGCCAGCAGAAACTGGTGTGAAAAAGCGATCCAGCCATATAGGATTTCCATCGAAGAATTTGCAGACCGGGTAAAGAAATACATCGATCGCAAGGGTAACAACCACCATGTTGCGTTCCTTGTAGATGAAGTAGGACAGTATATTGGCGATGACCGGAACCTCATGTTGAATCTGCAGACAGTGACAGAAGACCTTGGAACTGCATGCAATGGCAAGGCATGGGTCATCGTGACATCCCAGCAGGATATTGATTCTGTCATCAAGGTAAAGGGAAATGATTTTTCCAAGATTCAGGGACGTTTTGATACAAGACTTTCTTTATCTTCTGCAAATGTAGACGCCGTTATCAAGAAGAGAATTCTGGAGAAAACAGACACAGCCGGACAGACACTCCGTCTTCTTTATGGTCAGAAGGAAACGACGATCAAGAACAAGATTGTGTTTACGGATTCTGTGGAACGTAAGCTGTATGCAGGACCAGACGATTTCTCTGAAGTTTATCCTTTCATTCCGTATCAGTTCAATCTGCTCGCTTCCGTACTGACCGCAATCCGGACCCACGGCGCTTCCGGAAAGCATCTTTCCGAAGGCGAGCGTTCCATGCTGGCCATGTTCAAGGAATCCGCTGTCGCCTATATGCATGAGAAAGAAGGAACGATCATTCCGTTTTATGCATTCTATACACCGATGGAGAACTTCCTGGATCACAGCCATCGTGGCGTCATTATCAAGGCCTACGAGAATGACTACATCAATCCGGATCATAAAAATGGCGACGTTTTTGCCATCAATGTCCTGAAGACACTGTTCCTGATCAAATATGTGCAGGATATCACCTCTAATATTGACAACATCACGACTCTCATGATGACTGATATTGATGAAGACCGCATTACCCTAAAGGGCAAAGTAGAAGATGCCCTGAAAGTTCTGATGCGTCAGATGCTGGTACAGAAAAACGGGGATTCCTATGTCTTTCTGACGGATGAAGAGCAGGAAGTCAACCTCTGGATTGAGAGGGAGGATGTTGATAATGCCGATGTCATCAACAAGGTGTCGGAACTGATTTTTGAAGACATCTACACCGAAAAGAAATACCGGTATCCGAAGTTCAATGGCCGGTATACATTCAGCTTTAACCAGAGTGTTGATGACCGCCCGTATAAATCCAGTCAGTCTAATGATATTGGTGTACACATCCTGACGCCCGCATCTGAGATTACGGATGAATTGACGAAACGAATGATGTCCGGACAGGGCCATGAGGTTCTTGTTGTGCTGCCAAATGACCGAAGCTTTATGGACGAAGTGCAGACGTATCTTAAGATTGAAAAGTTCCTGCGTCGAAATACAAGCTCTTCCATGATGCAGTATGAGACGATCAAAGAAGCAAAGCGTCTCGAGATGCGGGAGCGGTTTGCCAATGCGAAGCTGTTCCTGACGGAGAATCTGAAAGAAGCAGAGATCTATGTTAATGGAGATCGGGCAGATATCAAATCAAAGGACGTTACATCGAGAATCAATGAAGGACTGCAGCGTCTGGTAGAGACGGTTTATAACAAACTGTCCTATATTGATGCGCCGCTTGGCGACAGTGACATTCCGAAACTCTTTGCCAGCAGTAACCAGTTCTCACTGAAGATTGATGATGCGCAGGAAGCCAATCATCTGGCGTCACAGGATGTGCTTGCTTACATAGACAATAATACGCAGATGCATATGAAGACTTCTATGAAGTCCGTCAAGGACCGTTTCATGAAGGCTCCGTATGGATTTATCGAGGAAGACGTGGATTATCTGGTGGCACGTCTGTTTAAGCGCGGTGATATTGCTTTTACTGTGAATGGAGCAGCCGTCAGCCTTCTCAATAAGTCTAAGGAAGAGATCATCAATTACATCACAAAAAAGCAGTTCGTAGAAAAGCTGATGATAGAGCGTAAGACGCACCGCACGGATCGTGAGATCAAAGCCTGCAAAAATCTGCTGAAAGAGTTGTTCTCATTGACACCGACCAATGACGATGAAGATGCGATGATGCAGCTGTTTATCAGGGCGTCACAGTCAACATTAACGGATCTGAAAGAGCTGTCTGTCCGGTATGAGAATGCACCTTATCCGGGGAAGGACACAGTTTCTTCCGGAACCAAGCTGCTCACTTCCATTACAAATGCGGAATCTACGGAGGAATTCTATAAGCTTCTGACAAACTGGCAGGACTCACTTCTGGACTTTGCAGAGGATTATGAGCCGATTCGTGAATTCTTTAAAGGGGAGCAGAAGCAGATCTTCGATGAAGCATTGAGACTGATGAAGATCTATGACGATAGTAAGACCTACATTGTTAATGAAGAACTAGAAAATACGGTTGCAAAGATCCGGGATATATTGCGTGAAAAGCAGCCGTATCGGGATATTCCAAAGCTTCCGGAACTGCTGGATCATTTCAGAACGATCTATGGCGGAATCCTTGATGAGCAGGAGAAACCGGTTATGAGCGCCATTAACGATTCCTACCAGCGCGTAATGGATGTGCTTGATACCAAGTCATATGTGGCTGAGAAGAAAGAAGCATATGGTATTCAGTTCAAGGAATTATTCGATGGTGTAGAGCGTTGCAACAACGTGTTTGTTCTTCGCAGCTATGCTGATCGGGCGGATGCTCTAAAGATCCGTCTTTTGAATGAGATGGACGCAAAGGACAAACAGATCGCAGAGAAGGAAGCGGCAGAAGCAAAAAGAAAAGCGGAAGAAGAGGCAAAAAAGAATGGCCAGCAAGTGACACCAGTTGTCGTAACGCCTCATATAAAAACAACGAAGAATGTTCCGATCAAGTCGGTTACGGGAACCTCTTCCTGGCGCTTGGAATCACAGGAAGATATTGAGAAATATATCAATGCGCTCAAGAAGAAACTGACGGCAGAACTGAAAGACGATACGATCATTAATATTGAGTTTTAAGAGCCGAAAATATGATAAGTAATCCAGAAACAATCATATATACTTTTTTGTTTTTAGTTCCGGGTTATGTGATTTCCGAAATCATATCAAGTTTCTTACCTGAAAAAGAAATTGATACTCTCAGAAAGACATTACAATGCCTCATGTACAGTGTGATCAATATAAGTTTGTGGTATTGGTTATTCAGATTGATCGCTAATCACTTATCGTCGGATACTTCAGTTTTCTGGCTTGCAATGGTCTTGGCGTACATTGTAACGAGCATTATAACGGGTGTCTGCTTGGGAATTGTTAGGCTGAAAAACTTTCCTAGACGGTTGCTTAGCATATTTAAAGTTAATGTCCAACATCCCGCGCCTACGGCCTGGGATTATAGATTTAGTAAAGATGAATGCTGTTGGGTTGAAGTAATTCTTAATAACGGCGATACGATCAAAGGCTATTTCGGAAGTGATTCATTGGCTTCTTCACAAGAGAATTATCATGATCTATATCTTGAAAAACTTTATGTGATGGGAAGTGAAACTTGGAAATTAGTAGATCGTACAGCAGGAGTATGGATTAATCCATCTGAAATAAGGTATATCAAGTTTTATAAAACAGAGGAAAAATGAATGGAATATTCAGATAAGAATCAAGATCTTAATAGAAGAGGTTACCAACCTTCTGGAAAGCCCAATGTGGGCAAGCCAGGCAATAGTTATCAACCATCATCGGAACATAAAGATCCAGGGACACCACCAAAAACATCATCCGGTAAAGATGGCTGATTAAGGAAAAGAAGAGAAAACCATGAATAAGTCTGAGATTAAAAACTTTGCTATTTGGGCAAGAAATAAATTGATTGCAGACAGTGTCTATAAGGCGAGTCTGCTTGGTATTACAGAAAATGGAATACAGAATCCGCTTCCGCAGTCTACGTCAGATGCACAGCTCTTTGATATTGGCATGAAGGAACCCTATGCCATTACCAGGCAAGAAATCGATCAGAGAAGGAAGCTTGTCGCAGCAATCAAGAATAAACAGCGTGATCTGAAATATAAGGATGCTTTCCAGAATGTAATGGAAGAGGCTGCCTATACCTGGTTTAACCGTCTTATTGCGATCCGGTTCATGGAAGTCAATGATTACATGCCGTCCCACATCAGAGTGCTGTCTTCTGAAAATCCGGGAAAGACAGAACCGGATCTTGTGACGACACCATTTGATTCTGATCTTCAATTTAAAGATGAAGAGAAGCAGCAGATCATCGATCTTAAAAATGAAAACAAGACCGATGATGTTTTCCGCATGCTGTTTATCAAGCAGTGCAATGCTTTGAATAAGCCGCTTCCGATGCTTTTTGAAAAGATTTCTGACTACACAGAGCTTCTTCTCAATATCTCCATTACCGATCGCGATGGTATTGTCTGGCATCTGGTTCATGATATTCCGGAAAATAACTTCGATGTGAATGCTGTGGATGAAGACGGTAACCCGATGGGACAGGTAGAGATCATTGGCTGGCTATACCAGTATTACAACACGGAACCGAAGGACAAGGTTTTCGCCAACCTGAAAAAGAATATAAAGATCACCAAGGAAACGATTCCGGCAGCGACACAGCTTTTTACACCTGACTGGATTGTTCGCTATATGGTGGAAAACAGTTTGGGAAGACTTTGGATTGAAGGACATCCGAATGACGATCTGAAAGCTGGATGGAAATATTATCTGGATGAAGCGGAACAGAAAGAAGATGTCCAGAAACAGTTGGATCAGATTTATGCGGAACATGCCAAGTTAAAGCCGGAAGAAATCACTTGTATGGATCCTTGCAGCGGCAGCGGCCATATTCTTGTCTATATGTTTGAAGTGCTGATGCAGATCTATCAGAGTCAGGGATATTCTGCCCGTGAGGCAGCGGTAAGCATTGTTGAACATAATATCTATGGCCTTGATATCGACAAACGTGCTGCACAGCTGGCTTATTTTGCAGTGATGATGAAGGCTAGACAGTATGATAGAAGATTTCTGACTAGAGGAATACAGCCAAATGTTTATGCGATCTGCGAAAGCAATGAGATTAGTGAAGAGTGTCTGGAATATTTTACTAATGGAAACGATAGTATTAATCGAGAGATACATGCATTAGTAACAGAAGTGAAAGATATTTGCGAATATGGATCGATCCAGCAGGTGACACCATTTGATTTTGACAAGTTTGCAATAAGGTATGAAGAAACTCAAAACGAAATTAGCTTCTACAGACAAGAAGTAGAGGATTATCTATATCCGTTAATAGTCGTATCAAATTTACTATCAAGAAAATATTCAGTTGTGGTTACAAATCCGCCATATATGGGTTCAGCTAGTATGAGCCCAAAACTTTTTGAATACGTAAAGCAAAAATATCCAAATAGCAAAAATGATTTATTTGCTGTTTTTATTGAACGATGTCTGAAAATGACGGAGGATGACTCGTATCAAGCAATGATCACACAACACGCTTGGATGTTTTTAACAAGTTTTGAAAAGCTAAGAAAACATATTTTGCAATATAACATTGTCAATATGATACATCTTGGAGCAAGAGCATTTGAAGAAATTAGCGGAGAAGTAGTGCAAACAACCAGCTTCGTTATTAGAAAATCAACTAATACTAACTGCTACAATGGAATGTATTGCAGATTAACTGAGTATTTCTCTCAATCAGCTAAAGAAGAGTCATTTCTATCCCAAAAAAACAGATATGAATTTTCTCAAAATAAGTATAGCGATATTCCAGGAAACCAAATTGCTTATTGGATAAGCGATAATTTTATTAAGCTTTTTTCCAATAAAACCGTAAAAGATTATGGCTTTGCTGGGATAGGAATGAGAACGGGTAATAATGAGCGTTTTCTTCGCCATTGGTTTGAAGTAAGAGTCGATAACACCTTGTTCCATTGTAAAACAGCTAAACAACAAATAGAATCAAAAACCCGATGGATACCATATAATAAAGGCGGAAACTATAGAAAATGGTATGGAAATAATGATTATACGGTTAATTGGTTCAACAATGGAGAAGAGATAAAAAATAATACTAAAAAGGTATACCCTCAGCTCGGGGATAATTTGGAATGGAAAATTAGTAACCAAAAATATTATTTTTTGAAGGGTATTACATGGTCAGGTGTAACTATGGGGCCATTTGGATGCCGCTGCTACGAAGAAGGTTTTATCTTCGATTCTGGAGCCAATGGTTTGTTTACTGTTACCGATGAGAATAGGTATTATTTGGCTGGATGCTTAAATAGTAAAGTTGTGGGTGAGATTTTAAAAATACTGAACCCAACAATTAATACAGGATCTGGAACTATTAATCAGATTCCTACAATTATGAATAATGATAGAAAAGCCGAAATTGTCAACTGTGTAAAAATGGCAATTGGGCTTTCGAAAAGCGATTGGGATTCTTTTGAAACATCATGGGATTTTAAACGCCATCCTTTATGTCCGTCAGCTAGCGCTTTACAGTCTCAGCTCCATTCTCAATTTGCGACAGATCGTATGTCGAAATTCGATCGAATCTCTTGGCATTACGATAACTGGAAACGTGAATGTGATAACCGCTTTAAACAGCTGAAGGCAAATGAAGAAGAACTTAATCGTATCTTTATCGATATCTATGGCCTTCAGGATGAGCTTACTCCAGAAGAAGATGATAAGGATGTAACGGTCAAATTAGCTGATCTCAACAGGGATATTAGATCGTTTATCTCCTATGCGGTCGGCTGCATGTTCGGCCGTTACTCTCTTGATGTGGACGGTCTCGTATACGCTGGCGGGGACTGGGATGATTCAAAGTATAAGACTTTCCTGCCTGATGCGGATAACGTAATACCAATTACTGACGAAGAATACCTCGACGATGATATCGTTGGCCGCTTTGTTCAGTTCGTAAAGGTCGTTTATGGAGAGAAGACTCTGGAAGAAAATCTGACCTTTATTGCGGACGCACTGGGCGGTAAGGGAAAGTCAAGTCGTGAGGTGATCCGGAATTATTTCCTCAAAGATTTCTTCAAGGATCATTGCAAGACATATCAGAAGAGGCCAATTTACTGGCTCTATGACAGCGGCAAGCAGAACGGTTTCAAGGCATTGGTATATCTGCATCGTATGGATGAGAACACAACCGGGAAAGTCCGCGCGGATTATCTGCATCGTATGGAGCAGATCTACGGCAATGAAGTTATCCGCATGCAGGACGTAATTGACCATGATAAATCTGCGCACCAGGTATCCCTTGCTGAAAAGCGCATGGACAAACTAAAAAAGCAGATCAAAGAGTGCCAGGATTATGATGCAAAGCTTGGTCATCTGGCACTGGATCAGATAAAGCTGAATCTGGATGATGGTGTGAAAGTAAACTACCGGAAGACGCAGACCGGACGAGATGGCAAGTTCTATGAAGTTCTTTCGGATTCAAAGAACATCATGGCAAATGATGCCCTGTGGAAAGAGTATCTGACAGAATGGCCGCATGAGGAGGAATAACAGATGAGTGATGAGTATGTTCCTCCATTTCAAATAACAGAAGAGATCACAAATCTGACCATTGAAATCGGTCAGTATGTCGGTTCGATTACTGCATTTGAAGAATTGCATCCGAATCCGGTACTTCGAAGGGAGAACCGGATCCGTTCCATTCATTCATCGCTTGCTATTGAGCAGAATACACTGACACTCGATCAGGTGACGGACGTTGTTGACGGAAAAAGAGTTCTCGGTCCGCCGCAGGATATTCGGGAAGTGAAGAATGCCTATGAGGTTTATGACATTGTGGCTTCCTTTGATCCCTATAGTGTGAAGGATCTTCTGCGTGCGCATAAGATTATGATGGATGGACTTGTCAAAGAGGCAGGCATGTTCCGCTCTGGTAGTGTCGGCGTATATGCTGGGAAACAGCTGATTCATGCCGGGACACCGGCCAATTATGTTCCGGAGCTGATCGGTCAGCTTTTCTCATGGCTTAAGAAATCAAAGGTTCATCCGTTGATCAAGAGCTGCGTGTTTCACTTTGAGTTTGAGTTTATTCATCCATTCGCGGATGGAAATGGCAGAACAGGAAGACTCTGGCAGTCATTGATTCTGCAGAAATGGCAGCCGATCTTTGCCTGGCTGCCGATTGAAACACTGGTTCATGAGAATCAGGAAGAATATTATAAGGCGCTTCAGCTTGCAGACAATGCTGGAGAGTCTACCGTTTTTGTTGAATTCATGCTGCGGATGATTCGGGATGCTCTCAAGGAGCTTTCCGAGACACAGAATGAGAGAAAGCCGTCAAATTCTGATGATGTCGTAACAAATGTCGCAGAAAATGTCGTAGTAAATGCCGCAACAAATGAGGAGAAAGTCCTGGCTCTTTTGAAACAGGATGGCAAAATGACTGCAAAAACCATTGGCAGTACATTAGGAATTACTCTGCGTCAGGCGCAGCGTATTATTGCCAAATTGAAAACAGAAGGTAGAGTGATCCGCCATGGGGCCAGTAAAAATGGTTTCTGGGAAGTTGTTGAAAAGGATATGTGATAGTTATGGCAGAGTTGAATCTGAAACAGATTGAGGACCGACTGAATGAGGAGTTTGCTGCAGGATCGGCAGAGAATCGTAAGCTTGTCTTCTGGTATGACGACAAGGGTGAGTTTGCAGAGGACATTGATTCTCTGAAGCTTTCGTCTGCGCAGATTCTGCATCTGTCGGAGAAGAATCAGTTCAAGACAAAACACTTTCTTGAGCAGGAAGACCAGACGACGAATTATCTGGTGTATGCACCTTTCCCAAAGCCGGATGTTCATGAAAATCACCTGGAGGATGTTCTTCTCTATTCAAAGAGATTCTACGCAGATCGGGCCTCTCTTCTGGTGGCTGATCTTGGTATTGCAGAGTCTCTGAAACCACTTCTGGAGAAGCATATCAGTTTCTTTGCCAATAAAGAACGTACAAAGAAGTTCTATGACCTTGGCATCAGTACCTATGATGAGAAAAGCATTCTGCTTGGCATGATGTGCGCTCTTTCTGGAGTCCGGACCTGTTCTTTTGAAGAGGTGCTCCAGGTGATATTAACCGGAAAGGATCTGGATCACAATAAAGTTCTGGATGAGATTGCCCATTATGACTTGCTCAATGATTTCTGGAAAATGTGCAGTGAACAGTTTGGCTGTTCCGTGCAGGATCCAGCACTCAGTAAGCTCGTCATTTCGTTATTTGTTACCTGTGCAGCGCATGAAATTGATGAAGAGATTCCGGACAACTGGAAACCATTTGCCATGAGCAAGACCGGCAATGTCATCGCCTTTCTGGACAGCATGATGAACAGTGTCGTTTATCAGGATGACTTCGACCGATTTTCAGCATTTGTCAGTGCCCAGCTGCATATAGCAGATGTACTGAAAAATTTCCCGCCGGAAAGTCTTGTGGAATGTGGATGCTTCCCGGATATTGATACGATCCTGATCCATTGGTTGACGGAAAGACTGCTTGCCGAGGACATAGGTGCACAGCTGGGATCTTATGACATTCCAGGCTTGTGTGATTTTCGCAGTAAGACGCATTTTGGCAGGCCAAGGCAGAATGCGTATGAAATGCTATCCAGTGCGTTTCGGATTGAATCTTTCCTTCGGGAGAAATTACCGAACGGATTTAAGAATACAGTCAAAGCATACCAGGATAAGCTGTATCAGGTGGATACGGATTACCGTGCATTCTACTACTGTCTGGATCAGCTTCCGGAATCCGGTAACTTTGAGAAGCTTCGTGTCCTGATTGAAAATATCTATACCAATGAATATCTGGGAAAACTGCTGCCCAAGTGGAATGCCGGGATTATGGAAAAGGATGCATTGACGGTTCTTCCTCTGCAGCGAAATTTCTACAACAAATACGTGTCCGGCAGTCAGGATCGTGTGGTTGTCATTATTTCGGATGCGATGCGGTATGAGGTTGGACGGGAGCTGTTTAATCAGCTTAAGGACAATCCGCGCAGTAATGTGACAATTGAGCCGATGCTCAGTACATTGCCTTCTTATACAAGACTTGGCATGTCAGCGCTGCTTCCGCATCGGAATCTTACAATCTCAATGGATGGGAAGGAAATGGTCGATGGGGAATACTGCATCGACCTTGCTTCCCGGGAGAAGAAGCTGCAGGCAAGACAGCCGCTTTCCAGAGCCGTGCAGTTTGATGCGATCAAAAACATGAATACAAAAGCACTCCGTGAGATCTTCACCGGTCAACAAGTAATCTATGTCTATCATGATCAGATCGATGTGCGTGGCGAACATACGGAGGATGAGGTATTCCAGGCCTGCAAGGAAGCAGTGGAGGAGATCCTCGCCTTTATTGAAAAGATTCATAATGGCGTCAATACGCATCACTTTATCGTGACGGCAGATCATGGCTTTATCTATAAGCGGGATAAGGTGCAGGAATCCGACAAGATCGGAAATGTCAGCCATAATGAGATCGTAAAGCGCCGCTATATCATTTCCCAAGACGGCATAGAGGAGGATGGTGTCTGCAATTTGAGTCTGGGATATCTGCTTGGCAGCGACGATAAGAGGATTGTTTCGTTCCCTGTTGGCACGAGTGTATTCAAAACACAGGGAAGCGGCGGTCAGAACTATGTACATGGCGGCTCTTCACCGCAGGAGATGCTGGTTCCGGTCGTAGACATTCACATGGAACGCGGCAAGGCAGAGACAAGAACAGCACAGATTGTTCTTGTCAGCATTATCAGTAAGATCACCAGTCTGATTACGACAATGGATTTTATCCAGTCAGAACCGGTCAGCGATGTGGTGAAACCGACGACGTATCAGATTAGTTTCATCGATCAGGATGGCAATCTGATCTCCAATGAGAATACATATGTGGCGGACAGCAGGGAAGAGGATTCGGCAAAGAGGATCTTCCGTCTGCGGTTTACATTCAGGAATCAGGGATATGACAAGGACAAGTCCTATTATCTGATTGCCAAGGACGTAAGCACAGGAATAGAAGTGTTCCGTCATCAGGTCATCATGGATCTTCCGTTTGCTGGAGATTTCGGATTTAACCTGTAGTTTTTGGGAAACAAGAGAAGGTGTGAAAATGGGTGCAGAAGACGGAGCGACAAATAGAGATGCCATCCGTGAGAAATTACGGGAGAATTTTCAGGGGAAGATCGTTCGAAAGGATCTAACAAAGAAGATTAAAGAAGGAGCGAATGTTCCAGTCTATGTACTGGAATTCCTCCTTGGACAATACTGCAGCTCGGATGATGAAGAGATCATTCAGGCAGGTGTGGAGAATGTGAAGCAGATTCT
Source organism: Oribacterium sp. HCP28S3_H8 (assembly GCF_052064775.1). Lineage (NCBI taxonomy): Bacteria > Bacillati > Bacillota > Clostridia > Lachnospirales > Lachnospiraceae > Oribacterium > Oribacterium sp. HCP28S3_H8. The sequence goes on along the minus strand of NZ_JBQHUZ010000003.1, from coordinate 324,178 downwards.
GGCGAACAACTATGTCCGTCCGGATGAAGCGCAGAAGATTCTCTCACTCCTTCGTCAGCATGGGAGCCATACGATTATCGATATGGTTTCTGTGGAGCTGAATATCAAGAAAGATCGCTATGAGGCGTCCTTCACAAATATGGGGCTGACTGGCATTCCGATCGGGGAGGAGTATCCGACGAAGTATGATCGGCTGCTCTGCGGTGGGATCTGGTGCATCGTACAGTTGGAATACGAATCGGATGAGGATTCCGATATTGAAGGCTATGGAGAATTCAATGATAAGGGCGTTAAGTACAAGAAGAAAAAGGACTTCTCGCCGATCAAGGTCCGGTCTCTAACGCCTGTACAAATGCCGCATATTGATTTGGAAGAGCTGAAGCAGGGGAGAAAGGCATTCACCAAAGAAGAGTGGATTGATGTATTGCTTCGCTCTTCCGGCATGGAACCGGATGCCTTTACCTATCGCGAGAAATGGCTGCTTCTGGATCGAATGCTGCCGCTGGTTGAAAACAACTTCAACTTCTGTGAGCTTGGCCCGCGTAGCACCGGAAAATCGCATCTGTACAAGGAAATTTCTCCGAACAGCATTCTGGTGTCCGGTGGTCAAACGACAGTTGCAAATCTCTTTTACAACATGGGCAGACGTCAGGTGGGATTGGTCGGCCTATGGGACTGCGTTGCTTTTGATGAAGTTGCCGGAATCAACTTCAAGGATAAAGATGGCGTGCAGATCATGAAGGATTATATGGCTTCCGGCTCCTTTGCACGTGGCAAAGAAGAGATCGCTGCCTCCGCTTCTATGGTTTTTGTCGGTAACATCAACCAAAGCGTAGATGTGCTTCTGAAGACCTCCAGTCTCTTTGATCCATTTCCACCGGAGATGGGAACCGATACGGCTTTCCTTGACCGTATTCATTGCTATAACCCCGGCTGGGAAATCCCGAAATTCCGCCCGGAACACTTTACGAACGACTACGGCTTTATTACAGACTATATGGCGGAATTCATGCGTGAGCTTCGGAAGGAGAACTTTGGCGATGCCCTGGATCAGTACTTCCGCCTTGGTCGGAACCTGAACCAGAGAGACACCATTGCCGTACGCAAGATGGTTGACGGTTACATCAAGCTTCTGTATCCGGATGGCAGCTTCACAAAAGATGATGTGGCGGAGTGTCTGACAATGGCGTTGGAGATGCGGCGCCGTGTCAAAGAGCAGTTAAAGAAGCTCGGCGGCATGGAGTTCTATGATGTGAATTTCTCCTACATCGACAATGAAACATTTGAAGAACACTATGTGTCCGTTCCAGAACAGGGCGGTGGCAAACTGATCCCGGAAGGTATGTGCAATCCGGGACAGATCTATACCGTCTCCCGTGGCAAGAATGGTATGATTGGCGTTTTCCGGCTGGAAAGTCAGATGTTGCCAGGCAATGGAAAATTTGATCGCACAGGTATTGGCTCAGATCGGGAATGCAAAGAAGCCATCGATACGGCATACAATTATCTGAAGGCAAATGGTAACCGGATCAGCGGATCCATATCGACAACAGCGAAAGACTACATCATCAATTATCAGGATCTGCAGGGTATCGGCATGACGCATAAGCTGGCATTGCCGACGCTGATTGCATTGTGCTCCATAGCTCTGTCAAAACCAGCACAGAGTTCACTGGTGGTACTTGGGGAAATCAGCATCAGCGGAACCTTGATGAAGGTGGATGAGCTAGCAAATGCTCTGCAGGTATGCCTTGACTCCGGGGCAAAGAAGATTTTGCTTCCGATCACATCAGCGGCAGATCTTGGAACGGTACCGCCGGAGCTGATGGGGAGCTTTCAGATTATCTTTTATAACAGCGCGGAGGATGCGGTATTTAAAGCCTTAGGAGTTGAGTGACTTGGATACAAAAATTTGTAAAATCGTTTATTTTGATGAAGAATCTACCACTGATTATGTTCAGATAGTCGCTGGTGGTGCAATGGAAAAAACGGAAGAGCTTTTGAAATCTCATGCCAATGATGCGGAGGCATCAGCAAAAGCCGGAGCAAAATTAGGATTTAATGGAATAATAAAAGCCTTAATTGGCTTAGAGGCTACGGGGGAAGCAGGGGCGTCAGGAAGTATTAGTGTTCAAGGAAGTAAGATAGCTAAGAATATCATCAAAAATACGATGCTTACCGATTTCTTGGGAATAATTGAAGGAGAGGGCTCCCTTGGAAAAGCTGCAGCAAAATCAAAAAGAGGAGCGATAAAGAAATTTTCTGGATATAGTATATCCGTTGAACCGGACTCCCTCTCATATATGGTAATGCTTGCTCCATATCTTGGTATGCTTAAAACTGGATCTACAATACCAGCCGGTGATTTTAATTTTGCATTGGAAAAGATGGACAGTGCGTTAAAGAATGCAAAAGGATACTACGAGTTTGTAGCGACAAAAGGAAGATCGAAGGTTGTTTTAAGATTTAACATTAATTCGTTTAGAAACGGATATAAGATCAATGATCTCTTAAAGATGGATCTGAGTATATATGCCATAAAAGTAGGAAAAACGAAACTGGAGATGTTAAATGTCAGTAAGGAATTAGGAACTAATTTTTCAATTGTCCCTAAGGATAATCCGGACTTTGAAGAGGCACATATCAACACTGAAACAGATGAAAAAAACAAGAATGCAGTCTTAGATGTATTTGATGTTTTATTAGCAGGTGTAGAATCGGATGACTGACAAAATTACGATATTTATTGGCTCAAAAAGAGATTTCAATAACTATATTAATAATCGTATTGATCCTGATGAAGAAACCATATCTTTTATGGAACTAATTCAGCATTATAATGCTCGAATACGCCCATCCGATTCAGGCGTAAGGGAAAGAGATTTATCAAATCTTATAAGCGTTAATAATTGCGTTGTTCGTGCAGATGACTATGGATCCGTTTTAGAACATGTGATTTCAAATTTTGCAAATGTGGTCGCACTAAATTACGATATTGGGCATTTATACATACAGAACCCGCCTAGAAAGGTTTTAGAGTCTCTTAAATCATTCTATGGCGACGATATTGAATATACGGGTTCTGAATATACGAAATTAGACAGAACAAAATTGCGCGAGGTATATCAAAATCTTTGCCGCGATATACTCGGACAAGAAAAATGCAAAAAGCAAATGATTAGCGGTATGTATCGCCTGATTTCACAAAATAATCAAAAACCGATTGTACTCATGTTCTATGGACCGTCAGGAGTTGGAAAAACGGAAAGCGCTAAATGCATAAGTCGTACTATGGGTGGCGAGTTGCTCAGAATTCAATTTTCAATGATGCAGAGTGCTGAAGCTTTTAATTATATTTTTGGTGCTGAGCATTCAAAAAACAGCTTTGCAAGAGATATGTTATCCAGGGAATCAAATGTTATTTTAATTGATGAATTTGATAAAGTTCATCCTACTTTATATAATGCATTTTACGAATTATTCGATGAAGGAGTATACGTTGATACAAATTATAACGTGGATTTGAACAATTCTATATTTTTGTTGACAGGTAATTATCAATCTGAGGAGCAAATAAAAAAGGAGCTTGGCCCAGCAATGTTTTCACGTATAGGTGCTTGCATTTGTTTCGAGGGTCTTACAAAGGAGCAGAAACAAGCTATTGTTACAAACTGGTATTCAATCGTTTTAGGCCAGCTTCAGAAGGATGAGCAGAACGTAATCAAAGATGCACCTATTTTAGAATGGTTCAAAGAAAACGCCGATCGGTATGACAACATTAGAATATTAAAGACGAAATTGGAAAATGCTATTTTTCAGAAATTAACTGAGGAATTTATTATAAAATGAGATCCGCATTATGTTGAATGCAAACAATTGGTGGGGAAAACATTGGATAGCTTGAGCAGGCAATGATATATGACAGGTTCATTGAAGCAGGAAGAAGGTGTGAAAAAAGCAATGGATGACGATCAGGTAAAATTCATCAGCAAGAAGATGTCTTACGCGCTGCGCCATAATCCGGACAAGTATAGTATCAGGCTTGATGAAGAAGGATTTACTGATCTGAAGATCTTCCTGCGTGCGATGAATGCCATATATCATTTTGAGCCTGCACTTACGAGAGACGGCATTCAGTATGTTATAGATCATTCTGACAAGAAGCGATTTGAAATGACTGAGACGAAAATCAGAGCGCTCTATGGGCATTCGTTTCCTATGACGATTCGTAAGAAGCAGGCGGTTCCTCCGGACATTCTGTATCACGGTACGGCACATCGTTTCTTAAAAAACATTATGCAGCAGGGGCTCCTTCCCATGAGCCGTCAGTATGTTCATCTGTCAGCAGACCAAGAAACTGCGCGTCAGGTAGGCCAACGGCGGGATTCTTATCCGGCGATCCTGCAGATAGATGCAGCGTCAGCGTATGTTTCCGGTATTCGGTTTTATATCGGAAATGACAAGGTGTGGCTAAGTGATCCGATACCGCCGGAATATATCAGAATCCTTGTATAACTACCAAAGACACCAATTCATTGCAATTTACTGAAATGTAGGTTTATATGAGTAAACACATTAAGGTCGATGGCAAATTGCTTCAGGCCAATAAGAGCTACAATCAACTCAAACAAAAGCAGAAAGATAAAATTGCGCAATGGATGTATGAGGAAACCAGGGCGTACCATGAGCGAACAGGAAATTTCCCTACTGCCGGAACGGGTGATGAAGTGGCTGAGGCGGTATATGCCAGGATTGAAGCTGCAGACATCTGGATTCCATACGGAGAAATTGCAGGCAGATACAGTCAAAAGCGGATGAAGATCTGTGAGCGCATCTGGAAAGAAGATACCATCCGGAAGCATCCGCCGGAGCAGGTCATTTTCATGAATATGTGCATGATCTGCCGCGGCGACGATGTGCTTGCACTGGACAAGGTCAATAATTCATATACTGGTACTACTTTTCCAGGTGGTCATGTAGAGCTAGGTGAAACATTTCATGATGCGGTGGTACGCGAAGTATTTGAAGAGACTGGTCTTCGTATCCAGAATCCGGTGTTGAAAGGCATTTATCACTGGTATCGTGATGGCTTTCATAATGTCGGGTATCTTTATCGCGCGGATGAGTTCACTGGAGAGCTGAAGAGTTCCGAAGAGGGTAGAGTATACTGGATCTCCCGGAAAGAGTATGAGCAGAAGGAACTTGCTGTCGGCATGCACCGCGTGGTGCAGATCATGGACAGCGACAGATTTTCCGAATGCTTCATGGATGTGAAAGAAGATGGATCGATAGAGGAGCATATGTATTGAATCTTGTTTTTTCTTGCTGAAGGTGGACAGATCATCGGAAAGCCATAAATAATCATTTAGCACAACGACAGCATTAAAATCACAGAGATATTTACCATTCTTTTCCTGAAAATTATGAAAAGGTGGACATTGCGTGTGAATGGTGGACAAACCACAAGTTCTCACAAGATGTCCACTTTTTTAGAATAAAGGTGGAAGACAAAAGGAAAGGAGTGGTGGCATTGCAGAGTGTTGCGGAAACCGATAACAAGACTGACAAACAAATAAGAAATGCAGCAGTTGGCCGCCGCATCCGTGGGGCTCGTCTTGAAAAAGATATTAATCAGAAGACACTGGCTGAAAGGGTTCAGATGGATCCAAAATATCTGAGTCGAATTGAAAACGGTCATTCCGGTGTTTCACGCGAGCTGCTGTTACGTATCGGCCGCGAATTAGGAAAAGGGTTGGATTATTTCTATATTGATAATCCGGAGCTGGAAGCAGCGTATGCTTTGGATGCGGAGTTCGCACAAAAATGGAAACAATGCAATAAAGCGCAGAAGCTGACGATTCTTAATATCATGGATGCGGTATTGAAATCGCCGATAAGAGAATAAATAATGGTGCATAGTAGTTTGCCGCCATTCACACAGAATAATTGGACTGATCGCAGGACTGCCAGGCACCGCCGAGGCGTTCTGCGATTTCGCGTTTTACTGGGGTGATGGGAGGTGACATTATGTTAAAAAATTATGAATTTGATCCGGATGAAATCGATTTAAGTAAATGTTCGCCAGAGGACATCAAAGCTGCTCTGGGAATATCCCAGATGCTTGTTAGGCTTGAAAGTCAATTCCGTCGTGATCTTGATCCGAAGACAATTATTATGAAGGTGTTGAAGCTTACCTGTAGCTTCTATGGAGGTGACTGGGCAGGCGTTTTGGACATTGATCCGGAAGTAGGAGTGTGGACGGCGCATTGGTGGTATAACGTGGAAACTGACGGTATGACACCAACGAATTTCAATGAATTTGAAAATGTATCGGAGTATGTTACCTGGGCAAAAGCACTGGATGAAGAGCGGACACTCTGTATTCCAATGATCGATCCGATGACAGAGCAGGAGAAAATCCATTACAGGCGACTGGGAACGAAAACGGTGATTGCCGCGCCATTTTATAAAGGCGCAACAGGTTTCGTGGTTGTCCGGAATCCGACACAGTATGAAATAAATCTGGATCTGCTGAAGCTGGTTGCGTACGTCGCATCCTGTGAATACCACGATTACCGTCTGATTGACAGCTGCAAGCATCAGCTGAGGCCGGAATATATCAGGAATGAAAATGATGTCTACATTAACCTGTTCGGAGGACTTGAGATTGTCACTGTCAACGGCGTCATCAGGAGTGAGGAAATCAATCCTTTAAAGATTGCCCCACTGATTGTTTTCCTCAGCCTGCATCGGAATCATGCATACAGTGCCTTCAGTATTGCGCAGCATATCTTTCCCGATGACCCTGATGCTGCGGAAGATTATGCCAACAAGATCAAATACCACATCTATACTTTTCGTCAGAATTATAGTGAATTATTCAGCGCAGGAGAACTGATAGAGACAACAAAAACCGGTTATCGGTTCTCTGAAAAACTTCATATCACGATTGATACAGAGACGTTCGGGCATATCTATAAAGTTGCTAGAAATACTTCCAATCTGAATGACAGAGTCCGGCTGCTGGAGAAGGCAGTAGATATTTATAAGAATGACATTTACCCACCTGCTTCGACAGATCCATGGCTGATGCCGACAGTTATGAGCTACAGCAAACAATACTTCAGTGCAATAGAAGACCTTTTGAATTTGCTGGATAAACGCCATGATTATTCTGCCATTCATGATTTTGCAGTTGCTGCGATGGAGCACCATACAGGAAATGAACGCCTCTATTATTGGATGATCGTTGCGATGATCGAACGTCATCAGCTAAACATGGCTGCCAAAGAATGTAAGGCTGCACGGAAGCATTTGTTCTATGAAGATCAGAGGAAACTGGAAAAAGAAATAAGTGAAAGATATCCGAATTATAAGCTAAAATAATGGAAACTGATATACAACCAGAATCCAACCGGAGAATCAACTAGGATCAAATGAGACTTTGATTTCCCACCGTAATACAACTGCATATTCCACCAGAGAGACCACTCCCGAAGTGTAAGGTAAAACCTGCAATCGCGATTTGCAGATCTTACAAACAAGGAGTGGTCTTTTTATGTTTAATGCAAAGGAAATCGGACAAAGGGTCCGTGTTTTAAGAATGCGTCGCGGTATTACTCTCGAATCTCTTGCGGAGCAGCTGCACTGCAGCCGCAGCCATATTTCACAGGCGGAACGCGGTGTAAGGAGTTATTCCATCGATCTTCTGATCGATATTGCTGCCTTCTTTGATGTCAGTCTGGATTATCTGATCCTGGGGAAACCGGCAGTTGATGGACAGACCAGAAGAGAACTTCTGCAGATCGTTCAGGAGCTGCTTGCCATCGCAAATCAATAGAAAAAGGCACCATATTATGGTTCACAGGGCACCTTGCTGTGACCTCGAAGAAGTTCTTACATACGACTAAGCTTGAATCAGAAGCGGTGATACCGATTCTGATTAAAATGATCTTTGAAAACTGAATACCATTCACTCGGTACATTACTTCCTGCAGGAGCCTGCCGTACGCCATGATGTCCATCGGGACGCAAGCGGATACATACGGCAGAAAAAATCAAGCATGCAATTTGATCAGCGGTGATTGCAGGAAGGGACAATGATACTTCCGTAATTCGCGGTCCGGTCACAATGCAGGCGGGATGGTGAGACTCCAATGGAGCAGCGATGCAGGCTGCCGCCGATGTGAAATCCCAGACTTCCGGGGTATAGGAAAAATACAGGAAGACCCATATCAGAAGAAAGCGTTGCAGATGGGCGAAAACTCATCTGCAATGTTTTATCCATAACAGAGCTTATGGGATTGGAGGAAGCATGATGAGAAAAGGCTGGATTTACCGGAGAGGCGATATCTATCTTGCTGATCTCGGTAAACCAACAGGATCACAGCAGGGAGGTGTCCGGCCCGTTGTGGTTCTGCAGAATGATGTCGGAAATTATTATTCACCGACAATTACCATTGTGCCGCTGACCTCGAAGTTTATGAAGAAAAACAAACTGCCGACACATTATCCTCTGCGGTCGGCAAAAGGACTGCTTCGACCGTCAATGGCATTATGCGAGCAGGTAGGCACTTATGACAAGAGCTGTATCCTTCGGTACCTGGGAAAGGTAAGCCGGGGGCAGATGCGCGGTATCGATGAAGCCGTGAGAAGACAGCTTGGATATTACTTAGATGAAAGCCGGACAAGACATTATAAGGAACGTTAGCAGCGTGGAGAGGAGGTGACGCATTTGTGGAAGCACTGATCAAGAGAAAAGATGCCGCAAAGATTCTCGGCATCAGCGTATCAAAGCTGGATTATGAAAGGATGAGTGGAAAGATCGCATTCATTCAGTATGTCGAAAACGGCTGCGTTTATTTTACGGAAAAAGCGCTGCGTGATTACACGGAACGTGCGACACGCAAGGCGGATCCGGTCAATACCAGACTGACAAATAGAAGATTCCGGAGAACAGGTCACTCTTAATAATCGACATCGTGGTGCTTCTGCGGTGGTTCTGATAGAACGGCTTTAAGGATCATTCTACAATTCAGGAGGTATTTGAAAATGACAGTAAATCGAAGACGTCTTCCGAGATACAAAACAGTAACCATTCATGGAGACACTTATTATCGGACGTATGTGGAAACGGCGGAGGGTAAAAAGGTTGCCCTTTATGGAAAAAGCCGCGAGGTTCTGTATGAGAAAGAACAGGCTGCATTGGATCACATTGATTCCATTCTGCTCGGGAAGAAATCCCCGACTGTAAAAGAGTATTGTGAGAAATGGCTCATCATGCAGTCAGTGCAGGTTCGTCCGACAACTCTGATTGATTATCAATCCAAGGTACGCAGACATATCATCTCTCAGCTTGGAGATAAAAAGATGACGGATGTGACACTGGATGATATTCAGCTTGCCATGGTTTCTGTTTCAGATAAGTCGGCTTCGGTTTATAAATCGGTAATAGTTCTGTATAAGCAGATCTTCCAGTCGGCTTATCACAGCAAAACCATTGATAAGAATCCAACATTTTATCTGACGGCAAAGGGCGGAGGGGTTCCGCAGAAAGAACGGATTCCGCTGACCGATGAACAGTGTGAAAAACTTCTGGATGCCGTAAAAGATCGAGAGCCAACATTTACGTTTGTGATGCTGGGCTTATATGCGGGTCTGCGGAGAGAAGAGATTCTGGCGCTTCAATGGGACTGTGTTTTCCTGAATGCGGATGCACCGTATCTGTCCGTGCAGCGTGCATGGCATACGGAAAATAATCATCCGGTGATTACGGATGAACTGAAGACTACCGCTTCGCGCAGAAACATTCCACTTCCGGATTGCCTGTTTGAATGTCTTTCGAAAGTGAAAGAGCATTCGACTTCGGACTTTGTGATTGCTAACGATAAAGGTGAGCCGCTTACTTACGGGCAGTTTAAATTGCTTTGGAAATATATCGATACAAGAACAGCCGGTGAAAAGCATTACTTCAAGTATGAAAATGGCGTCCGGGTAAAGCATACGTTTGAGGCAAAGCTGGGAGAGAAGGCTGGACATAACGGACATGTGGTTTACAGTCTGGATTTTAAGGTGACAGCACATCAGCTGCGTCATACGTACATTACGAATCTGATCCATGCAGGTGTGGATCCGAAGACAGTGCAGTATCTGGCAGGACATTCCCGCAGCAAGATAACGATGGATATCTATGCCAAGGTCAAGTATCACCAGCCGGATCAGGTCATCAATCAGCTGGCGGATGCATTTGACGAGTGGGATGACGAGGATTGATTCCTACTAATATATATTAGAAAGAAGGGCGAGGGAAAATTGATTCCTTCGCTCTTTCTTTATGCCCTGAATCGACATCCTTAAGCGATCCGTACTGTTCTGATACAAAGAAATTGTTAGAAAAAGCCAGAGCGAAAGGAGTGTGATCAGCAATGGCAGAGAGAGTTGAGAGAAAAAGAAGTGTTCCTAATTATGGGACGCATGTAATTCATGGACATTCATACTATCGGACAAGAATAAAGGATATCAACGGAAAGGTTCGTCCACTTTATGCGAGTACGCCCGAAGAACTATATGAGAAGGAGAAAGAGCTCCGGGATGAAATTGAGGATGAATTGTTCCGAAGAGAAAATCCGACAGTCAGAGAATACAGTGAGAAATGGCTGGAAATGCAGTCGCCCAGGCTGTCTTATGCAACGATGAAAGGCTATCAGAATGCGATTAAAAATTACATAGTCAAACCGCTTGGCGATATGTATATGTCAGATGTCCGGCTGGATGATCTGAGAGTTGCGATGGTACCAATCTCACAGATGTCATCGAAGACTTATGATCATGTAAATATGCTGATCAAACAAATCTTCAAGTCAGCATTGAGAAGCGGATTCATTGACTATGATCCTTCTGAGGAGCTGCCGGCAAGAGGCGGCGTTCCGGTGAAGCCGAGACAGGCTCTTACAGATGAGCAGGTGAAGACACTGCTTGCTTCAATCAAAGAAACGCCGGTTTACCTTTTTATCCTGATCGGTCTGTATGCAGGACTTCGTAGGGAAGAGATCCTTGGCCTGCAGTGGGATTGTGTATTTCTGGATGCGGAAACACCTTATATTTCCGTACGGCGGGCGTGGCGCTCAGTCCACAACCGTCCGGAAGTAACAGAAAAGCTGAAATCCAAAGCTGCCAGGAGAGATATCCCGATACCGAAAATATTGCAGAAAGCTCTGCAGAAGGAAAAAGAACTTGGGAAGGGAAATTATGTTATTACACCGAAGGAAGGAGATGGTCCAATATCTTATTCACAGTACACACGGATCTGGAATTACGTAAAAGTGAGATCGACCCTGGAAAGAAGATGTTACAAATACGTCAACGGTCAGGCAATCAGGACAACAATCCAGCATGAGAAAGGGGAACCGGTCAGCAACAACCACAGCATTCACTGCGACATTGATTTTTACGTATCACCGCATATGCTGAGACATACCTACATCACGAATCTGATCTATGCGGGTGTGGATCCGAAGACGGTGCAGTATCTGGCAGGACATGACAACAGCAAAACAACGATGGATATTTATGCCAAGGTCAAGTATAATGACCCAAGAAAGCTTTCTTCCGTTGTGAAGGAAGCACTTGATAGAAAACCATCAGATAATACGGACAGCCAGGAAAAAATATAAAAAATTTAGGCCATTTTCCAAGTTACGTAAGTGGATAATTCCAAGCAGAAATGGCTTAAAATAAGGAAAATTGAGCATTTCCCCAATGAGTACGGTCTCAAGGCAGCAAGACGTGCACCTCAGTTCAGCAAGCGTTAATTACCTGCGTTTTACAATCAAAAGCAAAAATCCTGGAAGCTTCGGCTTGCCAGGATTTTTTGTTGCTTTTTTGTATATTGTAAATATGTAAATATTGACATGTTAATATTGCCACTATACAATGCCTATGATAAGAACAAAAGAAAGGATTGGAATCGTATGTTTTTAAAAAATCATTTTGGAGCCATCGTAACCGTAATCTTGTCCATCATCATGGGTGCAGCAATGTCACTTGCGGCAGTTGTCTGGGATCATATGGAATTTAATTTTTCCAATGTTTATAAGGTCTGGTCAATGATTACACTGACTGTCCTCATGGCAAGCCTTGTGCTCCCGTACAAAATGTGGGGTGACCGGCTTGGCAGGCTGCTCTCGCTTAGGGAGGGAACCGTAATATATAAAGCAGTTACTGCACTGGTGCCGACGCTGATCCTTAATACCTGTAATACATTGCTTGTGGTTGGAGCCAACGTATTTTATAATCCTGAGATTCCTGCGGAGCTGCAGCCGCATGCATATATAAGCGGAGTCCTTCATGACTGGCCGTTCATGCTTGTTATAAGCTATTGTATCTCTTTTTTAGCGGAAGCCGTAGGAACAGCATATGCTAAAAAAATTATCAGATAATGCTTGCCTGGCGTTCCGGTCCGTATTTTGGCAGTAATCTGTGATATTATGATTGTATATTATGGCAGAAATTAGTATAATGAATACCATGAATAAAATAGATTCTACGGTATCGGGGGAGATACTGTGGGATCATGTAGAGAGGAGTTCCATAAAATGGACAACACACAATTTAAGCCATATATACCGGCGGAGAAGATTGTCCCGGAAATGACCGCGCTATCGATCATTATGGGCATGATCCTTTCTGTCGTATTTGGCGCAGCTAATGCATACCTTGGACTCAGGGTAGGCATGACCGTTTCCGCATCTATTCCGGCAGCCGTAATTTCCATGGGCGTGGTCCGGGTACTGTTGAAACGTGATTCGATTCTGGAAAACAACTTTGTACAGACCGTCGGTTCCGCCGGTGAGTCTCTTGCTGCCGGTGCCATCTTTACCCTGCCTGCAATGTTTCTCTGGGCAAAGGATGGTATTATGGAGAAGCCGGGACTTGTAGAAATCATGATCATCTGTCTTTTTGGTGGTCTGCTCGGCGTATTTTTTATGGTTCCGCTCCGGAATGCGCTGATTGTCAAGGAACATGGCATTCTGCCGTATCCTGAAGGACAGGCATGCGCCGAGGTTCTGCTTGCAGGTGAGGAAGGCGGGGCATCCGCGTCAACCGTATTCGCAGGACTTGGAATTTCCGCGGTTTTTAAATTTGTGATTGATGGTCTGCAGCTTGTGCCAAGCGAAATCAACACACCGGATAAGGGCATGGGCTCTTATGCAGGACAAATCGGAACACAGATCTATCCTGCGGTGTTTTCTGTAGGTTATATCTGTGGCCCGAGAATTTCCTCCTATATGTTTGCTGGTGGAATTGTATCCTGGATGATGCTGATTCCGCTGATTGTGCTGTTTGGCTCATCGGCAGTGATGTATCCGGGAACCGCGCCGATCGGTGAGATGTTTGCATCCGGTGGTGTCGGTGCGATCTGGGGCTCCTACATCCGTTATATCGGTGCAGGCGCGCTTGCAGCCGGCGGTATCATTTCACTTGTAAAGTCTCTGCCGATGATTCTCCGGACCTTCCGTGATTCTGTAAAATCTCTCGCCGGAGGTCAGGGAGAGAGCAATATCCGGACAGACCGGAATCTCAGCATGAAGACCGTCGTTATTTCGATTGCTGTACTCATTGTATTGATTGCTGCAGTACCGGTGATCCCGGTCGGCATCGGCGGTGCCATCCTGATCACAATCTTCGGCTTCTTCTTTGCCGCGGTTTCTTCACGTATGGTTGCTATCGTTGGTTCCTCCAACAACCCGGTTTCCGGCATGGCGATCGCAACGCTGTTGATCTCAACGGTGATCCTCAAGGCAACCGGTGTCACCGGAGCTGAAGGCATGAAGACTGCCATTGCCATCGGAACCATCATCTGCGTTATCGCTGCGATTGCAGGCGACACCTCACAGGATCTTAAGACAGGCTATCTTGTAGGAGCGACCCCGATCAAGCAGCAGTATGGTGAATGCATCGGTGTCGTAGTTGCCGCAATTGCGATCGGTGGTGTGCTGTACCTCCTGGATGCGGCATGGGGCTTTGGAACGGAAGAGATCGGTGCGCCGCAGGCTATGCTTATGAAGATGATCATTGAGGGCGTCATGGGCGGCAAGCTTCCCTGGGGACTTGTTTTTGCCGGAGTCATCCTTGCAGTTGTCATCGAAATCCTCGGCATTCCGGTGCTTCCATTTGCCATTGGTGTGTATCTTCCGGTACAGCTCAATGCCTGCATTATGATCGGCGGACTGGTACGTCTTTACTATGACAAGAAAAAGTATCAGAATGAGAACGAGCGGACGGCACACGTGAATCGTGGCGTACTTTATTGCTCCGGTATGATTGCAGGAGAGGGTCTTGTCGGTATCCTCCTGGCAGTATTTGCGGTCGCAGGACTTTCCGAAGGGCTGAACCTCTCCGGACGCTTGAATCTCGGATATGGCGCAGGTGTAGTCGCAAGTGCAGTGGTATTTGTACTGATGATTGCTCTCACCATCCACTTTATTGAGAGAGGCAGCAAGACCAAAGCATAAGCATGAAAAAGAAACAAAAGCTCAGCAGGGAGGAGGCTCTCAAGCTCTATAAGACCTATGTTCCTTGTATCGCGCCTAAGGCAGAGATCTGGGATCAGGATCAGGATGGTATCGTTACCATTCACATAGAAAACAAGGGTCTTATGAATGTCATCTTCCAGAAAATCCTGCGGAAGCCGAGAGTGTCCTATGTGCATCTGGATGCGCAGGGAAGCTTTGTATGGAAGCTATGTAACGGCAGCCGCACGATTGAGGAAATCGCGGAAGCGGTGCATAGGGAGTTCGGAGAAGCTGCAGATCCTCTTTACGAGAGACTACTTAAGTTTTTTGAGATCACGGAAAGCTATGATTTTGTGAGCTGGAAACGGGAGCAAAGCCCGCACTGAGCAAGGTAAAAAGTTATAGTATACAAAATACCAGAATTAATGTCATTGGCGGAAGCCGCAGGACATTGGTTCTGGTATTTTTCTTTATTCTATGTTTTGCTTATATTCTGTTCTTACCCTTTTTGTCTTTCTTCATCGCTGCCTTTTTTACCGATGTTTTCCTTACCTTAAGAAATCCTAAGGTTTCATTTGTGGTAGATTAAGGAATCTTTGATAAGCTGTACAAAGTGATTTTAAACAACAGTATGTTGTCGAGGTGTGGTAATACAGAGCCCTATAAAAGACAACACGGAGCCGCATATCAAGATGAACGGCAAGGGATAGCCCTATAGATGGTAAGGAGTGCATAAAAAATATGAAAAAGGCGTTAGGCAATGCGGGAAAAAAATTAAAAAAACACTGGAAGCGAAACCTGATTCTTGGTCTGGTGCTGTTAGGGGCAGGAGCTGCAGTCGTTCATCACCGGATTGCGGCAAATGCATTTAAGGAACAGGCGCAGATGACGAGCTATGAAACCGTACAGCGGCAGGATCTTAAAAAAAGCATCACAATAAATGGAACCATTGCCAGCTTACAGAAGGTGGATGTCACATCGGAGATCTCTGATACCGAGGTGACGATGGTGAATGTTAACGTCGGCGATACCGTCACCAAGGGGCAGCTGATCGCACAGCTCGATACCAGTAGTCTGGAACGACAGCTCAAGCTCGCAGAAGCAGCACTTGAGAACATAAAGAATAAAAATCAGTCGGAGATTTCCCAGGCGGATCGCGCAGTATCCAATGCTTCTCAGGCACTTCAGTCCGAAGCCAATCAGGGAGCACAGGATATCGCACAGGTCCAGGACAAGATTCAGGACAATAACGTGGATCTCCTCAATGCGCAGCAGGATATCAGCACCTATGTCGCAAAGGAAGCAGAGCTTCAGGGTCAAATCGACAAGGCGCAGGATACCTATGATTCCGAGCAGAGAGTACTGCGCAAAAAGCAGCGAAAATTAAGTCGGATACAGCAGGGTGAGGCGGATGACGATAATGATGGAAGCAGTGATACCAGCAAGCTGAGCGTGGATATCACAGATCTGGAAAATGCCCAGACCGACCGGCAGAAGCACATTGACGATCTTAAAAGCAAGCTCCAGGAGGCACAGAGTAAAAGGACTGCAGCAGAGGAGAAACTGAAAACTGCGCAGGATAATAGTAAGTCTCTTACATCCGAGCTAAGTAAAAATCAAAATGCTGCACTGGATACCAACCGGAACAATCAGAAATCCCTTGAGGACAGTAAGTCCCAGGCGGGTACTGCACGACTTTCTGCAGAGAGTGAGCAGATGAATGCACAGAATGAGGTAGATAAGATCAAGGAGCAGATTCAGAAAGCAACAATCGTTGCACCGATTGACGGCATTGTCACCGGTATCGAGGTGCAGGAAGGTAAGGCATATAAAGGCGAGATTATCGCCACAATTCAGAATACTGCAGGCTATAAGGTGTCAGCAGAAGTCAACCAGTATGATGTGAGTGATGTTTCACAGGGCATGCGCGCAGCCGTTACGACCAAAACAACAGGGGATCTTGAGATGCCGGGTACACTCAGCTTTGTTGCACCGCTTCCCTCCACGACGACGTCTGTTTCCAACAATACGACAACGACGAGCAGCTCCGGTAATTATCCGGTGGAAATCACACTGCAGGATCCAAATGACCGCCTTCGTCTTGGCATGTCTGCAAAGGTAACCATTATTGAGGATGAGAAACCGGATGCGCTGACAGTGCCGATCAGTACGATCACAACAGATGCAGATGGTACAAGCTCGGTTACAGTTGTCGGGGCGGACGGAAGTGAGACGCAGATCCCGGTTACGGTTGACTTAAAGACAGATTATTATGCTGCAGTGACCGGTGACGGTCTTAATGAGGGAGATCAGCTGAAGCCCGCAGATACGATGAAAGCGGCAGAAGGAGATGGAACGGATGGCGGAGCCAATATTATGTACTGATTATAAGGCAGGAGAAAACATGAATGAGCAGAACGTCATCATGGAAGCCAGAAACATTCACAAAAGCTATAACATCGGGACGGAAAATGAAATCGAGATTCTGCATGGCATTGACTTTACCGTACATCGCGGCGAGTTTGTTTCCATTGTCGGAACCAGCGGCTCAGGTAAGTCAACGCTCATGAATATCTTAGGGATCCTCGACCGCCCCACGGTGGGAAGCTATGTACTGAATGGAATCGATGTAAGTACGTCGAGTGACACGGATTTAAGCCATATCCGGAATCAGGAAATCGGTTTTGTATTTCAGACCTATAATCTTATCCCGAGGACATCGGCACTTCGGAATGTTGAGCTTCCGATGCTGTACGCAAGAGTCCCGGAGAAACGCAGGAGAGAGCGGGCGGAGGAGCTGCTTCGGCTCGTGGGTATGGAGGAACGGATGGACCACACTCCGGATGCTTTGTCCGGTGGGCAGAAACAGAGAGTTGCGATCGCGAGGGCACTGGTAAATCATCCTTCGCTGATCCTTGCGGATGAACCGACCGGCGCGCTGGATTCGCATACCGGCAGAGTCATCATGAATTTGTTTCATGAGCTTCACAGAAAAAGCGGGATTACCATCGTGCTGATTACGCATTCACAGGAGCTTGCCGAGGAGACGGAACGGATCCTCACACTGAAGGATGGAGTCTTTATCGGAGAGAGGAGAGGTTCCAGGTATGTTGCTTGAAAACATAAAGCTTGCATTTACAGGACTCATGGCCAACAAGATCCGGAGTTTCCTTACCATGCTGGGCGTCATTATCGGTATCGCGGCAGTGATCGCAATTATGACGGTCAGCAGTGCGATGCAGAGATCTGTGATGAGTATGATGGGAAGCATGGGCACCAATCGCATCGAGTTCTTTCTTACACAAAAGGGGAATGATACTGCGGTGAGAGATACGGATAAGACCAAGGACTATATGTCCGAGGATGATTTTAAGGATCTCATGCAGCATTTTAACGGACAGCTGGAGGGACTGGCACTGGAACGGAGCCTTGGCAATGTGACCCTGGAAAAGGGAGACGGCAGAACACAGGCATCCATTAATCTGAATGGAGGTAACAGTCTCGATATCAGGACCAAAAACCTTACTATGCTTGCGGGTCGGACCCTGAGCCTGGAGGATCAGAAAAATGCAGCCAAGGTGGCGCTGGTATCAGACCGTTATGCGGAAAAAATGATTGGTCCGGATGTAAATCAGGCGCTTGGACAGGTGATTGAGATTCCGATCGACAACAAATTCTATACCTATACGATCGTGGGAGTGTATCAGTTTAACGTAAGTGCTGCTTTTGGCGGAAACATGGCGGATATGCCGACGGATGTTTATATTCCCCTTGCAACGGCAAATCTCCAGGTAAAAGACAGCGAGTATTATGACAGCTTTACGCTTTTTACCGCCGAAGCTGCCGATCCAGAGACACTCTGTCCGGAGATTCAGAACTACTTAAATAACGGGAAGTATCTGGATAATGACACCTACATGGTCTTTGGCTACAGCATGAAGGAGCAGATCCGTCAGACGACATCTATGCTTTCCTCACTGAAGCTCGCCTTTGTGGCAGTCGGAGCCATTGCACTCCTGGTCGGCGGTATCGGAGTCATGAATATCATGGTCGTATCCATTACGGAGCGCACCCGGGAAATCGGTACACGCAAGGCGCTGGGAGCTACCAATCTGGACATCAGACTCCAGTTTATCACAGAGGCGGTGATGATCTGCCTCATCGGAGGTGTCATTGGCATCCTGCTGGGGCTGGGACTTGGCATGCTCGCTTCCTCGCTCCTGCACTTTGAGGGACATCCCTCCATCTCAGGTATAGCAGTAAGCGTACTCTTTTCCATGGCGTTTGGCGTTTTCTTTGGCTATTATCCTGCCAATAAGGCGGCAAAGCTTGACCCGATCGAGGCTTTGCGCTATGAGTAAGAGAATCGGGTAGACATGCACACATCATGATAAAGATATGTATAAGAGAAATCCGTGAGATGCATACGGCATTGTAAAGTATTGTAACGAGAGGACAAAACCGTGAGAGATAAAAAGTATCGTATTTTAATTGCAGAGGATGACTGTGACATAGTGAATCTGTTGGAGCTGTATCTTGAGAATGCAGGCTACGAGGTGCTGACCGCGGAAAATGGGCTTCTGGCGTGGCAGCGTTTGCAGCAGGATACCGTAGATCTTATCATTATGGACATCATGATGCCGGAGATGGATGGATATCAGCTGATCCGGAAGGTGCGGGAGAGTATGAATGTTCCCGTCATCATCTTATCCGCCAAGACCGAGGACAGTGACAAGATCCTTGGACTTGATCTCGGCGCAGACGATTATATCGCAAAGCCTTTTAATCCGCTCGAAGTGGCAGCCAGAGTGCGCTCCAACATTCGCAGGTTTTATCATTTAAATGAACATAGTACGGTGGCAGAGGTAAAAGTTCTGGAGACTGGCGAGCTTAAGATGAATCTGGAATCCATGACGCTCAGAAAAGGAGAGAGGGAGATCATGCTGACGCCGACAGAGTTTAAGATTCTGCGCCTCCTTATGCAGCATCCGGGCAAGGTGTTTACCAAGCTTCAGATCTATGAGAGCATCAATGGTGAGTACTTTGAGAGTGACGACAATACGATTATGGTGCATATTTCCAAGATCCGAGAGAAGATTGAGGACGAGCCTAAAAATCCGGTCTATCTTAAGACCATCCGCGGACTGGGATATAAGATTGAAAAAAATATATAAGATAGAATTTCAGGAAGGATAAGCATTACATATGGGGGATCAAAAGATGAAGCGGAAGGGAAGCTTGTATTTCCTGATTATGCGGGGATATCTTGGGTTGATTGGCATGACGATTGCGATTCTGCTGATTTGTGGCGGTATCTATTATTATGGTTCTATTAAAATAGCGGATAAGTATCTTAATTCTACAGTGCCACAGAGTTATACGGAAACGATCCCGATTTCCAATGGAAATGGAACCATGATGGTGCGTTCTGAACTGGATCTTAATAATGAAGTGTATTATGTGACAGATCTCAAAATCCTGGATAACAGTGGCAAGGTGCTGTATCAAAACAGCGACAGGAGCGTTGCAGAGCTTCAGACGGAGATTGACAAGACAAATGAGCAGCCGATTTCCAGACAGTACTGGAATTATAATAATGCAATGCATCAGTTGACTATAGCATTGATTGTGGGATTTCTTGCAGGGGAGCTTCTAAGCCTGCTGGGTTTTGTCTTCCGGATGAATCAAAAGGTTTCCAAGCCGCTGCGTCTTCTGGACGATGCGATGGAGCAAATGCAGAGCGAGGATTTGGATAAGGTCAGTCCAATCCGGTATCAGGGTGCCCAGGAGCTTCAAAGTATCTGCCAGAGCTATAACAGGATGTTGAATGCATTAAAAACCAGTATGCTCGAGAGGAAGCAGCTGGAGGAAGGAAGACAACGTCTTATCGCCGGCATTTCCCATGATTTAAAGACTCCGATCACGGTGATCCAGGGCTACAGCCGCGCGATTGTGGACGGGACCATCCCGGAGGAGCGCTGGAAGCGCTATGCGGATACCATTTACCGGAAGTCGGTTTTACTCACGGATCTTATCAATACCTTCCATGAAT
This sequence comes from Oribacterium sp. HCP28S3_H8, assembly GCF_052064775.1. Taxonomy (NCBI): domain Bacteria; kingdom Bacillati; phylum Bacillota; class Clostridia; order Lachnospirales; family Lachnospiraceae; genus Oribacterium; species Oribacterium sp. HCP28S3_H8. The sequence goes on along the minus strand of NZ_JBQHUZ010000003.1, from coordinate 303,613 downwards.
ACAGCCGACTGGAGCATCCGGATTTTTCCTTTCATAAGGAATGGGGCGATCTTGTAGAGTATCTCCGGGAATACCTCGCGGAGAAGTACGAGGAGCTGTCTCTCAGCCACTATGGATTGGAAGTCAATCTCCCGGAGGAGCGAATAGACTATTATTTTGATAAGGTGGAGTTCCGCAGGATATTTGAAAATCTTATCAACAATACGGTGCGATACAACCCGGAGGGTACGAACATTTATGTGAGTCTCATGGTCTCTCATGTCAATCACTGGATTGTCATGGATGTGGCGGATGATGGCATCGGTATTTCGGAGGAGCTTCGCCAAAATATTTTTGATGCCTTTGTGACAGGAGATGCCTCCCGGCAGTCAGGTAAGGGATCCGGCCTCGGACTTGCCATCGTGCGACGTGTTGTGGAAGGACATGGAGGTACCATTACTCTGCTGCCAAAGGGCGCTGTCGGACACAGCACCACCTACCGCATCATCCTGCCAAGATCATGACAGTGATATTGGAATTGCAGTAGATGGAATACCATTTATTTGTGGATGTATATAAAGGATAGATATATGCAGAAAAACGGAATTTTTAAATATATGTGGCGAGGCGCGGTATTTGCAGCAGCGCTTTGCTTTACCGGAACACTAGCGAATGTCGGCGGGACGGAAGCATTCGCAAAGGTAAGAGATGAGGCGGATTATGCGTTTTCGGATTTAAGCTTTGACATCTCGGACAATGTGATTATGGCGTACTGGGATCGTTCGCAGGAGGACCAGCGCTATCGGGTATCGCTCTATAAGGACACCGTTTCCAAGAATACGCGCATCGGGCAGCCGGTAACAGTTTCGAGCAAGGACCACTACGATTTTACGAAGCGGATTCTGGAGCAGGGCGCCGGGGATTATATTTTTACCGTGGAGGGACTTAAGTACAGCGATGTGCAGACATCCGAGGTGCTGCATCTCAGCTGGGAGGAGTTCTATGAAATTGATGACAGATACCGGGATGAGCATCCGGTAGCGTCGGACGGCGTGTACAGGGCGGTGAATCCGGCGCAGAGAGACGCAGGCGGGACAGACAATGGAAACGTACATTCTGATAATAAAATGTCAGGACAGAGCGCCGAGGCCGGGGGTAATAGGGAGGCAACTGCAGCGCCATCGGAACTCTCGGGCTGGGTGAAGCTTGACAATGAACACTGGTATCATTTCAGCAACGGTAAAATGGATACGGGCTGGTGGCAGGACCAGGCGGATGGAGTCTGGTATTATCTCAAGCAGGATGGAGTCATGGCGACAGGTTGGCTTCGGATTGCCGGCGTCACGCAGCATTTTGACGCCAGCGGGAAGTGGATTTCTGTTTAAGCGAGTGTCTGGACTTGCCGTAAAGCTTCACTTAGGTGTATATTGTTAATAAAATAACTGATGGAGACGATGCTCTCTCAGCTAGCTTTATAAAATTAAATACACTGATCTAAGAGGAGGCCAATATAATGTATAATTTCAGATTCAGCGTACCTACAACAATTTATTTTGGTAAAGGACAGATTTCACATCTTTCAGAGCTTGCCAAGTACGGTTCCAAGGCACTGCTTGTTTATGGTGGGGGCAGTATCAAACGGAATGGCATTTATGATACAGCCATGAAGATTCTGGGTGATGCCGGAGTCCGTGTTATAGAGCTTTCCGGAGTGGAACCAAACCCTAGAATCGAAACGGTCCGGAAGGGTGTGGAGCTTTGCAAGACGCAGGCCATTGACATGGTGCTTGCCATTGGTGGTGGAAGTACCATTGACTGTGCCAAGGTAGTAGCAGCCGGGGCACTTTATGAGGGAGACGCCTGGGATCTTGTGATTGATCCTGTGAAGATCACAAAAGCACTCCCGATCTTTTCTGTATTGACACTCTCTGCGACCGGCTCTGAGATGGATGCATTTGCAGTAATCTCCGACATGACAAAGAATGAAAAGTGGGGTACTGCTGGGGATGCGTTAAAGCCAACCATGTCTGTACTGGATCCGACTTATACGTTTTCTGTATCCAAAAAGCAGACGGCAGCAGGTACGGCGGATATGATGAGCCATACTTTTGAGAGTTATTTCACCAAGGAACCTGGATGTGATGTGCAGGCAAGATTTGCAGAAGGACTGCTCAAGACCATGATCAAGTATGGTCCGATTGCATTGGCAGAGCCAGACAACTATGACGCGCGTGCCAATCTGATGTGGGCGGCAAGCCATGCAATCAACGGTCTTATTGCGGATGGCAGTAAGCCGGCATGGTGCGTACATCCGATGGAGCATGAGCTCTCTGCATTTTATGACATTACACATGGTGAGGGACTTGCGATCCTGATACCGGTTTGGATGGAGTTTGTGCTTAAAAAGGATCCTTCCACGGCGGTTAATTTTGCAGTTTATGGCAGAAATGTTTGGGGAATCTCCGGAGATGATGACATGGAGATCGCTAAGGAAGCGATTGACAGGACACGGAAATTCTTTACAGAATCCATGGGACTTCCGGCAAATCTCCGTGCCGTTGGAATCAACAGCGATGAGCATTTCAAGGTCATGGCGGAAAAGGCGACCAAAGGAAGTGCCGGATTCTTTGTGCCACTGACCAGCGCGGATGTTGTTGAGATTTACAAGGCGGCGTTCTGATTTCATCATTGGTAGAAAAACCAAAGATTTTATCTGCAATAGTTTATATGATTTTTGAAGCATACCCTGATCTGATCATTAGAGGATTAGGGTATGCTTTTTTAAAGCTTTTCCGTGCTTGCCGTGGTGGTTGTACTGTTGCCGTATGTCACGGCACCTGCCATTGCCGGCATAGAGGCGGAAACAGCAAGCAGCAGACTCATTGCAAGAACTGCGATTCTCTTTTTCATTTTAAGTCTCCTTTGATTGATTTTTAGTGTCTAAATCATGATGCACTTATGGATTTGGTTTGCATGTGTCTTACATGCGATGCATTTATGAATTGTCACTACTGCATAAATTTTATCATTATAAAGAGACCGAAACAGCGTTAAATTTATTAAGAAATATTACAAAATTAAGATAATGAACGCTGCGCCGCACATTTTGCGCTACCAGGCGAGCCTGATTAACGGTAAGCCTAATCAGGCGAATCTGATCGTTTATAAATCCCCTACAGTTTGCCACATTTTTGCCACCTCTTTTGTCTATTTCTGCCGGATGCCCCCGGGCTATGATGTACCTGTGCTTAAGAGAAGCAGCGAATGCAGTTTCCCATATGCACTCCCCGATAAATGCACACTTTAATACGAAACGTAGGTAAAGGCAGAATCATCGTCTGCCAAACGACAAAGCGCAAGGGCTTAAGCAACAAAGCCCAATGACAAAGCTAAAAGACAAGGCGCAAATGACAGAGCGGAGGTAAATCATGAAACAGAAACAGTTATGCAGGACACTTACTGCAGCAGCGGTTCTTACGGCAGCCATGGCCATCCCGGCATTCGCATCCGGATGGGAGCAGACAGCGGACGGGACCTGGGTTTATACGGATTCCAGTGGAAGCTATGTAACCGACAGCTGGAAAAAATCAGGTGACTATTATTTCTATCTGGGAGATGATGGAACCCTTGTGACCGACAGCCTCATCGAGGACGATGGCTACTATTATTATGTAGATGAAAACGGCGCAATGGTTACAAATCGCTGGGTGAAGCTGGAGTCCACAGATGATGACGATACTGACGCCGATTACCGCTGGTATTATTTTGGAGCCAATGGACGCGCCTATCAGGACACCTCAAGTCCCAAGGAGATCAACGGCAAGAAGTACATGTTTGATGAGGAAGGCAGGATGCTGTACGGTTTTGTGGACGAGGAAGGCGAGATGCTGACCGATGATGATGCAGCGCTGGATGCCACATATTATTTCGGTACAGCAGATGACGGAACGATGTACACCGGCTGGCTGCAGGTTACCGAGGATCTCACGGACGAGAGCTATGACGATTATAATGAAATCTGGATGTACTTCGGTTCCAACGGCGAGAAATACGCAGACAGTACCAAGACAATCAATGGAAGCAAGTACAGCTTTGATGAGAACGGCATCATGAATTACGGATGGACTGACACAAGCTCCACGGCATCCTCGTCCAATGTAAGCTCCACCAAATATTACTCGACAGCGGCAGACGGACACCTGCAGAAAAACACCTGGATTTACGCGATTCCATCAGAGGATGTCAATGAGGATGACTATGAGGATGGCACATACCGCTGGTTCTATGCCAATTCCAGTGGCTACATCGTCAGCAATCAGGCTAAAAAGATCAATTCCAGGTGGTATGTCTTTGATGAGGATGGCATCATGCAGTATGGTCTGGTTGTGATGAATGATGATTCCATCAGTTCCTCCAGCAATCAGTACATTGTATCCACGCTGGATGAAGACGAGGTTACCGCAGAGGACATCTATGAAATGGGTGATGCGGCAGGCGGAGATCTGAATCTGTTCTATTTCTCATCAGGAGAGTCTGATGGCGCAATGAAAAAGGGCACGACTGTTTCCATTGAACTCGCAGATGACACCTATACCTTTGGCTTTGCGTCCAATGGCAAGGCATACAATGGCATTGAGAGCAAGAAGTATTATAAGTACGGCATTCTCCAGAAGGCAGATTCCGACGATAAGTATGCACTTGTAGAAGCGACAGAGGGTAAGTACGTGTTGGTTAATACCACAGGTACCGTCGTGACCAGTGGCACCGTGAAGGACAGCGACGGCAATTACTACGCTTTCCATAATGGCACAATCGGATATTTTGCGGAGAATGATCTCGCCTCCAAGGCAGCCACTGCTTATAAAAATGGAAGCTCCACTTTTACATATGATGGAGATACCTATATGGTTTCCGACTATCTGACTGCAGAATATACCGAATATACAGAGTGATTTTTATGCAGCAAGCTTTTGACGTGACATGATTCGGTACCGCTGTTGTCAAGGCGGGATGAGATCATAAAAACCACCGCCTAAAACATAACGGTACAGAAAGCTACCCAAAAAGGAATATAACGAAAGTATAGTATTAAAGCAAAACGGCGTTCCGGGAAAAAACGGGGCGCCGTTTTCAGCGTGGTTTCAGCTTTCCTCACTAGGATATATAAAAGATGCAGGTTGTTTGTATTTAGCAGAGGTCGACAGGATGAAAGTTATGCAGGCGCATGGAATAAAACTTCTGGACATCAAGACCTATGAGAGTAAAAAGTGGGAGACAAAATCCGGATGGAAACAAAAATCTATATTGCAGATGATGAGCAGCATATCCGTGACATGGAGCGGATCTTTCTGGAAAATGAAGGGTATATTGTAGAGGACTTCCCCGATGGGGAGAAATTATTGGAGAGATGCAGGATAGAGCTGCCGGAGCTTGTAGTACTGGATGTGATGATGCCGGGGAGGAGTGGTCTTGAGATCTGCTCGCGGCTCCGACAGAACAGTGCTGTGCCGATCCTGATGGTATCCGCCAAGGACAGTCCCATTGACAGAATGACCGGACTCACCATAGGAAGCGATGATTATCTGGTAAAACCGTTTCTCCCATTGGAGCTGGTCGCAAGGGTAAAAGCACTTTTGAGGAGAGCGGCTTTTCGTAATGCATCAGAGCTTGATACAGCAGAGCAAGCCATAGAGATGGGAAATATCAGGATGGTCCGCGGACAGAGATTACTGCGGATCGGAGGAGAGAGCTGTCAGGTAACGCCGATGGAATTTGAATTTTTATATTACCTTCTGTCCCGACCGGAGGCTGTGTCCAAGGAGGAGCTTTTGCATCAGGTCTGGGGCTATCGGGATATCCCGATGGATATACGGGTGACGGATGATCTCGTCAAGAGACTGCGTAAAAAGCTGAATCAGGCGGGGTCTACGGTGCAGATCGAAACCGTCTGGGGATTCGGTTACCGGCTTAAGGAAACAGAGACGGGGAGGATGGGCAGTCGATGAGGAAGCAGACAAAGACCACGCAGAGGATGGGGATCCGGATGAAGATTTTTATGCCTGTACTTCTACTTCTCATCCTTCTGCCGTGCCTTATCTACGGCACGCTTTGTATAACTTCAGCAGGATACCTGAGACGCACCGCTGAGCAGGATGTCAGGAGATTTGCAGATCAGGTGGAGTATGCATTTGCCATGACAGAGGGCGATCAAAGGCTTAAAACAAAATTTACGAGGGACGGCAGTTCACCGGCGTCCGCGAGTGAACTGTCAAAAAGCCAGCATTCGCAGGACCCGGATGGTGACGGCGGCAAGGCAGAGGTGGGAATGCTTCCGCTGCGGGTATTTCTCGAGAGAAATTTCCATGAAGGTGTCGGAGATGTTCGTTATGTGATTGTGAATCAGGACTATGAAGCTGTGGGATCTGATGTTATGGATAGTTCTATTAAAGTGGATCATGCCTTTTTGGATTTCCTTTCGGAAAGAAAAGATACCATAGCAGCAGGCACAACACATCAATATCAAAACAGATCCAGATCTTCTGATCCGGATCCTGCAAAATGTAGTTTCAGACTGCATTCGCTATGCAGAATCAGAGGTTAAAGTCTCTTATGGACTCACAGATCAGGCGGAAGATATCGTTATCTGCATCGAGGACGACGGACCAGGAATTGATGCAGCGGACCTGCCGCATATATTTGAGAGATATTATAAAGGAGAAGCCGGAAGCTTCGGGATCGGACTTTCTGTTGTCGCGTCCGGTATCCGCTATCTTGGAGGTCATGTTATGGTGGAAAATAAAGTAAAACCGCAGCATGGTGCCTGTTACCGGTTGTATCTTCCATGCTCCGGACCAAGGCCATAGCTATGACCTAAGACGGCCTGACATTGACAATTTCATTACAATTTCCGGTCATCCCTTGCAGCCGCGTTGCCTTTTCAATACGATAGGACTAGAAGACCGTCAAGAAGCATCTGCATTGAGATTACTGCACCTGATCCGGACAAAGACTGCTATGGATGCAGGGTAGAAGCTTTATGCGGTGGGATCAAGATATATCCGTACAGACAGGAGCGCTGGCAATTATGAAGCTTATGCATCATATCCTTAACAAAACCGTGTTGACGCTGATGATCTCTGCGGCAGTGGCCTGCCCTGTATATGCAGGCTGGCAGCAGAACAGCAGCGGACAGTGGACATTTCAGTATAATAACGAGACGATCCGTGACAAGTGGATCCATACAACGTATGGGTATTACCATATGGATGCAAATGGCATTATGCAGACCGGCTGGGCCAAGGTGCATGATACCTGGTATTACTTTAAGGAGTCCGGGCTGATGAATACCGGCTGGCGGCAGATCAACGGTGACTGGTATTACATGGACGGTAAGGGTGCCATGCAGACCGGCTGGCAGTACCTTAAAAACGCGGACGGAAGCTCCAGCTGGTACTATCTTAAGGATTATGGCGGGATGGCGACCGGCTGGCGGCAGATCAATGACAAATGGTATTATTTTAATTCCGATGGCAAGATGCTGACCGGGTGGGCAGAGCTTCCGAGCGGCACCTATTATCTTACGGACAACGGAGACATGCTGTCCAATGGAAATTACACCATCGGTGGTAAGGAGTATCATTTTGCAGAGTCCGGTGCTCTCATAAATCCGTAATATCATTGAGAACACAAAAACTTCACAAAAGAATCTAAAAGTTTTCACAATTCCGGCTTACAACAGGGACTTAGTTAATGGGAAGGAGGGCAGAACCCGGTTTCCGGCATATGCTGCTATCCTGGTCCCATGCCAATACTCATCCTTTAGGGGGCAGGAATTATGAAGACAAGAAATGTAATACGGAAATTTACGGCAGCAGCTGCCGGTATGATGCTTACGGCAGCAATGACCTTAAGCGGAGCGATCCCGGCATTTGCGGATGGCGGACTCGATATGAGTACAGCGTATCCCGGGATCAGCGTAAAGCCGGGTGATGCCATCAGCTTTAACCTTGACTTTACAAATGCAGGTGCCGGAGAGAGCGTGGCACTTTCTGCGTCCAAGCTCCCCGACGGGTTTACCGGCTATTTTGAGGGAGACGGCAAGAACATCTCCAACGTTTATGTTAAGAACGGTGACAATGACAAGCTTGCAAGCTATAATGTGACAGTTCCGGACAATGCCGCCGAGGGCAGCTATACCGTAACACTCAATGCTGCAGGCGAGTCCAATGCCGACAGCATCACGCTTACGATGAATGTTTCTTCCGAGGAGTTAGGCTCCTCCAAGCTCACTACCGAGTATCCCGAGCAGGAAGGCGCGGCGGGCACTACATTCACCTTTAATTCCACGATTCAGAATAATTCCTCCAACAATCAGTCCTTCAGCCTGTCTGCGCAGGCTCCGGATGGATGGAAGGTCGCATTTACACCTTCCGGAGCATCCACGCAGGTTGCGTCTGCAGATGTTGACGCAGAAAAGAGCCAGGGCGTGACGATTACCGTTACACCACCTGATGGAGTTCAGGCAGGGGACTATACGATTCCCATTTCCGCGGTTTCCGCAAGTGAAAATCTTACAAGCCAGCTTAAGGTGACGATCACCGGTACCTACGGACTCAAGGTCCAGGCTCCCAGTGGTCTGCTCAGCTTTAACGCAAATGCCAACAAAAAGACTGCCGTTACAGTGGACGTTGTGAATGACGGCAACATCGCGCTCAACAATATCAATCTGACAAGCACGGCGCCAAGCGACTGGAAAGTTGAATTTTCCGAGAGCAGCATTGATTCGCTGGATGCCGGCGCCACCAAGGAAGTCACCATGTATGTGACACCGTCCAATGCCGCAGTGAGCGGTGACTATGCCATGACCGTACAGGCGGCGACCACGGCAACGACCGCAAAGTCCGACTTCCGTGTCACAGTTAAGACACAGACCGTCTGGGGACTTGTGGGCGTTGTACTGATTGCAGCCATTGTCGCCGGTCTTGCCGGAGTATTTAAAAAGTACGGGAGGCACTAAGTATGGCAGACGTAACCAAGGTGGACGAGCAGAGGGCGCAGTTTCTTAAGGAGAATGCCATCAAGGCAGATTACCACGAGGAGGCACCGACAGATCCGGATATTATCATCCGGACGGTGGATCTCTGCAAGGATTATGGGGAGGTTCATGCGGTGAACCATCTGAATCTTGAGATCCATAGGGGTGAGGTATTTGGACTGCTCGGACCCAACGGCGCAGGTAAGACCACAACGACGCTTATGCTGCTCGGACTTACGGAGCCAAGCTCCGGCAGAGCCTATATTGATGGCATGGACTGCAGCAGAGAAGCTCTCGCTGTGAAACGTGAGGTCGGGTACCTACCGGATAATGTGGGCTTTTATCCAGATATGACAGGTCGGGAAAATCTGATTTTTTCCGGTATGATGAATGATTTAAGCCGGGAGGAGGCCGCGAAGCGTGCGGTCGGACTTCTGGAGCGGGTGGGCATGACCTATGCCGCCGACCGGAAAACTGGCACCTATTCCCGAGGCATGCGGCAGCGTCTCGGCATTGCTGATGTGCTGATGAAGGACCCCAAGATCATCATCATGGATGAGCCGACCCTCGGCATTGATCCGCAAGGTATGCATGAGCTTACGGCGCTGATCCGCGAGCTTTCGGTAAAGGACGGGAGGACGATCCTGATTTCCTCTCATGAGCTGTATCAGATTCAGGCGATCTCGGACCGGGTTGGTATCTTTGTCCATGGACAGATGATTGCGTCCGGCAGGATCCGCGATCTTGGAAAGCAGCTCCAGAGCGAGGGACTGTATCTTGTGGACATCCAGGCAGAGCGGGAGCCCGAGATAACAGAGGCAGTCGGGACGAGCACAGAAGAGAAGCATTCGCAGGAGGATGCGTCTGGCAGGTCGGAAGCAGAGGATGAATCGCAGGAGCTGATCCCGCTGATCCGTACGATTCCCGGCATCCGTGCGATCGGGCGGCGTGAGGACGGAAGCATTCACATTGAGTCTGTGCGGGATATCCAGAAGGAACTTCTCAAGCTGCTTCTGGAGCATCATTATATCCTCCGGGAGATGCACCAGCGTGGTGGTGACTTGGATGAAATTTATCGTAAATATTTTGAAAAGGCAGGCGAGAGTGATGGAAGCGAGCACACAAAGGACGGAACAGAACATAAAGCCGGGAACAAGGATCCAGAGAATCTTTTCCGGAAAGGACTTGCATGGCTCCTCAAGGACGACTGAGACGGAATCCGGGAGCCTGATGGAGCAGAGAGCAACCAATCGTCATGGCTTCACAGTGCTGTACCATAAGGAACTGGCGGATCATCTGACCTCGAGACGGTTCCAGCTTTTGTTTCTGATCCTGCTTTTCATTGCGGGGGCAAGCCTCTTTGGCGCATTCGGAAGCCTCAGTAAGGCAGCACAGCAGACAACGGCCAATGGTCAGCAGGCTGCTCCGAGCGATTTTGTGTTCCTGCAGCTTTTTACGACCGCGGGTCAGTCCATTTATGCTTTTACGACCTTTATCGGATTTCTGGGACCGATTTTTGGCATCATGCTTGGCTTTGATGCGATCAACAATGAGCAGGCGCAGGGGACACTAAATCGTCTTGCGGCGCAGCCGATTTATCGGGATACCATCATCAACGCCAAGTTCTGCGCAGGTGCGACGGTTGTTTTCCTCACGATGTTTGCACTGGGCGGCATTATGACCGGGGCGGGCATCCTGCTTGCTGGACTGATCCCCAAGCCCGAGGAGATTGCGCGGCTGCTTGTTTTTTTACTGATTGCATCTGTTTACATCTCGGTATGGCTTGCGGTGGCAGAGTTCTTTTCCGTGGTCTCCAAGCATGCGGCGACAGCGGCGCTTGCCTGTGTGGCGATCTGGTTGTTCCTTACGATGTTCCTGAGCCTTGCGGTAAATGGCTTTGCCGGACTTGTATATCCGGTCAGCAAAACGGCACCGGTAACCAATGTTCTTGCGAATTATCGTATGCAAATGAATCTGAACCGGATTTCCGCATATTATCTCTTTAACGAAGCAACCACCATGATCATGAACCCTAACGTGCGTTCGCTTAATATCATGGATCTGGTATCACTCCAGGATGGAGGGATTTCGTCTTATCTGTCTCTCGGACAGAGCCTGCTTCAGATCTGGCCGCATCTTGTCGGACTGATTGCGATGGCAGTTGCCGGCTTTGCGGCAGCCTATATCAGCTTTATGAATCGTGAGATCCGCGCGTGAGACTAAAACGAATCAGTTTTATGAATTGGGAGATCCGGGCGCGAGATTAAAACTAAAATGAAATGTAAAAAAAGAAAATACACCCGCAAAATAAATATACAAAGAAATATTTTTAAAATCTATTGACAGATTGTACTTATTGATGTACAGTAAAGCCATAAAGAGATCGGAACGAGTTAAAGAACAAGGAAATATGGCGAGCGCTTCATAAATCCAAAATTCTTTAATTCAAAAGGTGAAAAAGAAGCAGGAAGTAAAGTGGCGAGCGCTTCACAGAACCAACTGCAGAAATTTCATCAAAACCGTTAATGGTGAGAGATGTTGGATCAGGTAGTACGAAACTACACAGAAGATAACAGATTTCACCAGAATCACACTTTCTCAAGGAGGTAAAATCCATTGGAAAGTGAACTCTAAAGGGGTCCTCTTCATTGCGTAAGTTGAGGATCCCTTTTATTATGTCTTTTTTGAGCTGTTTGTGCTTAAGGCCGGTCAGGATTTACGGGCTATGCTATAATACATAAAAAGAAGCGAGGCATAAGCATGACAAACAGACAAAACCGTATCGCCCGGTATCATCTTCCGGGCTTATTTCAGTTTTATACCTTTTATCAAAAGTTTCTTCCACTCTTTTATGAGCATAGAGAGTATTTTTATGACTGGTGTGAGATCGGATCTATTTACGGAGCGCCGGAGGGCTGCATTTGGGGCGGCGGCAGAGTAGGAGAGGGGGATCCCGATCCTGAAGCAGTGCTTAAGCTTCTAAGAGAATATCACATCTCCGGCAGACTCACCTTCAGCAATGCACTTCTCCGGGAGACAGATCTTTCAGATCCGAAGTGCAATGCCCTGTGCGCACTTTTTGAGGATAAAGACCGCCAGCAAAACGGCATCATTATTCACTCCGATCTCCTGCTCCATTATCTTAGAGCGCGATATCCGGGGTTCTATTTTGTTTCCTCGACCACCAAGGTGCTGACAGAATTTAAACAGCTTCTTGCGGAGCTTCATCGGAGTGAGTTTTGCATGGTTGTACCGGATTTCCGGCTTAATAAGAGCTTTGATCAATTTAAAAGCATGACTCCGGCAGAACGCAGCAAAGTGGAATTTCTTGTAAACGAATGCTGCTGGTTCGGATGCCCCGATCGGAAGCGCTGCTATGAGGATGTCAGCAGGAAAAATCTGGGCTTGCCCGGTCCGGAGCATGTCTGCCATGCACCGGATGCCGCCGGTGGCTATCGATTTTCCAAAGCAATGACCAATCCCGGATTCATCGGTGTCGAGGACGTCAGTAAAGTCTATCTTCCGATGGGATTTACAAATTTCAAGATCGAGGGCAGAGGCTTGGGCAGCGCTCTCCTCCTGGAATTTCTCCTGTATTACCTGACGAAGCCAGAGTGCCAGCTTAAGGTACGAGAGGAAATCTATCTCGACAATACACTGGATTTGTTTTAGAGTTTTTTTGGCTTCAAAGGGGGGGATTCATCCGGTTGTTCTGTTCCGGGTCGAGGTATACCTGCCATAACCAAAAGAAAATTGAACGGAAAGCTTTCGTGTGCTAGAGTAATGCTCAAATATGAAAAAGTTTCCTAAAAAAGGTTCCCGCATTGAGGCAGACGCGAGATGCGCCTGTCTTTTTTAATGCTTTATTACTTTTTAAGGCGATCAAAGGGGGGAGTAACTATGAATGTTGCGGAAATGCTGGTAAAGGCATTGGAACATGAAAATGTAAAATATGTGTTTGGTATCCCGGGAGAGGAAAATCTGGATTTTATGCATGCACTGAAGCAGTCGGATCAGATCCGGGGAATCGTGGTCCGACATGAGCAGGGCGCTGCTTTTATGGCAGATGTTTACGGGAGGCTGACCGGAAAGGCGGGGGTCTGCTTTTCCACACTCGGTCCCGGCGCGACAAACCTGATCACCGGTGTTGCCGATGCCAATGGTGACGGTGCACCGCTTGTTGCAATCACCGCACAGGTTACCACCGACAAGATGCCGCTGACCTCGCATCAGTATCTGGATCTTGAGACGCTGTTCCAGCCGATCACCAAACGTACCAAGATGATTGTGTCACCGGAGTCGGTCAATGAAATTGTACGCCTCGCGTTTAAATATGCCGAGGGACAGAAGCCGGGCGCAACCCACGTCTGCATCCCGCAGGATGTAGCACAGATGGAGGTGCCGGAGGGAAGTGCCAGGAAGCTTTTAAACCGACCGGCGGAGGTTAAGGAGTATGCCGACGAAACCCAGCTTGAGGAAGCTGCGGCAGTCATCAACCGCGCGGAGCATCCGGTTATCCTCGCAGGGCATTCTGCTGTGAATGGAGGTGCCGCCAAGGCGCTCACGGAGTTTGCAGAGAAATTACGCATTCCCGTGATCAACACTATGATGGCAAAGGGTATCATTTCCTGTAAAAGCCCCTACTATATGTGCACCATCGGCATTCCGCAGCGGGATTATCCCAACCTCATCCTGGACCAGGCGGATCTCGTGATCTGCGTCGGTTATGACATTGTGGAGCTGGCACCCTCCAAGTGGAACCGTAAGGACCAGCACCGGATTCTGCACATTGATTCACTGCCGGCAGATGTCAACAAGCTCTATCAGCCGGAGGTGGAGGTCATCGGGGACATCAGCTTTTCGCTGGAGCAGCTGCTGCTGGACTGCGATCCCAAAAAGGAACCGGAGGACTTTTTTGAGATCCGCAGGGCGATCACAGCGGAAAATCTCATGTACCAGGACGACAACGGTTATCCCGTGAAGCCACAGAAGCTGCTCTACGATATCCGTAAAATCATGGGACCGGATGACATCCTGATTTCGGATGTCGGCGCGCATAAGATGTGGATTTCCCGCCATTATGACTGCTATAAGCCTAACACCTGCCTGATTTCCAACGGTTTTGCCACGATGGGCATGTCCGTGCCGGGTGCGATTGCGGCAAAGCTTGTTTACCCGGAGAGGAGAGTACTGGCAGTCTGTGGTGACGGCGGCTTTATGATGAACATGCAGGAGCTCGAGACGGCAGTCAGAGAAAAGATCCCGATCGTGGTACTTGTATTGAATGATGGCGGCTACGGTCTGATCCGCTGGAAGGAGGATGACCGCTTCCACGACCATTTCTTTGTGGATTTCACAAATCCGGATTTTGTAAAGCTGGCAGAGGCGATGCATGTCCGCGGGTTCCGCATTGATAAAACCGAGGATATCATCCCGATCATGGAGAAGGCATTTAACTGCGGTGGACCGGCACTTGTTGAGTGCCCGATCGATTACAGGGAAAACGAAAAGCTGACAGCACATCTTAAAAAGCTGATGGAACAAGGTACGACGATCAAAGCTTAGTTCTGCAGCGGCTATCGCACATGATATGAGTGTGGTAAAATATATTTCAGACCGGATCGGCGTCATGTACTTAGGACACATGATGGAGGAGGCAGATATGGGCTTGGAACAGTACCTTACGGTAATTGACGATAGTAAAGAGACACTGGATACACTTGCGGACCAGATCTGGGGCTGCGCGGAAACCGCCTACAGCGAGACAAAATCCGTAGAGAAGCTCACGGAATTTTTCCGGAAGGAGGGATTTACCGTTGAGGACAAGGCATATGGTATCGATACCGCATTTACGGCATCCTTCGGCAACGGCAGTCCGCGGATCGGTATTTTGGGAGAGTTTGACGCACTGTCAGGACTAAACCAGATCGCAGGACTTGTTGAAAAAAAATCCGAGCATCCGGGGGCACCTGGACATGGCTGTGGACATAACCTACTTGGAGTTGGCTCTGCAGCCGCGGCGCTGGCAGTGCGCGATTATCTTAAGGCAGGTCATCCGGGGACGGTGATTTATTATGGCTGTCCTGCGGAGGAGGGCGGCAGCGGTAAGGCATTTATGGCTAAAGAGGGTGCCTTCCGGGATCTTGATGCGGCAATTACATGGCATCCCGGGACCAGCAATGTTGTAGTGACCAACAGCTCGCTCGCCAATTTCCAGGTATTGTACAGTTTTGAAGGGACGGCGGCGCATGCTGCCGGCTGTCCAGAGCTTGGCAGAAGCGCGCTGGACAGTCTCGAGCTTATGAATGTCGGTGTGCAGTTCCTGCGGGAGCATATGATTGAGCAGGCAAGGATCCATTATGCTATTGTGGATGCAGGAGGATATTCGCCTAATGTGGTACAGCCGACTGCCAAGGCAATTTACCTTGTGCGCGCGCCAAAGCAGCAGGATGCGGCAGAGCTCCTCGCAAGAGTGGACAACATTGCCAAAGGAGCGGCGCTTATGACTGATACCAAGGTGACTCGCCGCTTCATAAAATCCTGTGCCAATTTCGTTTCCAACCGGACTCTTGAGAAGCTTTTGTACCAGTCCATGCAGGAGGTGGGGGTCCCCACTTATACGGAGGAAGAGTACGCGCTTGCGGCGAAATATACAGCGACTGCGCCGGCAGGTTCAGACCGTGGTTATGATGAGCTTGTTTCGGATATGCTGATTCCCGGGGATATCAAGTTTATGAAGGCGCATAAAAAGGACCGGCTCTGGGACTTTATCGTGCCCTATGAGGAAATCCATATTGTGAAGGCAACAGGTGGCTCTACGGATGTCGGGGATGTGAGCTTCCAGTGCCCGACCGCGCAGATCACCTGCATGACACTGGCACCCTTGACGCCGGGACACAGCTGGCAGATCGTATCACAGGGGAAGTCCACGACGGCGCATAAGGGCATGCGATTTGCAGGTAAGAGCATGGCGCTTGCGGTGATGAAGCTGATGGAGAGTCCGGATACACTCAAGACCGCAAGAGCTGAATTTGATGAGGTGATGGCGGATCAGAAGTATATCCCGATTCCAAAGGACGCTCATCCGGTTGCCATGAGCAGCCTGTACTGAGGTAAGCCCGGCTTTTCCAGTGTAACAGGCGCAGTATAGCACAATGTGGCGATTGGCACAGTCTATTTTTCAGAAGGCTCCAGAGTGAACATCTCGAGGATGCCGCGCTGTGCTTCCCGGGTATAGTAGACATCGAGATACTCCTGTCCCTTCTGCCCGACCCGGGTGTCAAGCTCCAGACCGAAGTCCGCTCCGGCGGCAGTGACCTTGCGCTCGATAAAACGTCCATTATTGATCGTCCTCAGATACCCGAGGGCGATCATTTTGTTTTGTATGGTTGTCCCGAAAATCTTTTTTACATGCTGTGCATCCCGTAGTGTATTTAAGACTCTGGCAAGCTCTGCGACAAGATAGCGCTTCTGATACGGAAACGAAGCGGCTTCCTCCGGAGTAAGATAAAATTCGCATTGCGGACCCCTGGCAGGGAACTCTCTGCCGCCGGCCTTGACTGCATCCGCGACCAATCTTTCTGTGCCACCGGAGTTCTCCGCTGCCCGGAAGCGCTGGATCGCATCCAGAAACGATGCCCCATACCGCGCCGCCTTGGCATCCCCTACACCGGAAACATTCATAAAAGCGTCCATCGTGCAGGGCTCCTTGAGTGCCATGTCCACAAGGGTCCGGTCGGAGAATATAATAAACGGCGGACGACCTTCCTGTCGCGCCCAGTCTGTACGCACCGCTTTTAAAATCGTGAAAAGCTGCAGTTGGCGGGGATCCAGATCCTCCCGACTCGCACCGGCATGCGCATGCTTGGCACGCTGCCGGGCGGCTTCTCTGCGACGCTCCCGCGCACGTTCGCCGGAGCCCTCGACCGCCTCGTCCGTTTCTGCTTCTCCGAGACATACCGAACAGTTCCCACAGTCCTCGGGGGCATCTTCCCCAAAATAATTCAGAATATATTTCCTGAGACACTGCTGTGTCATACAGTACTTCCGCATCATTTCGAGCCGGTAGAGGTTCTGCCGATGCACAATCTGCCGGTCTTCCGGTGTCATGCCTTCTACAGGTGCGGCATGGTCAATGAGGTATCTTGCAAGGATCACATCCTGACCACTGTACAAAAGGATGCAGTCCGCAGGCTCTCCATCCCGCCCGGCACGTCCTGCCTCCTGATAGTAATTTTCAAGGCTTGCAGGCATATTGTAGTGGATCACAAAGCGGACACTGGATTTGTCGATCCCCATCCCAAAGGCATTGGTCGCGATGATGACAGGCACCCGGTCAAAAATGAAATCCTCCTGACTCTTAAGGCGCTCTGCATTGGAAAGTCCGGCGTGATAGCGCGCAGCACGGATTCCCGCATCCATTACATACTGATAGAGCTGATCCACAGCCTTTCTTGTGGCGCAGTAAATAATCCCGGACTCGTCCGGATGCTCCGAGAGGAAGTTAAGGACATAACCCCGCTTGTTGTGCTGCTTCTTAACAGCAAAATAGAGATTTTTCCGATCAAATCCCGTAATCAGCTTTTTGGGAGTCTCCAGATCGAGACTTGTCACAATGTCATACTGCACCCGTTCAGTGGCGGTTGCAGTGAATGCAGCCAGCACGGGGCGTTCCCTAAGCGTCCCTGCGAAATCGGCGATCCTCCGGTAGCTTGGGCGGAAATCTTGTCCCCACTGAGAGATGCAGTGCGCCTCATCCACCGCAATCAGGGAAATCTGCTGTGTGGCGGTGAAGCTCAGAAAATTGTCAGTCATAAGCCGTTCCGGTGCCACATAGATGATCTTGTAGCGCCCTTCTGAAGCATACAAAAGAGCCTTCCGCGTCTGGGATTCCGTAAGAGAACTATTGATAAATGCAGCGTGCACGCCGGACGCATTGAGCGCCTGCACCTGATCACGCATCAGAGATATAAGAGGTGAAATCACAAGAGTGATTCCGGGCAGAAGCAGCGCCGGTACCTGATAGCAGATGGATTTGCCGCCGCCCGTCGGGAGGACGCCAAGGACATCCCGTCCCCGAAGGATCGCGTCGATCAGTTCCTTCTGCCCGGGACGGAACTCGTCATAGCCAAAATACTGTTTTAAAACTTCATGCGGTTTATCTTTCTTTTCGTTATCCACGTTATCCAAATTTTCACCTGCGGACTAAGAGTGATGCAAAGAATCTGATGCTTCCTATCATACCGTAAAGTCCATGCGCATGCAAACCCTGCATTATTATCTCTGGCTTATATATATGTAAATTACATTAATTGGAATTTATATATAATTTCTGCTAACCTATGTGCGTAGTTGAGAAACAGATACAGATTTAAAAATTACTTATATCAGAAGATTCGCTAGGAGGTAAGCATGGATATCAATGCGTTAATGATGGATGACACCGATAACGTTGTTACCTGTGTCACGGAAGTCAAGGCAGGAGACAATGTGGTTTTTAAACAGGCTGGAGAAGTTAAGACGATCTGCGCGGAGGAAGATATCCCCTATTGCCATAAAATCGCGCTTACCGATCTTGCAGTCGGTGATGAGGTCTTCAAATACGGAGAGAGCCTTGGAAAGATGATCGAGGCAGTTGCCAAGGGACATCTTGTGAATGAAAACAACCTTAAGAGTGTCCCGAGAAACTATGATCAGGAGCTTGCCGGAGATGATTTTGTCATGAGCGCAAAGCAGTCCGCCGGAGATCCAAATCCAAAGAAGCGTACCTTCTGGGGATATAGAAGAGCCGAGGGACGCCCGGGAATCCGCAATCATATCCTGATCCTGCCGACATGTGCCTGCGGCAGCGAGAGCAGCAGAATCGTTGCAAGCCAGGTTCGTGGCGCGGTAAATATCGTATTTAATACCGGATGCTCCGATGTTGCTGCCAACACCGCCATGTCCCAGAAGGTGCTGACAGGGTTTGCCTGCAATCCCAATGTATATGGTGTTGTGATCATCGGACTTGGCTGTGAGACCGTTGGGCATGCACAGCTCGCCGAGAAGATCCGGAGCATGACCAGCAAGCCCGTTGCACACTTCGGCATCCAGGATGAGGGTGGTACGCTTAAAACCATCGAGAAGGCAGTGCGTGCCGCAAGAGATATGGCAGCGGAAGCAGGCATGCAGCAGAAAGAGGAGTTTGATATCTCCGAGCTTTTGTTAGGCATCGAATGCGGTGGTTCCGATGCAACCTCCGGTATTGCCAGCAATCCGGCAGTCGGAGAATTGTCAGATGCGCTGGTAGATCTTGGCGCAACAACCGTAATGTCCGAGTCCATCGAGTGGATCGGCGGAGAGCATGTACTTGCCAAAAGAGCAGCCAATAAGGAAATTCACGATCAGATCATTGAAGTCTGCCGTGCCTATGAGGCACATCTCAATGCGGCCGGGCAGGATTGCCGTGCCGGTCAGCCAACTCCGGGCAATAAAGCCGGTGGCCTCTCCACACTGGAAGAAAAGAGCCTTGGATGCATCCGTAAGGGCGGCACACGTCCGATCGTTGAGGTGCTGGAGCAGGCAGTGCGCCCGAGCAAAAAGGGAGCGGTTGTCATGGATACTGCCGGATATGATATTGCATCCGTTACCTCGATGGTAGCTGCCGGATGCCAGGCTGTGATCTTTACCACAGGTCGAGGAACACCGACCGGCAACGCCATTGCGCCGGTATTAAAGGTAACGGCAAACGGCAGAACCTATGCCAGGATGGAAGACAACATGGATGTGGATCTCTCAGGCATCATTGCCGGCACGATCAGCTACCAGGAGGAAGGTCATCGCCTGGTAGACAAGATCAATGCGATCTGCAATGGACAGTTAACCAAAGCAGAAGCCTATGGATTCTCGGATATTGCCGTGGATCATGTGTGCAGATACGTCTAAACCAATAAAAAATAAAAATTTAATAGACAAGAGACAGGTCCTGCGGCATGTGGCAGGGCCTGCAAAAGGGGGAAAACATGAGTACACAGTTGACGATTTGTCTCGTGATATCTTTACTTGCAGTGATTGGTTTTATCCATGGCAAGCTACCGCTTGGGACAGTAGGATGCGCAGCTATGCTGGCATACCTTTTTACAGGCTGTATTGATGAAAAAACCGCGCTTGGAACGATAGGAAACTCCAATATCGTGATGGTTTCCGGTATGTTTGTAATCTCTGCCGGACTAAGGAAAACGCAGTTTGTTCATCTCATTGGTAAGTCTGTAAAAGCCATCTCCAAGGGCAGCATGGCTAAGGTTATGCTAGGCTTTATCCTGGCATCGATCCTTGCGGCAACACTGACAGGCTCCGCGCTTGCTGCATTTGCCATTGTCATCCCAATTGTTAGTGCAACATGTGAGGAAATGAACATCAGCATCAGCCGTGCTGCATTCTGTGTAGGACTTGCCTGCATCGCTTCCTGCGGTATTGTACCGGTCGGCGGCACACTTGCCATGCTGGCGGAAATCAACGGATACATCGATGCCAATGAATACAGCCAGTATCAGCTCGCGCTTACAGACCTGTTTGTAGGACGCTGGCCGGTACTTGTAATGCTGACACTCTACAGCATGTTCCTTGGCTGGAAGATCGCACCGGAGAAACCGGTCATTGAAACCTCTGAATTTAGTCTCGGCAGTAAAGGACCGGCGGCACCTCTTGCACCGTTCCAGGAGAAATGCGGATATACTATTTTCTTTGGCGTAACTTTGTTGCTTGCTTTTTCCGGACCCATCAATAGCTTCTTTAAGAGCGTTGGCATCCCCGCGGTCTCTGCCTGGGAAATCGTTCTGCTTGGATGTCTCCTCCTGGTGCTTACCAAGGTTCTGTCCCCAAAGGAGTGCTTTGGCGCGGTAAACTGGGATATGGCATTTCTGATCATCGGCTGCTTATGTATGGGTGCTGCACTTAACAACACCGGTGCCGGTACGCTCATCGGTAATGCCATCGCATCGGTTGCAGGCAGAATGAGAAATAACTATATGATCGGTGCAATGTTCTTTATCATTCCGTTCCTACTTACACAGATCATGCAGAATCGAAGCGTTATGGCGATCTTCCAGCCGATCGCGATCCTTGCCTGCAAGAGCATGGGGGTAAGCTGTGTTGGTCCTTGCATCCTTGTAGCTGCTGCCTGCACAACCTCCTTTATGACACCGATGGCGACTGCCTGCATTCCCTATATCATGGAAGTCGGAGGATATGATGTTAAGTCACAGTTCGTACAGTCTCTCTTACCTGCGGTGCTCCTATCTGTTATCAATGTTTTCTATGTCATGACAGTTTTTCCACTTTAATAAAACGCTGCATATGTAAATATAACTGTTTTAAATGCCAGGCTGATGTGAGGAAGCGCATCAGCCTGACTACATATACACCGGATTTATTTATGTAAAAATCAGCTTCTTTTCATGCCGTTTGATATAAATATCGGCTTTACACATTAAAGCAGTACCTGTTATAAAATCAGTTTGCACAACTGTAAAGAAAATACAAAGGAAAGGATAAAATTATGGAAATCAAAAATATGCCGGAAGTAATGGCAGACATCGCTGTTGACTTACAGGATCCTAACAGAATGCTGATCAGCGGACTTTTCCGTGAAACCGCAAAGGATGGCAGCAGGGAGCGAGAGTTCCTGACCTATATTCCGGAAAACACGCATAACGGACAGCCGTGCATTGTTGTGGCGATGCCATCCGGCAGTAATCCAGGGGAGGTTCTGGAAAAGACCGGTTTAAAGGCTTTTGCAGACGAGAGGAAGTATCTCATTCATCTGGTACCGGCAGCAGACAATGGCTGGCGTCTGGACGGTAGAGATGCAATGTTCCTTAACACGGTCTATGTAGCTGTCAACAGCCGCCGCTATTATGTAGCTCTTCAGGATAATATGTTTCTGCTTGGTCTTGGCGACGGAGCAGATGCAGCACAGCAGGCAGCAAAAAACATGGCAAGTGAATGGAGCGGACTCATTACCATCGGGGATTTGACGCTTGATCTGAGAGAGGATCATTCCACTGCGATGCAGGAGCAGGATCAGGGAAGTGGAGAGCTTAAAATCCAGGCAATGCGTGCCCAGCTTCCGGTATGGATGTTTGTTTCGGAACTGTCCGGTGCCAATGCAGGTACCGCCGAGTACTGGCGCGGAGAAAACAAGAATCTTCCGGAGCCCCTATCCGGACAAGGCGTGGATTATATCTGGATGCCATCCCCTGTCAGAGCACAGAGCGAAATCAATGAAGAGCATATTGCCGAGGTACGTGTGACCACAGGTACGACCGAGTGCATTCGCCAGACTCTGGAAACAGCGTGGTCCTACATTGGTCTTGCCAGACGCCACAGAGGCATTGGTAAGAAATTCCTGAGATACAATAAGGATCCGCTTGCGCTCGGGGCGACATTGCATACCCTTGAGGTGAATGGGATGATGCGCAAGTGGTACGAGTATGTACCGGAGACCTGCACCCCGGATCAGTCATGGCCGCTGGTTGTCGTAATGCATGGTCGTGGCGGTACTGCCGAAACCTTTTTTGAGATAAGCTGCATGTCTGTTGTCGCAAGAGAACGCCGCTTTATCGCGGTATTTCCGGAGGCAGGCATTTACCAGCAGTTCCAGGGCGGCTTGAGAAACATTCTCCTCTGGAGCGGTGAATATCAGGGAAAGCCCATTGATGATATCCAGTTTATCCGCGCAATGGTGGATGATGTCCGGGCAAGGAATCAAGTGGATAACGGACGCATTTATGCCTGCGGTCAGTCCAGCGGCGGCATGATGACGGATCTCCTCAATAACTGTGCAAGTGATCTTTTTACGGCGACAGCCAGCTGGTCGGCACTGCGGGCGCCGAAGCGCATGAATGCAGAATTTCCGGAGACAAAGGACCCATGCCCAACTATGTATATCTTTGGAGAGCTGGATCCGTTGAATGCTTCTAAAACGCCTGATCCGGAATTTCCGTTTAATCTTACCGCGGAAATGAAAGAGCAGGTGCTTGGCAAGATGAAGCGTTATGGCTTAAAGCTTGAGGATGTGCAGATCTGGGATGATTATCCAATTCACTGGGCAGCCTTCCCCAATGCGCAGGGTGTGCCTATGCTCGTCATCGGTATGGTGCATAACATGGCGCATGCCAATTATCCGGAGGAAAGCGGCATCAGCTACGACCAGTATCTGTGCGGTTTCCATAAGGACGCAGATGGAGCTCTCTACTGGAGAGGCAAAAAGGTGATTGTACCGGAGCTGTAAATTATAGCAGCAAAGCGGCAGGAGGATAGTTCTGATTACAGACTATCCTCCTGCCGCTGTTACGTGTAAGACATACGATGACATGCAGAGACTGCGATAGGGATGCTTGGGCGATTTTACCTGGAAATAATCTGTATCTTTAACGGATCTTTGGCTTTTATTAATCTGAAGAATCACAGGGATGCAGCTTTTGCTGCCGGAGCCCAATGCTGTGCAACTGCTGTTATGAAGCTGAAGATGTATAAGGATGCAGATCGCCTGAATATACTATCGGCATATCGTCTGTCTTTTAAAAACAGGGTGGCAGGAAAGCAGATTTAAGTGTAAAGTAGAGACAGGGTCATCCACCAGAATTTGCAGAAGCAGGTATGCTGAACTTGCATGTTTCGGATGGATCGCCAGAAGTATCATAAGGTTCATGTAATACATGAAAGATCACAGAAAGGAAACATTATGAGCGTTATTTCTACAGAAAAAGCACCGGCAGCTATCGGACCATATTCACAGGCCATTAAGGTTGGGAATTTTGTTTTTGCATCCGGCCAGATCCCGGTAGATCCGGCAACTGGTACGGTTCCAGAGGGAATCGCAGCACAGGCGGAGCAGAGCTGCAAAAATGTAAAGGCTATCATGGAGGCTGCAGGCACCGATCTTGAGCATGTGGTTAAGACCACCTGCTTCCTTGCAGATATCAAGGATTTTGCAGCATTCAATGAGGTTTACGGCAAGTACTTCACCGGCAATCCTGCAAGAAGCTGCGTAGCTGTCAAGGACATCCCAAAGGGCGTACTCTGCGAGATCGAGGCTATTGCCGCGCTGTAATACAATTATCAAAAGACCTGGTAGGTCGACCAGGAAATAGCTAAATTCATAATTTTCGGTGACTCATCCGAAACTGGTAGACTAGAGCGCAAGGGATGAAACTGCCTCATTGAAATTCAAATTGATTGTGGGATAGGGACTGCTTTGCTTCTGGATTTATCCATATGGGCAACATCCAACTCAAATAGATAAAAGGGGCTGTTACGATTCCACTAAAAAGTGGAATTGCAACAGCCTCTTCTGAGTGGATGCTATTACCAATTCAATTTGCAACAGCCCTTGTCACATTAAAATTTAAATTCCCGAGAGATCATATCCGGCAAGTGCAGACCTCGACCTGAAATCAGCTTCATCCTTGATGCCAAATTCAGATGCTTTTCGGACCGCATCCGAAATCGGGAGCTGCCGTTCATGTGCAAGCTCAAACAGCATTAGAAGCCTACCTTCCAGTTTGCCTTCAGCTAATCCTTTGGCAGTACCTTCAGCTAATCCTTTGGCAGTACCTTCAGCTAATCCTTTGGCAGTGCCTTCGGCTAAACCTTTTTTCAGTCCGTTTTCATAGATTCCTTCACTGAGATTACACATTGTATTCACCCCTTTCGATATGTTCCCTAAAACAGGAAATGCATATTTTTCTTCAAGTGTCTGGCATTTTTCTGCCGCCGACAACAGATTTGAAATCAGTGTGGACAGCATTCCGATAAGATAGTTCTTGGAGTTGATGCTTTTTTCCGATAAGTTGATCATGACCACGTCAATCATAGTTTACCATAAAAGTCACTTCTAAATGTTAAACAATGATAAAACTATCCGTCACCGTTCGCCACGGTTCTGTCTGGAAATATAAAACAAATATGCACGGGGAATGCTGGCTCGCCGAGGGTGGTACCGGTGCGTTGCGGGGAGGAAATCATCCGAAACGGGTGGGTTAAATTTTCAGGTTTTTCTCTTACGGCTTGATGAATCCCCCTTGCACTCAGATCAGTAAGGACGTAGAATATCCGGCAGTCTGATAAGGAGGAATTTTTATTATGTCAGCACAAGATTATGTCAGCACCTATGCCGGACATTATTTCGATTTTTCAGAGGCTGTGCCTTTTTTTCTTATTTCACTTGCAGGGCTGTGTGTCGTAATCGGAATCATCCTGATTATGGCGCGTGTGCGTGCCGAATTTGACCGGAGTCATCCATCCGGCGGGCAGAATTTTGATGCCGATGAAGATAAGGGAATTTCCGCGGAATATGACCTTAATATAGATTCGGATTATTATGCTAAAGATCGGGAGAGAGCAGCGGCTGCAAAGATAGATCAGGATTACTATACGGAGCCCTATGAAGATGAGGACGATACAGTAAAATATCCGAAGCCGTCAAATTTAACCAGCCGAAACGACCGCGCAAACGCAGGAAGCATTCGCACGAGAAACACAGAGACAAGATCCCGTAGCCGCGGACGGGCTCCCCAGGACATAAGAGCGCTCCGTTTTATGGAAAGCTTTTTTGAAATGGCATTTGCAAGCACCTCGGTGCTTCTGCTGCTTGCTCTTTACTACATCATCAATGACCGGATCTCCGGTCCCGTGGCGTCTCTGTGGCGAAGCTACAAGGACTGGATGCTGATCGGCTTTCTGCTGCTCTCGATGATCGTGAACCGCATTTTTGATCGTGTCTTGGTTCATCTCCGCAATCTGGACTCGAAACAGCGCGGCTCCATGCGGCTCATAAGCTCGCTCTATGTCGTACTGATCCTTATGTACATCCGATTTATTTATGACGATCTCAACTATGAAAATCTCATTATTTATTTTGTTACCCTGATCATCGGTCGCTTCGTTTACTTTGATGTCACATGGGAAGGCTTCCGGGGCGATATCTCCGGCATCGCGCGGAATTTTCCGTTCCTCATGCTTATGGTCGCCTATTCCGGCTTTGTCATCTGGTACGGATTTCATTCTGGCTTCCTTTTAAAGGCGAATGGTGTCATCGTCAGTACGCTCATTGCCCACTTGTTTATGGACGTCGCGATTTTCCTGATCGACAAGACCCGTATCCTGAGACTCCTGTGCCGGTGAGGAGACAATAGAGAGCCTGGAGCCGGTATGCGAGATCGAGACCAAACTCCTGTGCAGGTGAGAGGAGAATCAGAACTCTGCCATGAGACCAATTCATCCGGAAGAGTGATGCAAGCTTTAATAGAGATGAGCTTAATTTGCATTTTGGTTTTATAAAATACGTCAAATTTTAACATTCTGTAGAAAATAAAAATGCATAGAAACATTAAATTAATAGTAAATTATTAAATTTTTAATTTCTATTGACAATAAAAATAAGAATCGTTATTATGTTGAATATTTCGTTTACTATTGCTTGCCATCATGGAGGATAAATACATGCATTTAAGTTTTAAAGCCGGGCGTTTTTTGCCTGCGGTGCTGAGCGTGGCACTTCTTCTGTCTACTGCCAGTGCCGGAGTCGGATATGCGGAGGGTTCTACTGCTACCGGTGAGGAGGTATCAAGGATCATTGCAGGTGATCTTACTGATGAATATAAGCTGAAGATTACCCGGGGATCGGAGGATTATACCATAGAGCTTTATTGTATGAACAATGACCTGCACTGGCCGGATGTTAATGATAAATATAAGGTCGGTTACCTGGACTTTTCAAAGTATCCTGGTCTTGAGGATAAGCTGATCAAGGCATTGTATGCCGGATATCCGTATAATGGCATGAAGCTATATAGCGATGCTACGACACCGATGGATGAGGAGACATATAATAGCTTCCTAGCGGTGCCGGAGGCATTTAAAAATGATACCGATTTGTACAATATTCTTGGTGATGAGACATATGCCTATGATGATTATAAAAATAACTCGGATCATATGGAAAGGCTCAACAAGCTGAACACCGAGGTATTTCACCTGCAGTTTACGGGAGGCACCACAAGTAGTAAGCTAAGCGCATCGGATATCACCAGTACTGCCTTTTATCTTGCAGCATTTACTATGGTTAATGCAAATGACAATGGTATGGACCCGGTAGATTACTGGAATCAGGTTATGCTTAAGGGAAATGACTGGAAAGAGGTTGCACATTCTGCCACGCAAAATGCGATTTGGATGATTCTTCAAAATGCACACGTTGAAAACAATAAAAAGGGCATACGATATGATAAGTTGGCACAGGATATTTATGATGCTGCTAACTCGGATAAACTGAAGTATTTAACCGTAAAGCCAACTAGGGATGATGTCACGGTGGCGCCGGAAGCTCAGAACATGACTTACGATGAAGAGCTTGGAAAGTGGATTGCGGGACCTTTCCGAATCACGGAAAATCTCACCATGTACGGCGGATATACAGTAGAAAGCGACAAGTTTACGGTAATAGTAAAGGATGCAAGCGGAAACTGGGAAAATGTGCCAAGCATTCCGGTAGATCAGAATTTCTACCTTGCATCAGAGGATGAGATCACTTCGACAGTTAAAGTAGAGTTCAAAAAGACGGTTGCCTGGATTGAAAAAAATGGTCTGAGGCAGTTTACCCCGGAGAGGGAGAATTCAGTAGCATATCAGCACATGATTGGCGCAATCATCCATAATACAACAATAAACAAATCCATCAAGGTAAAACCCGCTCCAGATGATCCATCGACACCATCGGATATCCCGTCGACACCGTCGAATATTCCGTCGACACCGTCGGTCATCCCATCAACGCCATCGGATCTCCCGTCGACGCCATCGGACATTCCATCGACGCCATCGGACATTCCATCGACACCATCGGACATTCCGTCAACGCCATCAGATATTCCCGTAACACCGGAAACACCAAATATTCCGAAGGAAACGCCGGATAATAGTGGTGATTCCGAAAACGGTTCTAGTGGCAGTTCAAGCGGAGGATCCGGCAGTGGCTCGGGTGGAGGATCCGGTTCATCCGGATCTACCGGTATACATTCTGTCTTTGGAGATTCGAGAAACACCACGACAGAAAGCAAGGCAGGGAGTACGACTGAAAGCGCTGCAGGCACTCCACCGGACGATAGTAATCCGGCAGAAACAATAGGTGGCTCCGTTCAAGGTATGAACCGTAATCGTCCCGGTCAACAAGGAGATGTGGATGGTGAGACAGCAGGCGCAAGCCGAAGCGTGCAGACCGGAGATCATGCGCATATGATTCTGTATCTTGCAGTTTCTCTGATCGCGTTGATCGGACTGCTTGGATGGAAGCGTAAGGCAGATAAGCAGGGATAATACAGTATTCTGCGGGGGTCTGCATTCGCAATAGATAAAATGATAAGAGGTGCATCTGATCATCGTAAACCGAGACAGATGCACTTCTTTTTTATATGAGCAAAAGGACTTTACCGGAATAGAAATTTTATCGCGTAAGTTAAAAACTACCACCTTAGAACAAATCCAAATGGCTTCTGAGCAATATAAACTTAAATTCCCGAGAGATCATATCCGGCAAGTGCAGACCTCGACCTGAAATCAGCTTCATCCTTGATGCCAAATTCAGAGGCTTTTCTGACCGCATCCGGAATTGGGAGCTGCCGTTCATGTGCAAGCTCAAACAGCATTAGAAGCTTACCTTCCAGTTTGCCTTCCGCTTTACCTTCCGCCTTACCTTCCGCCTTACCTTTGGCAGTGCCCTCAGCTAAACCAGCGGCTTTACCTTCCGCTAATCCTTCCAATTTACCCTTTTTCAGTCCGTTTTCATAGATTCCTTCACTGAGATTACACATTGTATTCACCCCTTCCGATATGTTCCCTAAAACAGGAAATGCATATTTTTCTTCAAGCGTCTGGCATTTTTCTGCCGCCGACAACTGATTTGAAATCAGTGTGGACAGCATTCCAATAAGATAGTTCTTGGAGTTGATGCTTTTTTCCGATAAGTTGATCATGACCACGTCAATCAGGTCATACCGCCCGTATCGTACAGGACGGTCGCTGCCGGAATACAGCACTTTTGGTTCGATACTGTACTCGATCATACAGTCAGAAATCATATTCTTATCACGGTCAGATTCCGGAGTTTCCATGCAGATCCATATCGAGTATGTCTTACAGACTCCATCATAGTTTTCCGGAGTGTACTCAACATCCATTTGCTGTGAGATCAGCCTGGATGCATACACAATTCCCCGGGTTGTAAGATCATATCCCGGATTCCACTGCTTCTGGGCTTCCAGATTAATATAAATCCTGGTATGTTCCCCGGAACGTGTGGCTGCAATAAAAACGATATCAAATTTTGCTTCGCCTTCATCCGGAAGCTTGCTTTCCGAATTGATTCCGGTAATTTTTCCGGGACGGATTTGTCGTCCGATCTCCGGAGTGCCTTCGATTGCGGCAATCGCTTCCTCCACAGTATAAGCCTGAAATTCTCTGACCGCATAGATAAGGATCCTTGCAAGAATTTCCTTATCGGCAAGCAGTTCCTTGACATAGGCATCATATTTTGCTTTAGCTTCTGTCACGGAAAGTGTGTGCTGTAAATGAGTTTCCATTTCGGGTCCTCTCCCTTCTAAGTAAGTATAATCAGAGAGAGCTTGATGCCGTCACTGATTATCAGGGCAGCATCTGCCCGATAAAAACATTATACCATAAAAGTCACTTCCAAATGTTAAACAATGATAAAACCATCAGGAAACTATCAGCCAATGTTTTGCCTGGAAATATAAAAACAAAATTTGCAGGGGGGGAGGATCATCCGATTTGGCAGAAAATGAACTTTTTCGGATGACTTATTTCCGGCACGACCTATGTTAAAATCATCCGATCCGATTGGACATCACCAATAGCACTTTCCCTGCAGGCCGCGGAGTGATATACTCGTGAAATTAAGATTCAAAATTCTTTGCGGTAATATCCTTTACCGGAGTATTTAAAACGAGGTAGAAAGTAGCATGGTAATTTCGTGGATGACGTATCTCATTGTATGCCCGATGGTGTTTCTTGCCGGCTTGATTGATGCGATCGGCGGCGGTGGAGGACTGATTTCCCTGCCGGCATATCTTTTTGCAGGACTTCCGGCGCATCATGCCATTGCGACCAACAAGCTTAGCTCCACTTGTGGCACTGCGGTGGCGACCATTCGCTTTATAAAAGAGGGACTCGTCAACTGGAAACTGGCGCTGCCTTCCATCCTTGCGGCGATTCTCGGCTCTAGCATCGGGGCGCATATGTCGCTGATTGTACCGGAACGGATCCTCGTCATGGTACTCGCCGGAGTACTCCCGGTATCTGCATTCATCGTATTAAACAAAAAGCTCTTTGGAACGATTGAGGATGAAACGGTCGTGCTGACTCCCAAAATCTATCTGACCGCAGTGATCGCGGCGCTGATTATCGGCTTTTATGACGGCTTTTATGGTCCCGGAACCGGAACATTTCTGATTATTGCATTTACCGTCTTTGCAAAACTCGGGATCAAAACCGCCAATGCACAGACCAAGGTCATCAACCTCACCACCAACATTACTTCGCTTACCATCTTTATCCTTAACGGGCAGACCCTCTTTCAGCTCGGCATCCCGGCGGCACTTTGCAATATGCTGGGAAATTATATCGGTGCAGGACTTGTAATGAAAAATGGTGCCAAAATTGTGCGCCCAAGTATTATAATTGTATTGGTTTTACTCGCAATTAAGGTCGGTACAGATTATTTCGCTTAGAGACAGCCGTAGCCTGCGAGATGAAATCCATTCGGGTAAGGTAACAGCAGAAGTAACATATCATATGAATGCTTTTAGTTCATAAGACACAGATGATGAAGAAGGAGGAAACACCATGGCAAAATTGTATTATCAGGGACACGCCAGCATTCGCATTACAACCAACAGCGGCGTAGTAATTTACTATGACCCGTATGCAGGTGACGGTTATGAGCTTCCGGCGGATCTTATCCTCGTAACGCACCAGCACCAAGACCATAACAAGATTGAGCTTCCGGCGAGGGCAGCGGACTGCGTTGTTTATCAGAACACAGACGCGCTGAAGGACGGGATCTATCAGAAAACCACAATTCACGGTGTCGAAATTGAGGCGACCGAGGCATACAATAAAAACCACCCACGGGAGAGCTGTGTCGGATATCTGCTCCGGGTGGATGGTGTACTTCTGTATCTCGCAGGCGATACCAGCATGACCGACCAGATGCGTTCGGGAGATCTCGCGGCAAGACACATTGACTACGCGTTTCTGCCGATTGACGGTCAGTATAACATGGATGTGAATGAAGCCATCGCGTGTGCTGATCTCATTAAGGCGCGGCATACCGTCCCCATGCATATGACATTTGATGGAATTTTTGACCGGAAGATTGCGGAGAAGCTCAGGGTTCCGGGACAGCTCATCATTGCTGCGGGGGAAGAGATCGACCTTTCTGCTCCATCAACCTGCGCGTAAGCTTCTGCACTTCAAAAAATTTATCAACCTTCCGGCTCATTTCCTTGAAATCAATTGAGAACTCCGGGTTGATGACCGGGACAGCGACCGTTTCGTCAAAGCTATGGATCCGGGGAAGCTGCGCATTGGAGAAATCATACACCGCAAGCTGTTTATGCTCCGGGTCCAGGATCCAGTACTGCTGCACCCCGGAGGAGGCGTACTTCGGCAGCTTAAGATACAGATCCCGCTCCCGGTCCGCAGGATCATTGGCGAGCATTTCCACCACCATCTCCGGGGCACCGTAGACGAATGTTCCATTCGCAAGCTTCTCCGGATCCTTGACGATTGCGATGTCCGGCACGATCAGTGTCGCCTCGTCCCGATCCAGCTGGACGCCGACAAATTCAAAGGCGCGGATTTCCGGTTGATGCTCTTTAAGATAATTGCGGATGCAGAAATAAAACTCCCGGAGCCAGGTGGCGTAAAGCGGGAAATAGAGCTTCATCGGATAAATGTTTCCGTCAATGAGCTCGGTGCGGTCTTTCCGCTCCTGATTGTCTTTAATTGTATAAGGGCCAAGCTGTGGCATAGATCTACCTCTTTTCTGCAAACTTTTCCGTTGATGTGGTCTCCCGGGACTAACGCTGTGCGCATTTCCGGAAACCATATGTATGCATGTATTGTATCATCAAATCCAAGGAGCGCCAATTGCTGATGGAATTTTCGTTTTATGCGCAGAGCAGATGGGGAGATGGTCTTTGTCATGCTGGGAGACTTGGTCGCTTTTTCGCTTCATGCGCAGAGCAGTTGCGGATAAAGCCTTTATTATGCCAGAGACCTGGGAGATTTTTTATTGCATGCGCGGAACGGACGCGTACTAAGTCGGTGAGGGGACGGATTGGCGTGCAACAATGATGGTATTTTCCATAATTGGGCAGTTTTCGGCCTATAGAAAAATAAGCGTAAAACGTACCCGAATTTTTGTGGATTCGCTTGGCAAATTGTCCCTATTACGGATGGTGATAAGGAGCGTTTCGGCATATAATGAAAAAATTTTCAAACGTACCCGAAAATGAAGTGGTCATTCGGGTACGTTTGAAATAAAATTTTGATATAGACCGAAAGGACAGGCAGAACAGCTTCCTGCAGTACAGTTTTGGCAGAAGATTCGGGTATGAATTTGCATCAAAGGTCCTATAGGTCGAATGTCTCAGTCCGCATATTTTGCCAAAGCACTCCAAAGCACTAAGTTAACTTCCATTTACCTTGGATTTGACTTAGAAGGCGAATGTATGTGAATGTAAAAAATATCAATGCCAGTTATTCTACAGATGATCAGTCAAATGACATAGAAGAGGCTGGAGCCGGTGAACAGTATCTACTGCAGGAGAACATTCACTGGACATACATCGTCTTCTTGCGTAATGGGTGTACTACGGTTAAAATAAAAAAGTGAATTATGGAGAGGAGATGGGCGGAAAACATGACAGAAAAAACTCACAACAAGCGGAAAGTCATTGTCATGGACTTTTCCGGCATTTATAAAGAGGAGAGCTTTGATGTGGCAGAGCAGACCGTCGAGGTACTGGACTGTTCCGACATTAAGGGTACGGATGGCTTCTGTGATGAGGAGGCCGAGGAGAAGCTCCGGACGTTGCTGAAAGAATATGATGCGACCGGAGTGCATTTTATTGATAACGGCAACTACCATTATCTTACGACACTCTGGACAGAAAAAATCCATGAGGACTTTAATCTCATTATCTATGACCATCACATGGATCTGAGACGACCGCAGTTTGACCGGATGCTTAGCTGCGGCTCCTGGATCCGTGAGGAAATGGTCTTTAATCCGCATGTCCGCGGGATTATTGTGATCGGACCTTCGGGGGAGCAGAAGGCGGGCATCAATGCGGAGCTCATGAGTCTTGGAGAGGAATATCTCCCTGAGGAAATGAAGCAAAACATCAGTGGCAGAAAGGCAGCTGCGCTTAAAAACGGCATCCCGCAGGATCCACTCATGAAGGTAGGTCTGTACTGCTTCACTGACGAGGATGTGCAGTCCGGTAGAGCGAGGAGTCATATCTCCTCGATCTTAAGGATGATGCACCTGCCGATTTACATTTCCGTAGATAAGGATGTGCTGAACCAGAAGGAGCTTAATACCAACTGGGATCAGGGCACGATGTCGGAGGCAGAGTTTTTTAAGGAGATACGGCATCTGGTGAATGCTCCTGAGCTCAGGATCATCGGTATGGATGTATGCGGGGAACCGCCGTTTAAAGGGGTCGATACGAGTCATGAGGATGAGATCGACATCCGCGCGAGCGATGAATTTAATCAGAAACTGATAGATCTTTACTATACTAAAAATTAAAAAGAAAATAGAAAACGAGGATACGAGATGAAGCAGAAACTTGCAAATTACATTTCCGAAACACTGGTAAAGCATGGAATCACGCAGAACTTCTCCGTGACTGGCGGTGGAGCCATGCATTTAAATGATGCATTTGGACATCAGGAAGGTATGTACACCCTTTACCAGCATCATGAGCAGGCGTGCGCCATGGCTGCCGAGAGCTATGCCAGAATCTATAACCGTCCGGCGCTGGTATGTGTCACCTCTGGTCCCGGCGGAACCAATGCCATCACCGGTGTTGTAGGCGCATGGCTTGACTCTATCCCGATGATCGTCATTTCCGGACAGGTACGCTATGACAATACCGCCCGCTGGTCCGGCGTCGGCATCCGTTCCATGGGAGATCAGGAGTTTGACATCACAAAGTCCATCGCCTGTATGACCAAGTACTGCGAAATGCTGATTGACCCGTATCGTGTCCGTTTTGTAATCGAGAAATGCCTTTACCTCTCCCAGACCGGACGTCCGGGTCCATGCTGGATCGACATCCCGGTCAACATTCAGGGAACCTATATCGAGACGGACGACCTTGTCGGATTTGATCCGGAGGACTATGAAAACGGCGGCACCGGCTGGGCTAAGTATCAAGATGGTCAGAACCGGCACCCGGAAACCGCCGAGGAGCTGCAGGATTCAGATTTAAGCTATGAGGATCCGGCGAGAAATATCCTCACCGAGGCAGATGTCCGGGAGGACAAAAAGACCATGCTCGAGTCTTTCCGCATGATGGAAAATCCGCATGTGATTCCGGCGGATTCTGACCCGACCTTTAACGGAAACGGTCCGAGAGAGGAACTTCCGGAGCAGAATCTTGAGCAGCTCGAGCAGGCAGCAGGGGAGATTCTGGACAAAATTCAGGCATCCGAGCGCCCGATTTTCTATACGGGAAACGGCATCCGGATTGCCGGCGCAGAGAAGCTTTTCCTGGAGGTCGCGCATAGACTTGAGATTCCGGTGGTAGTAGGCTGGAATGGTCCCGACGTGATTCCGACCGCGGACCCGCTGTATGCAGGACGCCCGGGAGGACGTGGAGACCGTCCCGGAAACCTTGCCGTGCAGAACGCAGACCTCATTCTGTCCATCGGATCCCGTCTCAACATCCGTCAGGTTGGCTATAACTTCAAGACCTGGGCGAGAGATGCCTATGTGATTGTCGATGACATTGACTCCGAGGAGCTCAGGAAGCCGTCTGTCCATGCCGATATGCGGATCCATGCCGATGCTGCCAACCTTTTAAAGGCAATCTTAAATGTGCTGAACCGGAGAGGCATTGACACAGCGTTTAACGGCGGTAAGGGTATGCTGCGCAAGGATGCCATAGAGATCGCAGATCAGAAGGGCTTTGCAGCAGCTAAGGAGCTTGCCGGGAAGCTCAGTGCCGGTACAAGCGAGCGGATCAGCTGGCTTGAAACCTGCCAGTTCTATAACACAGTATATCCGACGGTTCTCCCGGAGTACCTTGCACCGAGCAAGTCCGAGGACGAGTATGCCAATGTCTATGCTGTGGTACAGGTTCTCTCTGAGCTTTCCAAGCCGGGACAGATTACGGTGGTAGGAAATGGAAGCCCCTGCGTTGCAGGCGGACAGGCGTATATCATTAAGGACGGCGCCCGCTTTATCTCCCAGGATGCCATCGCCTCCATGGGCTATGGACTTCCGGCAGCGATCGGTGTCTGCGCGGCGGTGCATGGCGTGGACAGCATCGACACACTGGAAAAGGCAAAAAGGGACGTCTACTGGACAGGCTTTGACGAGGAGTATCCGGATTATAAGGCACATGACATCCTTCTTATGACAGGCGACGGTTCGATCCAGATGAATCTGCAGGAGCTGCAGACCATTATTACGCACAAGATGCCGATCAAGATTTTCCTTATCAATAATGGAGGCTACCACTCGATCCGCCAGACACAGAACAGCTTCTTTGGAAAGCCGCTTGTTGGAATCGGCATTGATTCCGGAACCGTGGATGTACCGGATCTTACCTTCCCGGACTTTGAGAAGCTCTCGGCAGCCTATGGCTATCCGTACATCCGCGTGTCTCACAATGAGGACTTAAGAGATGCATTTGAGCGGACACTTGCGGTTTCCGGTCCTGCCATCTGCGAGATCATGGTGACACTGACGCAGGAGTTCCTGCCGAAATCCGCTGCCAAGAAGCTGCCGGACGGCTCTCTCGTCAGCCCGCCACTCGAGGATCTTGCGCCATTCCTTCCAGATGAGGAGATGGATAAGGTTATGCTGGTAAAGAGAGTGAAGTAATAGCGGAGTAAGGATGAATATATTGATTTCCGGTGTCACCAGCTTCCTTGGAATGTACACCGCGGAAAAGCTGCTCGGGGAGGGACATACCGTGGTCGGGATTGTCCGCCCGGGCAGTACACATGAGAGCAAACTGCAGCGGGAGGAGCTTGCAGGGCTCAGAATTGCACATTTTGATTTTGACATGCTTCCGGAGGAGGATACCGCCGTTTATCACCGTGCGGCAGAGCTTGTGCAGCCGGGGCAGTTTGATGTATGGATCCATTTTGCATGGGACGGAGAGGGATCTCTCGGGAGGTCCAATGCAGAAATTCAGAAACGAAACATTGCGAATGCAAAAAAGGCATACCGGATCGCGGAAGCGCTGGGCTGCCGTAAATTTCTGTTTGCGGGCAGCCAGGCGGAGTACGGACGCGGCAGCCATCAGGCACCAGCGCCTGTAAGTGAGTATGGTAAGGCAAAGCTTGCATTCGGACGCTGGGCAACCGATGAAAGCCTGTTAAATGAGGTGCTGTCGGATACGCCGGGAGAGGTCATGCAGGCACTGCACCTTAGAATATACTCGGTGTACGGCTATGGAGATCACGAAACAAGCCTTGTCAACAGCCTGATCCGTTCCGTACTGAAACGGGAGGAAATTTCACTCGGACCTTGCACGCAACGGTGGAATTATATGGAGGTGAAGGACTGCGCACGCGCGATTTCCTTACTCGCCAATTCCAGTCACGCGCGGACCGGCGAATACGATATCGCGGGAGATGAAACCAAGCCGCTTCGGAGCTTTGTCGAGGACATTGTGGATATCTGCGAGCAGATTCCGGATCTTAAGGGTAAAAAAACGACGTACAATAAGCATCTCCTGCATTTCGGCACCCGAGCCAACAATACCGAGGGGGTAGCAGACATGTCTCCGGACCTGTGCCTTCTTAAGGCGATCGGATTCCGTGAGACCATTACGTTTGCAAAAGGCATCCGGAAGCTTGCGGAGAAGCTGCGGCTGGACCTCCTGGAGGCTGCAAAGACGGATCCGGCGCATGCAAAGGCAGCGAAGGATACCGATGCAGATGCATGTACAGGAGATTTTGACCGTGCCCCTGAGAGCCTTACGTTCAAGAAGAAAGGAAACGACAGGATGAGCTTAGAAAAGTACGAGGAGAAGCATGCGACATGTGGAGCTGTGCAAGACAGTGAAACGCGGAGGATACCAAAGCTTCGCCCTGCCGCGCGCTGCATTGCCTGCGGGAGCTGTCTCCAGCCGCTGATGACACTTGACAATATGCCGGCAAGTGCGCAGGACATCCCGGACAAGAGCGAGCTGTCCAAGGATCATCCGATTTCGCTTACCCTTTGCCAGTGCGGGCAGTGCGGACTTGTACAGTTTGATACAGAGCCGGTGCACTATTATAAAGATGTGATCCGGGCGGGCGGTGGCAGCAGTACCATGCGTGCACTTCGGCGGGAGGAGTATCAGCGCCTGCTTGATACTATGAAGCTGAAAGGACTTACGGGTCGGAATATCATCGAGGTCGGCTGCGGAAGAGGCGAGTTTTTAAGCTTTTTCCGGGAATATAAAGACGAGCTTCTTAAGGAGCAGAACAATCTGATGGAGGAGATTCGACTTACCGGCATTGAACATAAGCCGGAGCTTGTGGCACTTGCCCGGCAGGCGGGACTCGAGGTCTATGAGGGATTTGCCGAGGGAGACGAGACATTCCCCAATGCACCGTTTGACGCCTTTGTACAGTTTAATTTCCTGGAGCATCAGCCGCACCCCAAAGACATGCTGCATTGCATATGGGAGAATCTTAAACCGGGCGCGATTGGACTTGTGACCGTGCCAAGCTTTGAGTACATCCTCCAGTATGATGGCTATTATGAGCTGCTTCGAGATCATATCGCATATTATACCAAGGACACGCTCCGGAGACTGTTTGAGAGCGCCGGCTTCCGCACGATCTCCGAGCGGACAGTAAACAGGGATACGCTGGAAATCATTGTAGAGAAGCTTACAGAGGTTCCCAAAGAAGCGGAGCCCTATACCGGCGGCTTTACTGATGTGTCCGCACTCATGGAAAACTATGAAACGCTCCGCCGGGATATCACAAAATATCTGGATCAGCTGGACGCGGCAGGCAGGACACTTGCCATCTGGGGAGCAAGCCACCAGGGCTTTACCCTCGCGGCAACCACAGGACTCGGAGGCCGGGTACGCTACATCATCGACTCTGCCAAATTTAAGCAGGGACGATTTGCACCCGCTTCGCATATCCCGATCTACGCGCCGGAGCATTTCCTGGATGAGCCGGTGGATGAGATCCTGATCGTAGCACCCGGATACACTGATGAAATCGCCGGTATCATTCGGGACAAGTTTGGCAGAGACATCCGGATCCTGGTGCTGAAATCAGAAAAAATTACGGATTACGAGACCAGGGTATGAGAGCAAGGTCCAGACGGAAAAATGAGGAAAATGGGAAATGAAAGCATTCGTTTTAAAAAAACACGGCGAGGTAGGATATGTTGAGAAGCCACTTCCGATCCTGCGGGATGCGCACGGCGTGATCCTGAAGCCAGTGCTGGTGAGTCCGTGTACAAGTGATGTTCATACCGTATGGCAGGGCTCGCCTAAAAAGCCGGATCTTACACTCGGACATGAGTGCATCGCCGAGATCGTGGAGACCGGCTCCGAGGTGCGAGACTTCCATCCGGGAGAGATTGTTGCGGTTCCGGCGATTACGCCCGACTGGAGCCAGCCGGATGTTGCGGTGAACTATGCGCACGCAGGGCATAACTTCTCCGCACACATGCTTGGAAAGTCCATTGACGGAGCATTTCAGGAGCGCTTTTATCTTCCCTATGCTGATCAGAACCTCGCCCATATCCCGGCAGGCATGGACCTTGACGATGCGCTTATGTGCGTGGACGTTGTCCAGACCGGCTTTACCGCCGCAGAGGAGGCGCATGTGCATGCAGGTGACACGGTGGTTGTCATGGGGATCGGGGCGATCGGACTTGCTGCCATTATGGGGGCAAAGCTTATGGGCGCGCGGACCATCTACGCGGTGGGAAGCCGTCCGGATAACGTAAAAATTGCGGAGTCCATGCGTGACGAGAGCTGTCTTGTCGAGGTGCTGAATTATAAAACGCTGCGCAGCTCCCTGCCGGAGGGGATGCATCCCCTGGCCAATTCCACCAACTCCCCGGTCGTAAACTATGTGCTTCACCGCACAGGAACCCGTGGCGCGGACAAGGTGCTGATCTGCGGAGGCAATGACTATACGCTTGCAGAGGCCGTGGATATGGTGAAATACGGGACAGGTGTTGTGTCCAATGTCATGTATTTCGGAGCAGACCCGGAACGCGAGGATCGGGAACTTCGGAATCTCGAGGATCCACGGAATCGAGAGGAGAACAGGAGAAATACAGAGATTGACGGACTGCTCCTTCCGAAGTTCTCCATGGGACGCGGTATGGCAGGGAAGACCTTGAAATTTTCTCTTTCCAAGGGCGGCCGGCAGAACCTGGAACGTGTATTAAGATTGATCCGGGAGCATGACCTTCATCCGGGGATTTTTATTACAGAACACTATACAGGGCTTGATAAAGCCAAACAGGCACTCTATGACATGAAGGACCGGAAAGCCATCAAGATTTCAGTTGAGATTTAAGATGAGATTTCAGATATAAATATGTGATTATTATATCCAAATCCACCTGCATCCGGATTCTAATACCCATATCCGGGAATAAGCTTGCAATGACCGGGCTTCGGACAGAGAAGTCTGATTTTAACACCCATGTCCGGGGATGAGGCATGCGGGGCTGTATCTCTGCTTGCGTTCGCGTGCGTCCGAGAGTAGAATGAGATGGTAAAATCAGAAAGAAAGCAGGATAGTTGCTTTGAAAACAATCAGTATCGTAGTACCTTGCTATAACGAAGAGGAAAATGTGGTGCCGCTTGCCAATGCGCTCCGCGAGATGTTCCTCACAAAGCTTCCGTCATATCAGTACGAGATTCTCTATATCGACAATGATTCCACGGACCATACCCGGGAGCGGATCCGGGGACTCTGCAGTACGGACCCCGGCATTAAGGCGATCTTTAATGCCAAAAACTTCGGACAGTTTAACAGCCCTTATTATGCCATGCTGCAAACCACCGGAGATGCCACCATCCTGATGGCGGCGGACTTCCAGGATCCGGTGGAGATGATCCCGCAGTTTGTCGCTGCCTGGGAGGAGGGCTACAAGATCGCCATCGGCGTAAAGGAGCATTCGGACGAGTCCAGGCTTATGTACTGGCTCCGGGGCGTTTACTATAAGCTCATCAAAAAAATGTCCTCTGTGGATCAGATTTCCCAGTTTACAGGCTTCGGGCTCTATGACCGTGCATTTATTGATGTCATGCGGGAGCTGCATGATCCGACCCCGTTCCTGCGTGGCATCGTGGCAGAGCTTGGCTTCCATCGGAAGGAGATCCCCTATACACAGCCGAAGCGGAGAGCCGGAATCACACACAACAATCTGTATACACTCTATGACGCGGCTATGCTTGGCTTTACAAGCTACACAAAGGTCGGACTCCGCCTTGCTGTGTTTTTTGGAGGAATCTGCTCCGCACTCAGTATGCTGGTTGGTGTGCTTTATCTCATCATGAAGCTGATCTGGTGGAACCGTTTCCCGGCAGGCATGGCACCGATGCTGATCGGCATGCTTTTCCTGGGCTCGATCCAGATTTTCTTTATAGGACTTCTGGGCGAATATATCCTCTCGATTAACCAGCGGGTCATGAAGCGTCCGCTCGTTGTGGAGGAGGAGCGCATTAATTTTGCAGTAGCACCGAAAGGCAGCGGTGTGCAGGATCAGGATCACAGCAGTCAGGCGGAAGTGGCGGAAACAGACATTCTCCACCGGGACCAGACAGAGTGATATAACCGGTTTATGGTAAGGGATTGATTTACCAGCCAGCTTATTGACAAATCGGAGAAACCGATATAAAAACAGAACAGCAATGGCATCAGCGGAACTTGCGGCAAACGTGGTTCCGCTTCTTTTTTGGGAGAGGATATGAGGACCAGAATCGATATCGCAGTTGGGAGAGAAGGCAAGCTGACCCTGGAGGGTTGGACATTTGGCAAGGACCCGGAGACGGAAGTAAAGTACACGGTGCTTGACGAGAAAGGCAGAGAAGTGCCGGGCAGTACCTATGCCTCTGTCCGGAGAGACGAGGTAGTCAAGGCGTATTTCCCGGAGCGGTACAAATCAGCAAATCCCGTCGTAAGGGAGCTCGGCTTTGACATTAACGCCCCCTATGAGCGCGGCAGGACCTATTACCTCCTGATTGAGGTGGACGGAAAGAGCCGGAGATTTAAGTTTAACGATAAAATCCTTGAGAGCTTTAATTCGCATGCCCACAAAACCCGGGAGAAGCTTCTTGCCCTCTTAAACTGGGAGACCGTGGAGGTTTCCTGGGAATATCTTAAAGAGCACGGCTTCGGGGCACTGTGGAAAAAAGGCATTCACAAGATCCAGGGGATTCAGGAGGACTATGAGTACTCCGAATGGTGGAAAGCCACAAAAACCACGGACGAGGAGCTTGCACGGCAGCGCGAGACTGCAGGAGACTTTGCTGTTAAGCCTAAGTTCTCCATCGTGATTCCGGTTTACAAGACGCCGGAACGCTTTTTACGGCGTATGCTCGAGTCCATCCAGCAGCAGACATATGGCAATTTTGAAGTCTGCCTTGTTGATGCGACAGAGTACCAGGGACTTAAATGGATGCGCGAGGACGGCAAGAGGCCAAAGGATGTCCTGACAGAGTTTGCTGCGGCGGATCCACGCTTTATCTGGAAGCCGCTGAACCGGAATCTCGGCATTTCAGAAAATACCAATGCCGCGATCCGCATGGCAGACGGCGATTATATTGTGCTCGCAGACCATGATGACGAGCTTACGCCGGATGCCTTATACGAATGTACCAAGGCCATAAACGAGCACCCGGGGCTTAAGGTGATTTACTCCGATGAGGATAAGATTGATTTTGAATCCGCGTATCTTTTTGAACCGCACTTCAAGACCGACTATAACCCGGATCTCTTACGCTCCGTAAACTATATCTGCCATCTTTTTGTGGCAGAGCGGAAGCTTATGGATGAGATCGCGGAGATCAATCAAGAGGGCGAGAAGATCTATGAGCGGAGTACTTACGACGGAGCACAGGACTATGACCTGATCCTCCGCTGCTGCGAACGTGCCGATGCGATTTCACGCGAGGAAGTAAAGGCGCATGGTTTAAGCAAAGAGGACCAGCAGAGGCTGAAGGACGGAGTCTTTACCTCCACCAACATCTACCATGTGCGGAAGGTGCTGTACCACTGGCGTTCGCATCAGCTCTCTACCGCAAGTAACCCGGAAGCAAAGCTCTATGCCTTTGATGCCGGCAAAAAAGCAATTTATGACCATTGCAAGAGAGTCGGACTTCCGATCAGGACGGTGGAGGACGGCATCACCTATGGAATCTACCATACCATTTACGATAACGAAAATCCGTTAATTTCCGTTATCATTCCCAATAAAGACCATACCGAGGACCTCGACAAAGCGATCCGCTCGCTACTTAAGGGTAATTATCAGAACCTTGAGTTCATTGTCGTGGAAAACAACTCGACGAAGCCGGAGACCTGGGAATATTATGACAAAATCCAGAAGGAGCTCCCTTGTGTCAAGGTTGTGAAGTGGGCAGAGGGCTTTAACTTCTCCGCTATCAATAATTTCGGTGTACAGTATGCCAAGGGAGACTATTATCTTTTCTTAAACAACGATATTGAGATGATCGCGCCCGATTCCATTTCTGAGATGATCGGCTATGTACAGCGTGAGGATGTCGGGGTCTGCGGCGCACGCCTCCTGTATCCGGACGGCACGATCCAGCACGCCGGCGTGGTCATGGGCTTCGGCGGCATGGCGGGACACTGCTTCATAGGCATTCACAATGACGAAAATACCTATATGCACCGTGCCAAATGCATCCAGGACTACTCCGCCGTGACAGCCGCCTGCATGCTGGTCCGCAAGGATGTGTTTACGGAGGTGCATGGCTTTACCGAGGAGTATGCTGTCGCCTTTAATGACATTGACTTCTGCATGAAGGTCCGTGCCGCCAATAAAAAGGTGGTCTACAATCCGTATGCAGAGTTCTATCACTATGAGTCCAAGTCGCGTGGCGCGGAAGACACCCCGGAGAAGGTAAAACGCTTTAACGCGGAGACAGAGCGGCTGGCGCGGAACTGGACCCGTATCATAAAAGAGGGGGATCCATACTACCACCCTGCGCTGACGCTCAGGAAATCCAATTTCGTTCTCCGGGATTTAAGCAAGGAAAAGGTCGGAGAGCCATTCCCGCTTCTAAATCTTAAGGGCATCACCTGGGACTAGCAGAGCGCTCACAATTCACCCGGGTAAATTTTAAGAATTTCCTAAAATCAACGTCCTTTATCTTTACGTTTAAGTAGTGTATAATTGCAAACTATGATAAAGGACAACCAGAGACAATTTAATCGGTTCCATGTGGTCCTCGACGTGCTGATCCTGATCGCCTCCTGGACCCTCTCATGGCTCGTCATGATCCGAACACGAGATCTGCCGGCGGGCGTCGGAGTACTCCCGCCGCAGATTTACTTTGCGGCGCTGCTTCCCATGGTGCCGCTGTATCTCCTTCTGTACTGGTGCTTTAAGCTCTATCAGCCCAAACGCACCATGACCAAACGGAAAGAGTTCGGACATATTTTCCAGGCGAATGTCGTCGGCCTCCTGGCTGTCACATCCGTCTTATTTGCGTTCCGCCGGTCCGGATATTTTGCACACTTCAGTACCAGGATGCTGTACATGTTCTTTGTAACCAATACCCTGGCGCTGACACTGGAGCGCTTTGCCATCCGATACCTCCTCTCGGATTTACGGAAACGGGGCTTTAACCAGAAGCATATCATCCTTGTCGGCTTCTCTGATGTATCGGACCAGTTTATAGATGCCTGCCGGAGAAACCCGGACTGGGGCTATCACATCTATGGCATCGTGGACGACCTTGCAAGCACCGGTGTGGAATACAAGGGCATCAAGGTTATCGGTAAAATTTCAGACCTCGGGAAGCTCCTTGCCACCAATCAGTTTGACGAAATCGCCATCACCCTGCCGCTTGCGGCATATGAGAAGCTCGCCGGGATCGTGGCGGT
This sequence comes from Oribacterium sp. HCP28S3_H8, assembly GCF_052064775.1. Classification (NCBI taxonomy): domain Bacteria; kingdom Bacillati; phylum Bacillota; class Clostridia; order Lachnospirales; family Lachnospiraceae; genus Oribacterium; species Oribacterium sp. HCP28S3_H8. The sequence goes on along the minus strand of NZ_JBQHUZ010000003.1, from coordinate 259,191 downwards.
CTGTGAGAAGTCCGGCGTACATACCAAGTTTATCCCGGATTACTCCAATATCATCCATTCCAAGCCTGCTACAGAGGATATGGACGGACTGCCGGTCATTAATATAAGAAATGTCCCGCTGACGGACCCGGTCAAGGCGATGGCAAAGCGAACTGTGGACATCATCGGCGCGCTCGTCGGCATTATCCTCTTTTCACCGATCATGCTGGTGGTCGCGATCCTTATAAAGCTTTCCGGACCGGGACCGATTATCTTTAAGCAGGAGAGAGTCGGACTTCACAATAAGCCCTTTATGATGTATAAATTCCGTTCCATGGTGCAGCAGGCGCCGGAAGCAGAGAAAAAAGGCTGGACTACACCGCATGACCCAAGAGTCACCAAGGTCGGCCGCTTTATTCGTAAAACCTCCATTGATGAGGTACCCCAGTTTTTTAATGTATTAAAGGGAGACATGTCTCTTGTCGGTCCAAGACCGGAACGCACCCAGTTTGTGGAGATGTTTAAGGAGGAGATCCCCCGCTATATGATTAAGCACCAGGTTCGCCCGGGCATGACCGGATGGGCACAGGTCAACGGACTCCGGGGCGATACCTCGATCCATGAGAGGGTCAAGTATGACATCTGGTATATTGAAAACTGGACAATGGGGCTTGACATCCGGATACTGTTTATGACAGTATTTAAAGGATTTGTCAATAAAAACGCTTACTAGGCTTACCGAGATGACAGGCTTATAGCTTATAGATAAGAATCTGAGGGATAGATATGGCATTGGATAACGGAAAAGGTGCCCGCAGACCGCATTCGCAGCAGGAATACGATGCGGAAAAAAAGGCACTCGAGGATAAAATTGTAAACGACAGCGGCATGGAGCAGAAAATCTATAAAAATGCTGTCCATGAGGGAGACCGTAACGGGCAGAGAGGAAACGATGCCCGGGATCCGCACGACCGGGAGGACACAGACCGGGGACGGGAGATGAGTGCAGACGGATCCAGTCAGGACGCAGGTTCTGTCAGGGCACCTCGACCGGCGATTAAAACCATGAATTCTGCGGAGCAGTCAGAGGATGAGATTGCCTTTGAACGGCGCATGCAGCGCAATAAAAAGAAGTCGCATCGGGTCCGCCTTGCTGCGATGATTATCGTTGAGGCCTTAACGCTTGCCTGCATCTTTGCGTACAGCTTTGTGCACCGCTATCTATCAATGACACAGGATGTAAGCTTTGATATCAGCAAGGTTAAAAACGACAACATTGACATCTCCAAAAAACAGACCATGGAGGGCTACTGGACAGTCGCTGTGTTTGGCGTGGATTCCCGGAACGGCGCTGTCGGCAAGGGTACCAATGCCGATGTACAGCTTATTGTCAATGTCGATATGGGGACCGGTGACATTAAGATGGTTTCCGTTTATCGTGACACCTATTTAAATCTCGGTGCAGGTACCCGCTTTGCCAAGATCAACGAGGCCTATGCAGTCGGCGGTCCGGAGCAGGCGGTTGCGGCATTGAATAAAAACCTTGATCTCGATATCGAGAATTACATGACCTTTAACTGGAAGGCGGTAGCGGACGGCATTAATATGCTGGGCGGTGTCGATGTCAATATCACTCATGCCGAGTTTTATTATATGAATGCCTACATCCATGAGACCTGTATCAAGACCGGGATCAGTGACAAAAACCCGGCGGCAGAGTATATCTCCAAGGAGGGCTACCAGCATCTGGACGGGATCCAGGCAGTGGCGTATGCACGTCTCCGCTATATGGACTCCGACTTTGAGCGTACCAAGCGGCAGCGGGAGATCATCACGCAGTGCCTTGCCAAGGCTAAAAACGCGGATCTTGCCACACTGACGCGGATCATTGATACGGTACTTCCGCAGGTAGCGTTTAACATTGACACCTCGGACATCATCGAGCTTGCCAAGGGTGTTGCAAGATATAACATAAAGGATACACAGGGATTTCCACAGAAGCTTAGTACCCAGATGATGGGCAAGAAGGGCGACTGCGTCATCCCGCAGACACTTGCCTCCAATGTCACAGACCTGCACGCATTCCTTTTTGGCGATGAAAATTATGACCCGTCAGATGCGGTTAAGAAGTACAGTCAGAAGATCGCGGATGATTCCGGAACCTATAAAAACGGAGGAGGCGACTTGGACAAATCTGACAGCAGCTCCGGCAAGTCCTCGACCAAGCAGGAGACCATCTCCAACCGCGAGCAGGAGGACTACGACCTTGAGACTGAGACCGATGCCAGCGGCAAGGTTACAACCAAAAAGAGCAAGAAGTCTACATCCAGCTATGAGACAGATGCGGACGGAAATATTATCCTGTATTATGATGATAATGGTAAGCCTGTCTATGAAACCAACGCAAGCGGCAATAAGGTAAAGGAAACCACAAAGTCGGCTAAGACAACGGATGCTGACGGCGACATCATCGAAGGTACGGACAAAAACGGAGATAAGATAAAGGAAACGACCTCCAAATCCAATGCCAACGGAAATGAAGCCATTGAGGAGACAGACACAGACGGAAATATCGTCTCCAAGGGCGAGAAGGAAACGACCAAGGCAGATAAAACCACAAAGGAAACCAAAGCTTCAGAGAGCACCGGCGCCACGATCAGCGAGTCACCGATCAACAGTAAAACACCAGGCTCTACCAAGGCTTCCGGCAAATCCGATATTGTGGAGGCTCCGAATGACGCAACCGGTAAATCTGACATCATCGAGGGAGGTCCGTCTGGAAACAGCAGCCCGGGTGCAGGCTCAGGTAATACCGCACCTGGCGGTTCCGGAGATGTCGTCGAGGCAAATGATGCAGGAGCCGGACCAGGGTAAGGAAGATATAAGGGAAGCTCAGTGGAGACTCCCATTGACTAAAACTTTAAGCTGATCATAGTGATCGCCAGATCTCTGCCGGTAACAGAGCGCTATGATCCGGGAGGCGGGTACAGGTTACCCGCCTCTTTTTAAAACTTGAATTTTGAAATTGGTATTTTGAAGCTTGCGTTTTTTTAAGACAATATTTATGCTGTTTTAAAGGCGTGTTTAAATACTATTAAGATGCTGAAACAAAATCAGAACAAAATCAGATCAAAATCAGAATTTGAAATAAGGATGAATGCACATGGAAACAACTGTTAAATCAACGAAACCCAAAGCAGATGACGGGCTTGGAAATGGGACACCCTTTCAGAACTTCGCAAGTCATATCATGGATATCTATGTGCTTGTGATGCTCTGCGTTTTTCCGCTTTACACGCATGATGGATATTACGATATCTTAAAAAGCCGCTTTGACTTTTTCTGGAGAGCCACCTGCATCACAGCAGCAATCCTGTTGATTGCCGGAGTATTTTATTTTATCTCTGGTAGAAAAGGAACGCATAAAATGGAAAAGGGCGGAATCCTGCAGCAGCTTAACCCTGCAAGTCTCTGGAAAAAACTGTCCGTACCGGATCGTTTCCTGCTTCTGCTGATTTTTATTTACTTTATTTCCTTTGCATTGTCCGGATATCCGTATGAGACCTGGTGGGGGAACCTGGGCAGATATCAGGGCCTATTAAACATGCTTATGATCGGGCTTCTGTATTTTATGATTACCAGGTTTTATCACTATAAAGCCCGTCATATCAAAGCATTTCAGATGATCGGTCTCCTTATGTGTCTCTGGGGAATCACCGATTTCTTTAAGATGGACATTTTTGGCTTTTTTTCAGATGTCACAGACGTAAGCTATATGGAGCGTTTTGCTTCCAGCATCGGAAATATCAACATGTATACGACAGCAACCGCTATGCTGCTAGCATTGTCCACGACACTATTTATCCTGGAAAAGAGTAAGATTCGCTTGGCAGTAGACTTTGTATGCATGGTTGCGGCGGCGTTTGCCTCAATCATGGGACTAAGTGATAACTTTATGCTGTCTATCGTCGCTCTATATGGCGCACTGCCGTTTTTTACATGGAGATCCGGGCGTGAGCTTTTAAAATATTTTATTTCTGTGACAGTGTTGATTGCGGCAGCTAAGGTCTCCGCGATTTTATCAATGACAGAAGGAATTACGACCATTGCCAATATTTACAACATGGGGCTTATCATGAAGCTTGGAACGTATCCATGGTTCTCACTTGTGCTCATGGGATGCATTGTCATTACTCTCGGAATCGCAATCGCCATGACACTGCGGAAGCTCTGGGATGCACCGCTGCCCAAGTGGATACGAAAGATCTGGGCAGGTTTATGCATCGTTGCCTTTAGCATTGTAATCTTTGCATTTTTTGATGCGAATGTTGCCGGTCATCAGGCAAGTTGGGAAAAGCTGGGACTCTCTAACGCAATAGTATTTAATGATGCATGGGGTACGGGTAGAGGACTCAACTGGCGCATGGCTATGGACTATTTTGTGCACAGGATGCCGCTGCTAAAGAAGCTGTTCGGCTATGGTCCGGACAGCTACTATATGATCGCCATGGATAATTTTTTTGATAAAATGGCAGCTGCAGGCTATGGCATGTTTGACGCAGCCCACAATGAGTATCTGAATTACCTTATCACGGTCGGTATCGCAGGACTTGTAGTGTATTTACTGTTTATGATCTCGATGATCTGTGCAATGGTACGATTCCTGCGCCAAAATACCGGGGATATCGAGGAAAGAGAACTTGCGCCTGAAATCATTTATGTCACAGCCGCCATCATGGTTATCATCACGTATATGGCACAGGCGTTTATAAATATCGCAGTAGCTATCGTAGCACCGTTGCTGTATATCATGTTCAGTATCGGGATGGCTGTGAGCCAGAAAAAGAGATAGATCATGACAGGATAAGAATTCTGGAGGATAAATGCCAAATCGGCATTGGACAATTGTTTATGAAAAAGTCTACAAAGGGACTTGATTTTTACTGCTAATCGGCTATAATTCAAGGTAATTCTTATGGATTTCTTAATTTTGTCCTTAAGAATTACGTAATAATTTGTCCGGACTTTGTTATGTACAATTGGTGCCGGGCAGGTTATTATATAACACGTAGCGAAGCGATATATTTGTTCCGTACATCCACTGTATATGATTCAGAGCAAAACATCAAAAAAGCTTGAATATTATGACGGTGGAGAGTATAATCGCAACGTAACTTGGATTTTTAAGAAATCCATGAATCAAAAAAGGAGTGCATTTATTATGAGAAAGCAGACAAAATTAGTTGCAGCTCTTTCTGCAACAGCTTTACTCGCTCTCGGAGCTTCGGCTGTAGTTTTCGCTGCAGGCTGGGATAACTCCACAGGAGCATGGCAGTACCTTGATAATGAGGGAAATGCTATTACTGATGCTTGGCGTAAGTCCGGCGATTACTGGTTCTATCTTGATGATGATGGAAACATGGCAACCGATGAGCTGATCCAGGATGATGATGATTATTACTATGTAAACGCTGATGGCGCTATGGTAACAAATCAGTGGGTTGCTCTTGATGCTGATGATTCCAGCAGCGACAACGGCGATGCTGAGTACAGATGGTTCTACTTTGGATCTGATGGTAAGGCTTACAGAGATAAGGGCAGCAATTCTGAACTGACTGTTTCTGACCTTAAGACCATTAATGGTAAGAAGTATGCATTTGATGCTGACGGCAAGATGCTTTACGGCTTCGTAGATGCTGATGGCCTTTCCATCTACACTGCAGATGATGAGGACTGGACTGACGCTGAGTACTATTTCGGCGGATGGAATGATGGTTCTGCTCAGACTGGTTGGGTACAGCTTACTGTAAATACTGATGGTATTTCTACAGATGATGATGACGATAAGGATGATAACGATACTTACTGGTTCTATATGAACAGCAACGGTAAGATCCAGAAGAATAAGAAGAAGACCATCAACGGTGCTACTTACTACTTCGATACTTATGGCCGTATGATTGATGACTGGTCTACAGCTTCTAAGGATTACACTGGTGAAGTTTCTACATCATCTGATGTTGTTTATACTAACGGTGATGGTGCTACTCGTAAGAACCAGTGGATCTGGGCTGTTCCAGATAAGAACTACGATGAAGGCGATTATAACGATGATGAGTACTCATGGTGGTGGGCTCAGTCTTCTGGAAAGCTGTTTACTGACGGCGTAAAGAAGGTTAAGGGCAAGACCTACGCATTTGATGGCAAGGGTCGTATGCTTACCGGTGTTGTTGTATATGATAAAGATAATTCTGAGACAAAGTACTCCATGAAGCAGAAGGGCGGCTACGATGGAGACGACTGGACAGATCTTGAGGGTGATGACTTCGCTAAGAAGGATCTGAGCGGCAAGAAGGTTTACTACTTCTCCAATGATGAGGAGCATGATGGATCTCGCAAGACCGGCTATCAGAATGTAGAGTTCGATGATGACACTTATCAGATGTACTTCAAGTCCAATGGTGAGGCTGAGAAGGGATACGTATCCAAGATCAAGAAGTACTGCGCTAATGGTGTTGTACTGAAGGCTGATTCAGATACTTCTAACTATGGTGTAGTTGAGGATGCTGATGGTAAGCATGATTCAACCGGCAATACTGTTCTTTACTATGGCGACGATCTTGACGCTACAAAGATCAAGAACGGCGATTATGTTCTTATTAATACTGCTGGTACTATCCAGAAGAATGCTAAGAACAAGAAGGACAGCAATGATGTTTACTACTACACTAACAAAGATGGTGTTGTAACTTATGCTGGTGACAAGCTCTTTACTGGTAAGAAGAATGATTCTGATTACACTGAAGTAGGTGCTGTTGTAGCTGGTAGCGACACTGTTTACTATGTAGAGAAGTAATCTTAGTGATTGCCTTTTAAAAGGGAGAGGGAAGTGATTCCCGCTCCCTTTTTTTAAATTCTAAATCATGAAAAAAATACAATTAATTATTATACTGGCTGTATTTACAAGCCTTTCCGTGACAGCATGCAAGCCGAAATACAATACTGCAATGCAGGATCCTGTTTCTGTTACGATCGCGGCAGATCAGGTAATAAATATTGATTTTGATCAGATCTCGGACGATGTTATTGAGAATCTTTCTGATGACGCACAGACCTATGCATTTGTAAAGGATCTGCAAATCTCCGGCACCAATGATCCAAAGCAGGTCAACATCACAGTAGAGATCATGGATGATGTATCTGATGATGCAATCAAACTGTTCATGTCGGATGTGCTGACACAGATTTCACAGGAAGCTTGTGTTCAGGATAGCCGATATACAGAGCCATCAGCAGATGGTTTAGGAAGCTTCTATGATTCGTATGCAATCCATTATGAAATTAAACAAGGAGATGCAGACTACGAAAATCAGACCATATCTGCTGGTGAGAGCATTCCGTTTGGAACGGTTGTTTCGGAATAACAACGTTTATTAGTAAAAGCTGTGCATTTAAGGTGATCACTTATTTGATTTAAGATTTAAATGCATAGCTTTTTTTATTATCAAATTTGATTTTTTGGAACGCATTATTTTTTATTTGCGCTTGATTTTGCATATTAATTATATCGTTCATTAAGTTATTCGTAATTTCTATTTGATTGGATTGTAAGCCTTCATCCGATCTGCTATACTTGAAACATTCTTTTGAGATATAAATCCTCTGCCATTGAGCTTAATTGAAAATAATATAGCATTTAGGAAGCACTATTTCATGTTTTGACGGCAGAGATCGGGAGGTTTGATTTTGAATACAAAGGGACAGTACAGGAGGCTGATCAGAGCCTTTTTCTGTGGCGTCTTGCTTTTGATACATGGAGTTCTTTTTTGGAAGGTATGGACGGATTTTTATAGTAATGGAATGGATATACAGTTCTACCGCAGAGGACACTGGCTGTTTTTAGGGATGTATCTTTTTGGACTCTTTTCCTTAGTCCAAATTTATGGTGGCTGGAAGGTCGGATATCTACGAGTCTTTAATGTGATTTTTTCTCAGGCAATAGGTATTTTTGTGATAAACATTATCACCTATCTCGCGATTGTGCTATTAACCAAGAGCATTCCCAATGCATTGTATTTGCTGCTGATGACGGCAACACAGATTTTAGTTACCATTCCCTGGGCACTGATCAGTAATCGGATTTATCTCACTGCATATCCACCTCGTCGTGTTCTGATGATTTACGGGGACCGGCCGGCTATGAGCCTGATGCGCAAAATTACTTCACGTACAGACCGCTTTACAGTTGCCGGTAAGATTCCCATTCACCGTGGTATCGAGATGATAGAGAAGCAGATACCAAAGTATGAGGGTGTAGTCATCTGTGATATCGAGAGCCATGAAAGAAATCAGATTTTAAAGTACTGCTATGAAAAGAACGTCCGCGCCTACGTTTTGCCAAAAATAAGTGATATCATTATCCGAAGCTGTGAAAGCCAGCATATGTTTGATACCCCGATGCTTATGGCCAGAAATGAGGGGCTTACGATTGAGGGTAAGGCTGCTAAACGGTTTGAGGATATTGTACTGGCGTTGTTGCTGCTGATAATATTTTCCCCATTTATGTTGCTGATTGCGATTGCCATTAAGCTGGAGGATGGAGGAAGTATCATATACAGGCAGGAAAGACTTACAATAGATCGTAGGCATTTTTATGTCTATAAATTCCGTAGCATGCAGGAAAATGCGGAGCATGATGGCAAGGCGCGTCTTGCTGCGGCTCACGATTGCCGTATTACAAAGGTCGGCAAAGTTATCCGGTCGATACGGTTTGATGAACTGCCTCAGTTTGTTAATATATTAAAAGGCGATATGAGCGTTGTCGGTCCTCGCCCTGAAAGACCAGAGATTGCCAAGGAATATGAAAATAAGATTCCGGAATTTGCCTATCGCTTAAAGGTCAAGGCTGGACTCACGGGATATGCACAGGTTTATGGGAAATATAATACAACTGCGTACGACAAGCTGAAGCTGGATCTTATGTACATCCAGAACTATAGTATTGCCCTGGATCTGGAAATTATATTAAAAACGATCCAGACGATGTTTACCCGGGAGAGTACCGAGGGTATGGAAGAGGGCGAAGACATAGCGTTGGGACCTTGAATAATCAATGTCTTAATAGATGCTGATAGAGGAAGCGCCTGAGTGTCCCGGGCATAAGGTCTGCTGCCAGACGCATGCATAGTGTTGTATGATATTGGATCCGTGTAATGTAACCTTGGGAAAGCATGAGAGTGTAAAGCTTTTTAGCGGATTGAAAATGCTTTAAGCCTCCACGGCGCTGGTACATTTTTGTACCTGCCCGCATAAGAAGCAGTGGTTCCTGAATGTTGTAAGCCTGGACATCTATGCTTAACATCCGGATCCAAAGTGCATAATCCTCAAAATAAGGGAAATCTAAAGAATAGGAACCGGCATTGAGTACCATCGATTTCCGATACATTACGCATGGGTGATTGAAGGGGCTTCTTTTGGCTGCAAATGCTTTGATTTCCTCTTGATACTCTGGAACAGTGCGCGTTCTCCCGGGATTACGTGGATCAGCTGCAAACTCCGTGACAAAACCACTAACGATGGCAAGCTCCGGGTGACTTGCAAAGCATTGTAATTGACGGGCACAACGATCCGGGAGAGAAAGGTCATCCGAGTCCATGCGTGCGACAAGATCGCATTGGCAGTATGATAGACCTGCATTCAGCGCCGGACCAAGCCCCAGGTTTTCTTTGAGACGCACAACTTTAAATGCATTTGCGTGTTTTGTAAAATCAGAAATGACCTGCTCCAGTTCAGGATTTAACGGACCATCACAAACCAGAACAAAGTCATGAAATGGAACGGTTTGATCAAGCATGCTTTGGATTGAAGCCCGTAAATAGGATGGATTTTCCTTATTATAGACTGACATTAATACAGAGTATGATTCCATCCTTTATTTCTCCTTCTAATATTTTTCGAGATAAGAATTTTAGATAAGAAAACGATTGCCGATATACATTTGTTTATGATAGGCATGTCTCCCGAACATTTAGCTTAGGGTACATGTCTATCACAATCAGAAACCTAAGTTCATCATAGCATTGAGAAAAACAATTGTCTATCAAGGGCGAATCTAAATGCTCATCTTGACAGAATTACAATCAGAAACGTTAATGTAACTGATGATCATGATTATGTAATAGAAGATACTATGGAAAAACTGTTGACGATTGTAGTCCCTGCATATAATGCAGAGCGATATATAAAAAAGAATCTGGATTCCATGGTCCTGCCGGGGGAAGATATGTCATGTCTTGAAATCCTTGTGGTGGATGATGGAGGGACAGACCGTACAGCAGAAATCACAGAGGATTATGTTAGACGATATCCCGGCAGTGTTTCTTTCCATCATAAACAAAATGGAGGTCACGGGTCCGTAATCAATTATGGAATTCAGCATGCCACTGGTAAATATTTCAAGGTGGTGGATGGAGACGACTGGCTGAATCCGGAGGAATTTCCTGCTTTTCTAAAGCTTTTAGAGGGGCATGATGAGGATGTGATCGCATCTGACTTTCTGTGCCTGGAGGATACAACATGGCGCGTGCTGCGGGAGATGCATGCAGCACTGGATCCCGGGAAATATGGGCACAGTGGTAAGATTTCAGAAGGCTTTGTAGATCAGGTTATCAAGATGCATAGTCTGACGATCCGTACGTCCATCTTAAAGAACATGCCGGATCGGATGGATGAGCACTGTTTTTATGTAGATCAGGAATATGTCACATATCCGATGCTTCTGGCAGATACGGTTTATTACGACTGTAGAAATTTATATATGTACCGCCTTGGCAGGTCGGGGCAGAGCATGGATATCAGATCCATGCAGAAAAACCGGGAACAGCATATGAGAGTGTTGCAAAGCCTTGTGGATTTTTACAAAAGACTTCCGGCATTGCCTGCACCGAAACGTCATTATATTGCCCGCTGTGTGGCGCAGATTGTAGAAAACCAGTTTCAGATTGATATCAGCCTTGGAAATCATCCAGAGACGCGTAAAAAACTGAAAACATGGGATCAAAAGCTTCTGAAGGATTGCCCGGAAATCTATCACAGCACAGAGCGAAAAAGCATTACGATGCTGCGTGCTACGGATTATATGCTGTTACCAATAGGATGGTTTGCTCTTGGTATGAAAAAAGGATTTACGTGAAAGAAATTGTAGAAGTGATAGAGGTGTATCAGACAATCGGCAGGATAACATGATTAACTATTGAGTGAATGATTGAAATGAATTTTTACCATCAAGACATAAATGACAAGAGCATATTAGTAATATGAGCAATCAAAACACCTCATTAAATGGTATGAACCTATGAACACATTATTACAAACAATCCTTTTTCCAAATCCGGAAACCTGCAGCGCCGAGGACTGTTATTTCCGGAGAGCAGGCGCAGAACAAGTATATAATACCTACTTCAATATTTTTTCATTAAAAAAATGGCGATGGTATACGGATCTTAAAAGCATCGCTTTGCACATAAAAATAGAAGGCAGTGCGCGTATACGGTTGTGGGCCTATACTGCGCAGAAGGAGCAGAGATTGCTTTCTGAAATTCTTATTTCCGAAACAGGCCTTATCAAAACAGTTAATACAGAAACAGCTTTCCCTGGAACGAATGTTTCAGAGCCGGTTATTTCAGAGACAGAGAAAGCAAAATCAGAAGTGCTTGATCCTGGCGCATCTAAGACTTGCACGATCCCATTTCCATATGACAAGCAGGATGAATTTTTATGGTTTTCCTTTGAGAGCCTGTCCGCAGGATCCCACATACTCTCTGCAGGTTATGTCACGCAGGATATACCAAAATATCGACCGATGGTTGCAATCGATATTTGTACGTTCCATCGGGAGGAGTATGTTTACCGGAACATGGAGGTACTGGAACGCAGTATCTTGTGCAACCCTGAAAATCCGTACCGAAGCAATCTCCTGGTTTATATTGTAGATAACGGGCAAACCCTTGAGCCGGCAAATATCGCGTCAGATTGTATTCACATTATACCTAATCGAAATGTCGGTGGTTCTGGTGGCTTTACACGGGGGATACTGGAAATTCTGAAAGACCGGGAGCAGAAGCACATTACACATATGATCTTTATGGATGATGATGCGGTGATTGAACCAGATGCATTGATCCGAACGATCGCGTTGCTTTCCTTTATTAAGGATCAGTACAGGGATGCCTGCATAGGCGGTGCGATGCATCGGATTGACCAACCCTATATCCAGCACGAGTCCGGTGCAGTTTGGAATGGTGTCACATCTGTCCGGAACCATGAAGGAGTAGATCTTCGGAATTTTGATGAAATTGTCGAGAACGAAAACATTCTCCCGACAAGCTATGCGGGATGGTGGTATGCCTGCTATCCGCTGACGGTAGTTCGGGCAGATAACCTCCCGCTTCCGATGTTTATCCATTGTGATGACATGGAATACGGCATCCGGAACCGGAAAAACGGATTTATCTTTTTGAATGGTATCTGTGTCTGGCATAATTCGTTTGAGCACCGGAGGACATCTGCGCTTTCCTATTATGATGTAAGGAACATTACGATTATGAATGCGCTCATCTATCCGGATGGAAATGAAAGGGCATGGATTAAAAATCTCTGGAAAAGAGTCATCGGAGATCTACTTCGTTTCCGATATCGGGATGTCTACATCAAGTGCCTTGGAATTTCGGATTTCCTGAGAGGTCCGGAATATCTTAAAGCGATGGATCCTGTGGAGAAGCTCCGGGAAGTAAATGCGATGGGATATAAGTTTAAACCGGTAGCAGAGCTTACGGACGACCCGGAGACGCTGCGGGAAATCCGGGAGTATGGTTTTCCAGAGGAGGTTAAGACCAGCGATCGGCAGAAAACGCATATACACGCATATCCGATGGGAATTCACCCTTCTTTTACACTGTTTCTACAGAAAAGCATACTTTTGTTTGAGCCCTCGGAAAATTATGGTATGATAGTACAGCATAGCATTGCAGAAATGTGGAAATGCCTGATCGCTTTTTACAGGACATTACGGAAACTTAAGCATAGATATGCAGAGGTTCGGCAGGCATATCGCAAGGCGTACAACGCGATGAGCTCTAAGGAGTTTTGGGTAAAATTTTTAAGTTATAAACTTGATGTAGCAGGAGAAACGCATGAATCAGAATGATCACGGGTACATGACACAGTATAATGATGAGATCGAGATTGATCTTAAGGATTTGATGTTTACCATTTTTAAAAAGTGGAGGTCAGTCATACTCTTTGGCTTACTCATCGGATGCCTGGCAGGCGGATATAAATTTATTAGTGGTGTTTCCGCACTCCGTGATTCCGTAAGCCGGCAGGCGGATGCGGATGATTATGATCTGGCGCTTCAGGAATATACGGCGTCTAAGGATTTCTATAAAATTCAGATCAAGGATTTAAATGACGAGATAGATCGGTATAATGACTATTGCAAGCAATCCATACTCATGAATATAGATCCGTATAAAGTATATAAAAATGAGTCAACCTTTTATATCAATACCGGCTATGAGGTAATGCCTAATGTTTTAAATCCATCCATTGATCCGACGCTTGCTGTAATGGATGCATATGCTTCGGCTGTAAATAGTGGAAATATATATGATGAGATACAGAAAAAAATAGGCAGAGATGTTGATGCACGCTATATCAAGGAGCTGGTTCATGTTGATGAGAATTATAGTTCCGGGATATTAACGGTTACTACCATCGGTGACTCGCAGGAGCTTGCAGATGATATTATGAAGTATCTTGTCGAGGTGTTGAACAACAGTACGTCGGATATATCCACTAAAGTACATACGCATACAATTACCCAGGTTTCAGAAAACTCGTATAATACGGTAGATAAAAATATCTATACTGACTTTACTGAAAACCAGGACATTGCCGATACTTCATCTGTAAATGACTATATCCAGAATATCAAAACACAGATCGCATCCATTAAAGAGGCGAGTGATAAACTGGAAGCGCCGGTGGATAACACAATCAGTCGGCACAGTGTATTAAAAAATGCAGTGAAATTCGCTTTGATTGGTATCATCGGAGGTGTTTTTGTCCTGGCGTTTATCTATGCAATTTGTTATGTGATCAATGGTAAAATTACCACTGAGGAACAGATAGAGAGCCGTTTACATGTTAATGTATTGGGAGCTGCCAGAAAACTTGTCAAGCGGAGATCTTTATCTCATATGGATGAGCTGCTCATGAAACTTGAAGGTACGGACCATGAGGTGCTGGTAACCGGCCCGGAGTATACCGCAATGCAGGAAAAAGAAGTAAGGCATCTATATGATATTTCCGCAGCCAATATTACGGCGCTTTTACATGCATCACCTGAGATCAGGACACTTGCTCTTATCGGTACGATATCAGATGATAAGATTGCGGATTTGCTCCATGGGATTGATGCGCAGCTTGCGCAATATACTGTAAAAGCAGCGGGAAATGTCATTAAAAATGCGCACGCAATAAAAACTTTACAGGATGCAGATGCGGCAGTCATTGTAGAACAAAAGGATATTTCCAGATATGATAATATGCAGAGGGAAATTGCGATGGTTAACAGTCTTGGCAAAAAACTTGTTGGCGTAATTGTTATGTAATTGAATCAAACGGCAGTAGCTGACTTTATACGAAACAACATTCGTAAAAGTCAGCTATTGTGTTATCATACCGGGAATTAAAAAGAAGGAAATTAGATCATTGCATCTAAAAAAATGTGATCTATGGAAAAGTTAATGGGAAATCGTTTAAGGCTAATGAATAAAAATAAAATATTTGATGTATGTAATTGGAGCATTGAATGGATTTTGTTCTTTTATCTTTTTAATATTACGTTAACTATAACTACATTTCATTTTCCTTATTTAAAGGTTTTCCAATACGCTTTATTTTTAGCGATGACCATAGTCGTAGGAATTAAGATGCTGCTATTATGGCCCTGGCATCGTAATGCATGGTTCGGTGCAGTGCTGGCAATGGTCTATCTGCTGGTCTTTTACTCAGATCGGTATGGCTTTTTGCTCTTTCTTGGGATCACGACATTGGGGTGCATCGATATTGATTTTGACAGGCTGATTAAAATATATCTGTTGAGCGTCGGCATGGTTACAATTGTTGTGATCATATCCAGCCTTGGGGGAGCAATTACCAATCTGGTTTATCTTAAAGATAATTATGTCCGCAGCAGTTGGGGAATCTATTATCCTACAGACCTTGCATCGCTGGTTCTTTTTTTATTGATGTTTCTGTATGTGATCTGGAAAAAACTGCCAGCATGGTGCGCACTTTGCCTGGCTGTTCTTTCCTTATATATATCATGGTACGTGGCGCATAGTCAGACAAGCACGTATTGCAGTGTACTTTTTTTTATTGCGATCTGCTTTAATAGTATTGATCAAAGGTTTTTGTCAGGACATAAATGTTTAAAATGGATTTCTGATACGGTACATTTCCTTTATGTTATCATGTTTCCTGTATCAGCCGTAGGAATGATGACGCTTACCTACGCGTTACAAAAAAATTATGGCTTTGCGTACCGGATCAATGAATTATTGTCCAATCGTGTACAGCTTGCATCTGATGCGGTTACACAGCATGGACTGCATCCGTTTGGCGTACCATTTGAAATGATTGGTGCAGGCTCCAGTGTATATTCCGCGCTGAACTATAATTTTATTGATAGCACTTACATGCTGATCCTTGTGCGATACGGCTGGGTACTGCTGATTTGTATTTGTGTACTCTGGTGCTGGATGACGCAAAAGGCGATCAAGTGCGGCAATTACAGGCTTGCGGCAGTTATGGCAATCATTGCCTTTCATTCTATTTCCGAGCATCATTTTATGGAGGTTCATTACAATATTCTGCTGATTATGCCCTTTGCTCATATGCATGTGTATAAGGCCAAAGCAGCAGAAATCACGGACGCTCAGACTGAGGACAGGGCCTGTAGCAATACGGCTTCTGCCGGTATACGCAAGATGCTGCCAAAATTTGCCGCCCTGCTTCCGCTGATCGTGATGGGCCTTGTTTTTCGGACCGCTCTTGACTGGATGCGCACCTTGGTGCAGGCAGTGCATCTGACCGGAGACGGGAAACGTGAAGCAGTGGTATTCGCGTTCGTCCTCATGATGCTCATGACACTGGCGGCGCTTATGTGGTGCTGTTATCATGCTGCGCTCAAAAAATGCGCAAACAACGAGGCTGGTGCTGTAAAAGATCTTGATTTAAAACTAAAGGGGATCCCGGTTATCGTTGTTTCCGTGGTACTGATATATACGATTACGATTGCAGCCGCCAATTACGTGATTCATCAGGCAGAGCTGCAGCAGCAGGACCTGCTTGCAGAGGACGCTGAGTCAATTGAAGCTATTTTGAAAGCAAAAACAGGAAATTTGTATGTAACGGACTTCCCGGAAGTTTATCACCGCAGATTTCCCGGGATCCATAGATCGGTCTTTAGCGGTGAGGAACTTGCGCATGGTCAGAATACAACGGTGGTTATGGCACGGGATTTTGATTCCAAAGTATTTAGTAAGACCGGATTTCTATATACTCCCATTTCAGATAAACATGCAATATATACCAATGACAGAGGGGTAATTACTGCGCTGCAAAATGAGGGATATCATTTCACCGGATATTGCCCTGCGGTTTATCCGGTGGATCTTGCGGAACAGGCCAGATTAAATCAGCTGCCTGAGACAGCGGCAGGTTCCATTATGCTGGATGGGGCGCAGCATTCCATGCTTCATGGCCCGTACGTTAATCTTTATGAAGGCGCTTACACTGTTACATATGACCTGTCGATTTCCGATCCGGATCAAGCATATACGGACGACTATGAGGTGGCGCTGCTGAGAGTAACTGCGTATAATGGAGAAATACAGTGTGCTGAAGTCCCGGTAAGCCGCAGTCAGTTTGATGCCAATGGTCATTATACAGCGACGATTGATTTCTGGTCAGGAGGATATCAGGATATCGAGTTCCTTGCTATTGCGGATTCGGGACGGACACTTAGGATTAACAGTATCTCATATACACGTAAGGTAGATTTGGATACGCATATTTTCCTAAATAAATATCGCCAGAAGGTAAGAGAAGAGTATTATGATCTGGATGGCAATAAAACAATGACCTCGGATGGATATGCCGCGTGTGAATACGAATATGATCATAATGGCAATATTAATGTAATACGTTATTATGATAAGGATAATCAGCTTGTCATAAATGCAAGCGGATACGCAGAAATTCACCGTACATTTAATAAGCGGCACCAGGTCATCCGGGATGAATATTTCGGTACGGATCATAAGCCCATTCGGAATCTGGATGGTATTGCTGCAATTGACCGTCAATATGATGATAACGGGAATGTCATTGATGAGAAATACTATGATACGGATGGCCAACCGGTAAATAATATCAACGGCTTTGCACATATTGTCAGGAAATACGATGCCAATCATCAGGTGATTTCTGAAACGCATTATGATGTTGCCGGGCAGATTGTTGCATGAAATCTTTTAAAAGAGGATGGATAGATGAAGCGAAAGAAACTGGAGTTAACGATCACAACAATACTATATTTGTTATCTGCCTTTTTGAGCAGTGTTCTGGCTATCGGATTACTTAAAAATGCTGCAAAGCTTACAAAGGAGTTTCTCGCAGGAAATACCTGGGTGAGCGCAATTTTTCCGGTCATGGCTGCCGAGATGATCGCCATGATTCTTGCGCTTTATGATGGCAGATATGCCTTTGAACGTCTACCGGCATATAAATACGCGATTAAATCCCTCAAAGCGACCATTTATTTTTCCGGCATCTGGGCAGTGATTTTGTTGATTGAAAAAAATGATATTACCGCTTCCCGGCATTACTTTGTATTGACAATCTTGTTTCATTTTATTATTTTGGCGGTTCTGCTTGGACTTATGCAGCGGTTTATTATGAACCATTTTTATCAGACGACGGCGGCATCTCTGGTGGGTGTGGTCACGACCAGCGGTAGAGCAGCAGTAATTACAGATCTTTTAAAAAAGGACTGGTCGCGCCGGCTGGTTGGATTAATGCTGATCAATGAAACAAAAGATTCCGTGATGGAGGGCGTAGAGCCACGCGAGATTGATCATGTGCCTGTTGTGGCAGATGCCAGTTCACTGGTGGAATGGGTGCGCAGTAGTGCAATGGATGAAATTTTTATCATTGTGCCTGATAATGAAAATCCATTGATCACAGAAGCGGTGGAAAACTTTATACAAATGGGCATTTCTGTGCATCTCAACCTTTCCAGTATTGAGCATCTCGAGCATCGGATTGCCCGGAAGACAAAAAAGTATGTGCCAAAGACCACGTGCCGGCTGGCATATCTGGGATCTATCCCGATGATGATCATGGAGCAGCCGATGATCAAGCTGCGGTGGCTGGCCGCAAAACGAATTATGGATATTCTGGGAGGTCTTGTCGGGTCGCTGATTGCCATGATACTGTTTGTTTTTATTGGCATAGCGATCAAGCTGGATTCTCCCGGGCCGGTTATATTTGCACAGGAGCGTGTCGGTAAAAATGGCCGGAAGTTTAAAATGTATAAGTTCCGGTCCATGTATCAGGACGCTGAAGCCCGCAAGGCAGAACTTATGAAACAAAATGAGATGCACGGCCTTATGTTTAAGATCAAGGATGATCCGAGAATCACCCGGGTGGGCAAATTCATCCGTAAAACCAGTCTTGATGAATTTCCGCAGTTCTTTAATGTACTGAAGGGAGATATGTCTTTAGTAGGGACACGCCCGCCTACGGTCGGAGAATTCAAAGAGTATTCCAATTACCACAAACGGCGTCTCAGCATGAAGCCGGGAATCACAGGGATGTGGCAGGTCAGCGGAAGATCCGACATCAAAGACTTTGAAGAAATTGTACGTCTGGATTGCGAGTATATTGACAATTGGAACCTCTGGCTTGATATCAAGATATTATTTAAAACAGTTGCGATCGTATTTACCCACAAGGGAGCAGACTAGGTTCTGGTATTGGTAAAAAGCCGCATATCCCAGGTGTTTGGCCGATCAACGGTGTAAAGGCTTTGTTGATATTGCAAAGGGGATAAAAGATAATTATGAGACTGCAAAGCTTAATGATGCCGGACAGCGCGATCTGTTCTGAACCATCACTTTATTATCATAAGAACGATCAGTGGGTGGATGTAAATGGATATTTTAACCTTTTTGAAATAGAAAAACGGAAGGTTTACACGGAACTGACATCGCTGAGCCTGCAGCTTTACGTAAAGGGCTACCAGTCTGTGCGTCTGATGCATGACAAAGAGGTTCTCTCGGAGAGTATACTGGATTCTGAAAGCTTAAAAGAGTATGACTTGGAATATCCTTACGCAAGCTATGATCATGGAGTCTTCTGGTTTTCACTTAAAGAGGACCCGGGAGTATCGGATGAGGAACGGACATTAAGCGGATGGTTTGAAGGAAACGCTTCGTCCGTACGTCCGGTCAATCTGGCAGTGGATATCTGCACATTCAAAAGAGAAAAATATATTATTCAGAACCTGCAGCGGATGATCCGCTTTTTAGAGGCAGGAACAGAAGCGGCGGGCCATGTTTATGTCTTTGTTGTAGATAATGGAAATACCTTGCTGGAACGGGATGATGTAAAATCGATTCTTCAAAGTGCAGAAGGCAGAATCTCCATCTTACCTAATGCGAATGTTGGAGGAGCAGGTGGGTTTACGCGAGGCATGCTGGCGGCAATCGATCAAAAAGAGACCTTTCATCTAAGCCATATTGTGCTGATGGATGATGATACGGTTTATGATCTGGATCTATTGGTAAGGCTCTATGGCTTTCTGTCCATGGTCAAGGATGAGTGGAAGGATATTATCGTTGGGGGGACTTTGTTAAGAGAAGATTATCCAACCATCATGCAGGTTGGTATGCAGTGGTATCAGGACTTTCAGATTCATCTGGACCATCAGTTCTATGATCTCTCAAAGTTTGAGAACTGCCTTGCAGAGTTTATGCATGCGGCAAAGTCATCCCACAAAATGACGTATCCGGGTTGGTGGTGCTGTTGCTATTCCATGGGAGTTGTGCGCAAAGATAACCTGCCCTTACCGGTATTTATTCATCAGGATGATATTTCCTATGGACTGCGAAATACCGATAAAGGTATGGTCTTACTGAACGGCGTGAGTGTCTGGCATAATGGCGCGGATGTCACATTCGCAGGATCCAACAGATATTATGATCTCCGGAACATGTTGATTACGGAAGCGTTATTTGAACCGGAAAAATCATCTTTTCAGGTACTCACCAGAATCTGGGGTTCGCTTACCTCGATGCTGATATCCTATCGATACGCCGAGGCGTTTTTAGTATATCAAGGGCTTAAGGATTTTTGCCGCGGGCCGGAGTGGCTTATGCACGTTGATGCTGAGAGGCTGAATCAAAAGGTACGCGGGTTTGTAGGGAAGCAGTTTCCACTGCGGCCGTATCAGGAACTTGATGAAACGTATGAAGCAAATAAGGGAGAGATTGCGGAGGCTATGGAGAGCTTTAATCTTGATAAGATCATGCGGAAAAAAGCTTCCCGTCCATTCCGTTTCGGTAATCTTATTAAGCTGATTAGCTTTAATGGCTGGCTGCTGCCGGGGGATCAAAAAGTCGTAAGTGTTGCTGCCACGGATGACGCCTTTAAGTGTTTCCGGCATAAAAAAGTCGTGCTTTATGAACCAACAAGTGGAAAAGCATGCGTTGCTGGTAAGGATTACCGGAAGATGGTGATGTTTATCGGAATCTATTTAAAATCGGCAGGGCTGATTTTGGGTAAGTATAGGAAAACTGCAAAGAGATTCCGAGAGGCGGCTCCCGAGTTAAGTTCCGACAAAATGTGGAGACAGTATCTGGGGCTGACAGAAAAGGAAATGAAGAAATAATGTAAGGAATGTTTGGAATGAAGGGCGGATCACTTAAAGTTAATTTCATAATGAATATGATGCTTACGATGTCATCATACATTTTCTTTCCTCTGATTACCTTCCCGTATATTTCGAGAATCCTGTTACCGGCGGGGATGGGGAAGATTTCGTTTGCGACTTCATTCATTTCCTATTTTGTAATGGTTTCAGAATTAGGCATTCCAACGTATGGAATCAGGGCATGCGCCCGGGTACGAGATGACAAGGAAGAACTGACAAGAGTGGTACATGAATTGTTGATGATCAATCTTTTTATGTGCGTGCTTTCATATGTTGCTCTAGGGATTGCGCTAAAATACATTCCCAGGCTGCAAGGCGACAGAGAGCTCTATGTAATCATCAGCTTTACGATCGTTTTAAATGCGATCGGCATGGAATGGCTCTATAAAGCCCTCGAACAATATACCTACATCACCATACGCTCGGTGATTTTTAAATTGATAGCCATCCTCGCAATGTTTCTGCTGATTCATAAGCAGCAGGACTATGTCATTTATGGAGCTATATCGATTTTTGCCGGATCCGCTTCCAATATTTTAAATTTCATTAATGTACGTAAGTATATCTCCATGAAGTGGATGGGGAAGTACTGCTTAAAAAGGCATTTTAAACCTGTCCTTACTTTTTTTGCCATCGCCTGTGCCGGTACAATATACACAAGTCTTGATAATGTGATGCTTGGTTTTATGACGATGGATACGGAAGTTGGCTATTACAATGTTGCCATTAAAATCAAGTCTATTTTGGCGTCTCTTGTTACTTCACTTGGGAGTGTTCTTTTGCCCAGAGCCTCCTATTATGTTGAAAATGGCATGATGGACGATCTTAAAAAGATTACAGGTAAAGCACTGAATTTTGTTTTTTTGATGGCTTCGCCACTGGTTGTGTATTTCATGGCTTTTGCAAAGGAAAGTATTTTCTTTCTTTCGGGAAGCGCCTATGAGAGTGCTGTCATGCCTCTTATCATCATCATGCCGACGGTGCTGTTTATTGGTATCACTAACCTTCTGGGTATACAAATGCTGGTGCCATTGGGGAGAGAAAATATTTTGCTGTATTCTGTCATTACTGGTGCAGTCCTGGATTTTATTATTAATGCCATATGTATACCGAGATTTGCTTCTGCCGGAGCGTCGATCGGAACGCTGGTTGCGGAATTTGCCGTGCTGGTGGTACAGTACAGGTGTTTAAAACAAGAAATCCGAAAGGCGCTGATTAGCGTTCATTATCAACGGATATGTGCCGCGATTATGGCAGGGCTACTGCTTAGCGTGTGGACCAAATACCTGCGAGTACATACCTTTGTCATCTTGGTGATTTCAGCGGTTCTGTTTTTTGCTGGATATGCGATGTTCCTGCTATTTACAAAAGAGCCGCTGGTGGTCGAAATTAAAAATGATGTTACCCGGAAAATGAGAGAGTGGATGTGACATAAAACGGACTGGTGGTTTGTGCATTCTTATGGTAAACGTCAAATTATACGCCTTGCGGTGCGCTATTATTTTTTGAGAAACTTGAAAATTCCAGTAGATTATTCAGGCTTTTAGGAAGGGGCAATGAGCAGATGACCAATTCTGAAAATTCAGATGTACTGATGCATGAGGCCGGCGAAGAATTTCATATACCTAAAATTGTTTTGGAAGAACTGCGGGAGCTGGGGCAGAAATATGAAGTCAAAAGCATTCTCCTATTTGGCTCTCGTGCTCGTGGACAAGAACTTCCAAAGAGTGATATTGATCTTGCGGTTTGCGGATGTCGGAATTTTTATGATCTTGCATATGACATTGATAATCATACCAGCACGTTGCTTTCTTTTGACATTATTAATATGGATGATGAGATTTCCGAGAAGCTTAAGCAGGAGATCGCAAGAGATGGGGTTCTGATCTATGGAGAAATTTAAAAATTTTAAAAATAATTTGCAAGTACTAAGGACATCGGAAGGTGAGGATCTGGGGAACACGTTTATTGTCAGTGGAATCATCGATAAGTTTATGATTCAGTTTGAACTGTCCTGGAAACTTCTAAAGGAACTACTGAAATACGAGGGGAGTGTTGAGGCGGCTTCAGGTTCGCCGAGACAGATTATCAAAACTGCATATCAATACTATGATTTTCTGACGGAGTCGGTCTGGTTGGAAATGCTGGAGGAACGTAATAAGACCGCACATATCTATGATGAAAACGCGGCAGTCCAGTTGGTTGAAAAAATCATCAGTAAATATATTCCGGAATTTAACAAGCTGGAGGAAAAGCTTCTGGAACGTTATGGAGATAGTCTGGAAAACTTATAAGTGAAGGTAATGGGCACTCTCTTCTCTATACTGCATAATTGCTTTCCCTAAGAAAAAGCAGATCTGGTGCTCATGTAGGCGGCGCAGAAAACAGATAGTATTTTGTAATCGCGATGGGGTGAGAGTTATGACTAAACAATTCAAGGAAAGTATGATTCCCGGGAGAGCTATGCGGGATATATTACGCTTTGCAGAGGCTGCGTCTGTAAAAAAGCTTGTTCTGTTTGGATCAAGAGCAAGAGGAACCAACACGGCTCGGAGTGATATTGATCTTGCGGTTTATGGTGGAGATTTTGACCGGTTTTATGATGACATACAGGAAAAAACCTGGAGTCTTTTGTCTTTTGATCTGATTGATATGGATCAGATGGTTTCGGATGATCTGCGTAAGGAGATTCAGAAAGACGGAGTGACGATATATGAAAAAGATTGAGAACTATTGTAGATGTTATCTGTCAAGACAGGATTTCTGCAGGATGAGAATGTCTGGCTTCTTATGTTGAAGAAACGGAATCAGTCTACGCATATATATAATGAAGAAGATGCAGATGAACTGATGATTTTGCTAAAGGATAGCTTTTTATCGGCCTTTAAAGACCTGGAGAAATTTCTGTTAAAGAAGCAGCAGGAGATTGAGAAAGATTCAACGGTATGATGTCGTAACTGATGACGAACGAATGACTTACGGAATATTTGCTTAGGTGATTTACTATGGATATAGAGGATATCAGGCGTATTGCTGCTGTTGTTGAATGTGGCAGCATTAATAAGGCAGCAGAACAGCTTCATATAGCGCAGCCTGCGTTATCTCGTACAATACGCAAGGTTGAAGCGGAATATCATATTTCTATATTTGACAGAAGTAAGGGGAAGCAGTCTGAAGTCACAGAAGCTGGAGAGCTATATCTCAATATGGCCAAGGAGATACTGCTCGTGCATAATGCATTCCTTGCACAGCTTGAGCGACGTCGCCAGAGAGATGAGAAGAGAATTTTGTTTGGATTGGCACCTCAGCAGGCGATTGCAATTTCCAGCAAAATGTTGCAATGGTTTTATAAAAACGGTGCAGGATATATGATAGACATTCGTTCTGCCTCCAGCAGAAGGCTGCATGAAGATGTGATGCGGGGAGAAATAGATGTTGCGTGCCTTAGTGTTACACGTTTTAAGCAGGGACTCCATTATGAAAAAAGCTCCAGGGCTTATACCAGTATTTATCTATCAAAACAAAGTGCGCTTCTCTCAAAAACATATCAGGTTTCTGAATACAATATTCCGGTGGTTTGCATGAAAGATCTGATCCAGGAGCCGGTCATTGCCAATCGTGAGGGATCGGCAAGTTATAACAATATCCGTTTACTATGTGAAAAATTTAATTGTGATGTAACGATGATTCTCGAGGATAACATGTACCAGCGCATGCATCTTGCTGATGAGGGAGAAGGAAACTATGTTTTTACTGCTACGGGAAGCGATCTGATATATTCCTGTGCGGATTCAGGCAGGTTTGTGCGCCTGGATCCCAAAGATGACATTGAGCAGTGGAAATATCTGGTATGCAGAAATGGATTTGAAAAGACAGAGGGGTATGAAGCATTAAGAAACTGTCTGGCTCAGTGTATCTGGACGATTATGTGAGTTGGATAAAGCGGTGCAATGCGACTTACTAGTTATACCAAAACGGCATAAGTGCAAGTAATATATCTATTAGCCAACCCCATTCATGACATCTAAAATAGACATAGAGTCTATAAAAGCCTGAGACATTGCATTTCGTGTCTCAGGAACAGTGTATGATCGGGAGGTAAGAAATGACTACGCAAATGTATTTATGTCTGGGGCTGTTTGTCTTTTTGATCGGCGGTTATGTTCTGGCAAAACGGCTTCACACTACCAATGGTGTGGTTGCACTATGCGCAATTATACTGACATCTTTTTCTGGCTTGGTAGAACCAAAGGCAGTTCTTGCTCATTTTTCCAATGCCAATGTGCTGCTGATTACAGGCATGTTTGTGGTGGCAGCTGGTTTTAACCGTACGCAGGCGGTGTCAAAGCTGTCACATTTGATCCTTAAAATTGCCGGGGGAAAATTTACAAATATGCTGGCAGGGTATTTGCTTGTTACCTTTGTGCTTTGCAACTTGATCCCTAGTCCTGTAGCAGTGTTTACCATCATGGCGCCTCTTCTCGCAGCATCTTGTGAGGCAGCCGGGGTCAGTCCTTCCAAGGCCATGTTTTCATTAGGTATTGTAGCTGTGGGTACATGCGGAGTTTTACCACTTGGAACTGGTGCTACTATGTTTGCACAGCAAAATGCATACCTTGAGAGCTATGGTTATACAGAGTATTCCATGTCTTTGCTGGATCCTTTTAAAGGCAGGATTTTATCAGCTATTGTGATCATAATTTATGCAATAATGATTGCTCCGAGATTTGCTCCTGCTAGTCCGACAATACCCTTAGAGATGGGCGGTGGCAAGGCACAATCGGCTAAAGAGCCGCTTCCTCCATTGCAGGAGTTTCTCGGATATTTTCTATTTGCAATCACCACACTTGGACTTGTTTTTTCCAAGCAGCTTGGAGTAGCAAACTGGCAGATCGCCATGACTGGTGCTGCGCTGGAAGTCGTTACCGGAGTTCTGAAACCTAAAGAAGCGACGGCATCTGTCCCCTTTATGATCATCCTTATGCTTGTAGCAGCATTGAGTGTTGGTGGAGCTATGGTTAACTGCGGACTTGGAGATGTCATCGGAAATGCGGTAGCGATTTCTCTTGGCGATACTAAAAATAGCTATATTATTGGAGCTGCTTTCTTTGTAATACCATTTATTTTGACACAATTCATGCAAAATCAGAGCGTCATGAATATTTTTGTTCCTATTGTAGTGCTGACCTGCAAATCTTTGGGCTGTAATCCGGTCGGACCACTGGTTCTTTTGAATGCAGCATGCCTTACAGCGTTCCTCACTCCCAGCGCTACTTCGACCGTACCGTTGATGATGGGAGCCGGAGGCTATGATCAGGGCGATCTGCTGAAGATGGGATGGCTGCCTTCGCTGATCATTTGTGTGATTTCAGTTGTATGTACCATGACGTTTATACCGGCATTTTGAGATATTGTCGTGTTAAAGTAAAAGAAGAGAGGATTTAAATTATGAAAATGAGCCATGTTGTAGATAGAGAGAAAATGAAGACCAAGGAATGGGATGATAATGAGCTTCTTTTACGGCTTCGCTGGAATGGAGTAAATTTCTACGAATTTGTGCTTCCTAACGGTAAAACCATTGTAATGGATCCGTATTTCGATGATCCCAATGATCCGCATAATGAATATAAGTATACTCCCACAGATAAATCCGCAGGAGAATGGGTTCATGGAGCGGATGTGATCGTGCTGACACATGGACATTTTGACCATACAGGAGATTTGCATTCGGTACTGGAGCATTATCCGGAGGCGCACATCATTATCCCTGAGCATACGATTCCCTCTGTAATTGTGGATCAGAACATAGATTATTTTTCTCATTATTTTACAGAAGCCGGGGCACATGACAGATTTGATTTTCCAGGGTTCACCATGGAAACTTGTCGTTCAAACCATAATGTCGGCAGAGCGGTTTCACCGCTAAATGGTGCAGGCGGCAGCTTATATAAGGATAGTAATGGCAAGGTAGATTTTTATCAGCTCTACAAGTGGATCTATGAAAGGGAACTGATAAATCTTAAAATTACTACAGATGAGGGTTTTCAGATCTTGCTGTGGAATTCGGAAATGCAGCCGGACGGTATGGGTTTTGAAACACGTGCATATTTTTATAGAGATGCAAAGCCGGATTTGTTTATGTATCAGACAGCAGGCCGAAGCTTTGGCGGTGATCGACGTCACCCGAATTGTGAACCGATGGGCAAGTGGATCGCTTCTGTAAAGGCAAAATCGGCGCTTCCGGAGCATCAGCAGCATTTCTCGTATGATGAATTGGACAAAATGGCAGAAAAATTTAGTGAAATCTGCAATGCGGAACAGCAGTCGACTTCGTTTTTGACACCGGAAAGCGGAGTCTGGTATGGATATAGTAAAAATGCAGAGGGAGAGATCGAGATCAGTCGGATCCTGCATGAAATGAAGGGATAATTGTAAATTTTAATGAGCGGTGATATCATGCAAAAAAGAACTTGCGCCGTTTAGAAAAATGTGATACTTTAGTCGGGTTACATTTTTCTATACGGTATTATTGGAAACGCACACTCCTGTCAGTGATAACGAACAACACGTTGATCTTGAGAGGAGTTTTTTTTATGGCCCAAAACAATATGTTTCCACGAAATCTGCTTGAGAATGTTATTTTTACGATCATCATGGCGTTTCTTATGGTATATGCGATGATCTGCTACAATATTGCGATCAATATCGGCGGGATGAAGGATGCAATTTTTATGATGGCGCTGGGTGAACTGCGGATTATGTGGCCTGCCGCGATCCTTTTGGAATTGTTTGTCATGGAGCGACCGGTGATGGCACTGACAAGTCGCGTTGCAACGCAGGAGATGCCATTCTTTTTTGTACTTCTGATCCGATGCGCACTTACCGTCTGTCTTATGTGCCCGGCGATGAGTCTCATTGCGACGCTGCTGTTCAAGGATTATGCTGAGACAGGACTCATTAGTGTCTGGCTGCAGACTAGCATTATTAATTTTCCTATGGCTTTAATCTGGCAGATCTTTTTTGCAGGGCCAGCGGGCAGGCATATTTTCGCACTCCTGTTCCGGCGAGCTTAATTGGTTCTGACGTGCTTAATGCCGCGTGTGGTTTTGCTGTAGAACTCAAGCCCGGTATAGAAGGTATAGAAGCTTGTGCTTTCTTGCAATAGTGCATCGTCAATTTGATTTAAAAATTCATCCGATTGATTTGAAAACTCATCCGAAACAAAGAATAGTATTTTGTTTCGGATGAGTTTCTATATTGCTGCAATGCTGCCTTAGCGCCTGCATCGCTGGGCTGCCGGCATCACTGGCATCACTGACATCACTAGCATTGCGGCTTTTCCAGGCATTGTCTCACCAATCCTGAGTTGTATTTCGCCTGCTTGTTTTGTACAATGGAGTACATAAAAGCTTATGAAATGCAAGCTTATAAGATGCAAGCTTATGAAATAGAAGCTTGATTTCAGGCTCAATCAAGGTAGCGGTATCATGCAAAAAGTTGATTTTGACAATGGCAATATAAAACAAAATATCTTGAAGACTGCGTTTCCGATGCTGGTTGCACAGGTGCTGAACCTCCTTTACAGTATCGTGGACAGAGTTTATATAGGCAGGATTCCAAACGCAGGTACGCATGCATTGGGCGCGGTAGGACTTTGTTTTCCGATCATTATCATCATCACCGGATTCACAAATATGTTTGGTCTCGGCGGCGCACCGCTTTTTTCCATGCAGCTTGGCAGGAAGGACCATGAGCGGGCAAGAGACATTCAAAATACTGCATTCCGCCTGCTGCTATTGACAGGATTGCTTCTGATGGTAGTCTGTGAGATTTTTGGCAGGAGCCTTCTTGAGATTTTTGGCGCGGGTCCTGATGAACTTGATATTTCCCTTGCGTATCTTAGAATTTACCTATTGGGGACAGTTTTTCTAATGGTTTCAACCGGTATAAATCCCTATATCAATGCGCAGGGATATGCTGCCATCAGTATGCGCTCTGTCATAATCGGCGCTGCCGCCAATTTGATTCTGGATCCGGTTTTTATCTTTAAAGCAGGCATGGGCGTAAAAGGTGCAGCAGTTGCTACGGTGCTGTCACAGTTGCTTTCATTTCTGTATGTCATGCAGTTTCTGGGAAGTACAAAAAACAGCTTCCCTGTCACTCTTAGATTCCGTTTCCCCTATGCGCGGGACATCATCAGTCTTGGCATTGCACCTTTTATCATGCAATTTACCAATTCACTGGTACAGATTGCCTGCAATCAGGTACTGATGCAGTTTGGCGGGACCATCTATGTGTCAGTCATGACCATCGTATCCTCTGTGAGGTCAATCCTGGATGTGCCGGTTTCCGCCGTGACGGAGGGCACATCACCGGTCATCAGCTTTAATTATGGCGCAAGGCGTCCTGCAAATGTAAAAAAGGCGATTAAAATCATGATGTCGCTTGCTTTGCCCTACACATTTCTTGTCTGGCTTCTGATTATGATCAATCCTGGTTTATTTATACGAATCTTCAGCAGCGATGATACGATTATGCAGGATGCCTCCCGCGCACTGCATCTTTATTTTATGGCGTTTATTTTTCAGTCTCTGCAATACAGCGGACAGACGGTATTTAAAGCACTCAATAAGAAAAAACAGGCTATTTTTTTCAGCCTCTTCCGTAAAGTCATACTTGTTGTGCCTCTTACATACATTCTGCCGCATGTGGCGCAGCTTGGGACCGACGGAGTCTTTATGGCCGAGCCTGTCTCCAATCTGATCGGCGGTATTGCATGCTTCTCGGCAATGCTCCTTAGCATCTGGCCGGAGCTTAATGCTATGGACAAAAACCACAGGGTGTAATCCGGCAAAGTATAAGTATAAAAAGAGGTCTGGCAAAGGTGGTAAACGATGAACCAAAACTTTGCGTGACAGGAAACAAAATGTAAAAGCAGAGGGAGCATTTTATGAAGCATAATTTAAAGCCCTGGCAGGTGATCAGCAAAAAAAGAATCGTGGATTCCAAATGGCTTAAGGTCGATGAGGAATCCTGTCTCAATGGCAATGGTGTACTGGTGGATCATTTTTATATTGAGTCCCGACCGGAGTTTGCCCTGATCGTGGCATTTGATCAGGATAAAAATCTGCTGGTCGTGAAGCAGTACCGGCATGGTGTGCAGCATGTCATGACAGAGCTTCCTGCCGGCATGATCGAAATGGATGAGGAGCCGATGCATGCTGCAAAGCGGGAGCTGCTGGAGGAAACCGGGTATGAAGCGGAAGCATGGACGCATCTTTTTGATCTTGCGGAAAATGGTAATGACAGTAATCGTCACGCACACTGCTTTATGGCGTCCGGACTTCATCGGGTGGCGGAGCAGCAGCTGGATGATACCGAGGATCTCACGTATCAGTGGATTCCGTATGACGAGGTGGTCCGGATGCTTAGGACAGGTGAATTTGAGCAGGCCTTTGTGACCGCTGCCATTTACCGGGCAATCGACCGGATGGACCATGAGATGGAGTATCAGACGGATCAGACGAAGCAGTAAAAATACAGGCTGTCTTTTAGGGCAGCAGAATGGAGATAAGGGTCATTATGAAAAAAAATCTGCTTGTTGCGCAGTCGGGCGGACCGACAGCTGCGATAAATGCAACACTTGCCGGGATTATTGAGAGAGCCTTTGAAAATCCTGAGATCGAACATGTTCTGGGTGCGGATTACGGGATACAGGGCGTGCTTCAGGAGCATTTTATCGATCTCTCCGTTAAGATCCCCGAGCTTGCGTTAGCTGAAATTGGCGGCGTGGATCAAAATGGTGAGGTGGATCCGGAGGCACTGGATGGAGGACTCATGCGGATCCTCGACCGTCTCAGCACGACACCGGCGGCGGCACTTGGTTCCTGCAGGTATAAGCTGAAGGACCCGGGAGTAGATCCCTCGGAATTTGAGCGGATCATTGCGATTTTTAAAAAGTATAACATCGGATTCTTTATCTATATCGGCGGTAACGATTCCATGGATACGGTGTGGAAGCTGTCTCAATATATTAAAAGCAAGGGAATCGAGGACATTACGGTAGTTGGGGCACCGAAGACGATTGACAATGATCTCTACGGCATCGACCACTGCCCGGGCTTTGGCTCTGCGGCAAAATATATTGCGACGACAATTTCCGAGCTTGAACGGGAGCTGCTTGTATATGATATGCCATATGTGATCATTGTAGAGATGATGGGCAGGAATGCAGGCTGGCTTACGGCTGCTGCGGCGCTTGCCGAAAATCAGAATGCAAGAGTTCCGTACCTGATCTATCTGGAGGAGGTTCCGTTTGACTTAAATGAATTTATTTCTGATCTCCGTGCTGAGATGTCGGTTCATAAAAATATCATAGTGGCAATTTCCGAGGGCATCCGGGATCGTTCGGATAAGATGATTTGTGATTACGGAGCGGAGAATCGACCGAAGGATGCATTCGGACACGTAATTGCTTCCGGCGCCGGCAAGGTATTGGAGAATGTCGTCAAGAGCAACATTGGCTGCAAGGTGCGGTCAATTGAACTGAATCTCCTGCAGCGCTGCGCGGGGCATCTCCTCTCACGTACGGATATCCGGGAGTCAAGAGCCCTCGGGAAAAATGCCGCGGAGCTTGCATTCGCTGGAAAGAACGGGTGTATGTCGACGCTTCGGCGGATTTCTGCACTTGGAGATGCGGAATATAAGGTTGTGTACGATTCTGTGGACATCAGGGAGGTTGCCAATAAGGAAAAGAAGGTGCCTGAAAAATGGATTTCTTCAGAAGGAAACGGTGTGACGCAGGAGTGCATAAATTATCTTAAGCCGCTGATTCAGGGAGAGCTGTCCTGCGAGTTTGAAGGTGGCATCCCGAAATATGTCGTTTTTCGGTGAGAATAGAAGGAAGATGAGTATATGGAAATCCGAATCGGAGATCGAAAGCTGTTGCTTCTTTATAATGCTTCGGCGGGTACCGGGGTTGCGCGCCGTAATCTATATCAGCTGATCACGCAGTTAGCGGAAAAGGGCTGTGAGACGGTGGCGTATCCGATTCTTCCGAAGCGGGGACTCACCACCGAGCGGATCGTGGAGACGCTCAAGGAGAGGGGACAGCATTTTGATTATATCGCCTGCTGCGGAGGCGATGGAACGTTAAATCATCTTGTCAACGCCCTGATGCAGGCAGGCTGGAACGAGATTCCGGTGCTGTATGTGCCGACGGGGACGACCAATGATTTTGCACGTTCACTGCATATCCCGGGAGACCCGGCACGAAGTGCAGCGTTGCTTGATCACGGGCAGGCTTTCTGTTATGACATCGGACAGTTTGAGAACCGCTATTTCAATTATGTTGCCGCCTTTGGTGCTTTTACGGCAGTGAGCTATGAGACCGACCAGAATATGAAAAATGCCATCGGCTATGCGGCGTACATCCTTACCGGGGTGCTGTCGGCGTCGGATAGTCTCATGTCCCGGATCCATATGCGGATTGAGCATGACGGCATCATTGAGGAGGATGCGTATCTTTTTGGCGCAGTATCCAATACAACCTCGGTTGCGGGCATCAAAAGTCCGGCGCTCTCCAAGGCGGAAATGGACGATGGAATGTTTGAGGTGATCCTCATTAAAGCACCGGATGATCTTAATGATGTGCGGGAAATTCTGCAGAGTCTCGCGCAGGGCAATACGGAGGGTGGATACTTCCGGGTGTTCCGTACGGATGAAGTGCGCTTTGCGGCTGATCAGGAGGTCTCCTGGACACTGGATGGGGAGAATGGAGGCGAGATCGAGTCTGCCGTGGTGCGTGTTGTGCCAAAGGCGGTCCGGATCCTGGTACCGGACCGACGCTTATCGTAATACAACGCATACATGGGAGCACGCCTCATGCTCTGTGGATGCTATCTTGCGCAGACCGGGCAGGCTTTGGTGATCCCATTACGCTCTGCTTCCACGAGGCTGCCGGAGGAGAGATCTTCGCCGTGTACGCGCAGCTTGCTGCAGTCGGCATTCTTATGGTATGTAGTGTCCTCGGGATCCCAATACACGGTCTGGTTGGCAGCCGCAGGAGAGGAGTGGGTCTGCTTATCTGAAGTGGGGCTTCCGTAATTGGCATTGCTGTGCATGTGTCCGGATGGACCATTTGCTTCCTTTTTGGTGCCTCCGGTCACAGTCGGAACGACAGGATCTGTCTTTTTGGAGCCGGTATCGGAAGCATCGGAGGGTGCAGCACTTGCGTTGTCTGACTTACTGCTTTCACTTCCGTTAGTGCCGTCTGCATGATCAATGTGGACTTCATGAACGACTGGCACCGAGGAATCGTGACTGCCGGATGCAGAATTTCGTGCGCTGTTTTTAGAGCGCGCAGAGGATGTCGATCCGGTAGAGCTGCCTCCCGAGGATATAGTTCCGCCGGAGTAGGTGTTTATTGGCGTGGCTGTTGGTGCCATGCCAAGGAAACGGCGGGTCTGCGTGATGCCATGATCCGACCAGGCACCTTCCGGGTCTACGGTAAAGCCGTCTGGCGTTGTAGTGTCAACATAGAGGTAACCGTCCTCGTCAAACGCGTAGCATTGGTAAATGCCGTCACCGTTTCCATCGAGCCACTGCCAGGAGGAAGCAGGCCAGGTGTTGTCATCATTCTGATACCACCATCCGATCTGGTTTTGCTGCCACTGTCCGCCAAATGCAGGTAGGGAGCAGGCAAGACTTAGGAAAATTCCCGGAAGAATCTGCTTTAATTTCATAATAATCTCCATTCCGTCACCATCGGGCGGTGACTTTTTCACCGGCACTTCCGCACAATGGGTTCAAGCTGTAGTACGTTGGTGAGCGGCTTTGAGACGCTAATTTCATACCTCATAGAAGTATTTTAGCATGCTGTGGAGCAGGCTTTATTACGGAGATATTACGGTTTCCAGACTAATATTTTCCGGATTTTATGAAGCATAGAATCATCCGGATTTTGCAAAGTCAAGTCGCTTCAGAGGAATCAAGGCTTGTGGTTGCCGTCATCCCCGACCAAATTTCAATTCTGGCTCAATTTTGCCATAGTAATTTTTCTTGGCTTCCTTTCTTTGATATGTTAAAATATGAAGTGTTATTGAGATACAAGAGCATTGCACGGGCTCTGCAATTGTCATTTGGAACAGGAGGACAAGGATATGAAATATGTATGTAAGGTCTGTGGTTATGTTTATGAAGGCGACGAGCCTCCAAAGGAGTGCCCGAAGTGCCATCAGACCGATGTGTTTGTAGCAGTAAATCCTAAAAATCCGTATGCCGGGACCAAGACAGAAAAAAATCTGTGGGAGGCATTTGCCGGCGAGTCAGAAGCAAGAAATAAGTATACCTACTTTGCTTCTGTTGCTAAAAAAGCAGGCTATGAGCAGATCGCGGCTTTATTTTTAAAGACAGCTGATAATGAAAAGGAGCATGCAAAACTCTGGTTCAAGGCGCTCGGACTTCTGGGTGATACAGCGGAAAACCTTGCTGCTGGTGCTGCAGGCGAGAATTATGAGTGGACTGATATGTATGCCCGTATGGCTAAGGAAGCGGACGAAGAGGGTTTCCATGATCTTGCCAAGCAGTTCCGCGGCGTTGCTGCCATCGAAAAGAGCCATGAGGAGCGCTACAGAAAGCTGCTCCACAATGTAGAGGCGCAGGAAGTCTTTAAAAAGAGCGAGGTTAAGGTTTGGGAATGCCGAAACTGCGGTCATATTGTCGTTGGTACGGAAGCTCCGGAGGTATGTCCGGTATGTAAACATCCGCAGTCGTATTTTGAGATACATGCAGAGAACTATTGATCCTGCGTATGATCTTTTATATGAGGCTTGCTGAAATTAAAATTGCAAATTAATATTAAAATCGACTTTTCAGCTTGCGTAAGGTATAGTAAAAGTAGTACAATGTACATGTAATTTAATTATTGCGGATGTTTCCTATGAGCCAGGCCGCATAACAAAAAAGGAGATTTTACTATGGACAAATACGAGTGCGAGACTTGTGGATATATTTATGATCCGGCTGTTGGTGATCCTGATAATGGCATCGCTCCGGGAACTGCTTTTGAGGATCTTCCAGATGATTGGGTTTGCCCACTCTGCGGTGTAGATAAGAGCATGTTTAAAAAGGTTGACTAAAAGTGTCTATAGGTCTGTTTGATCTTCATACGACAAACGGACAATCGCATAGTATATTTGGCAGGCAGTTTGTCGGGAAGTCTAATCTCCTGATGAACTGCCTGTTTTTTTAAAAAAAGCTGTGACCTGCTGACTACATTTCCGGTCTTATTAAGTGAGATGATCTTGTCCAGGCATTTTGGCGGGATATGTTCAGCAAAAACGATCTTTCTGAGACGAACTTAGTGAGACGTTCTTGTAGAGCGAAATATAATAACATATACTTGGAGGAAAACGTATGAAACGGAATGTAAAATGGATACTTACAACAGGTTTAGCCGGCGCTCTGCTGATGGCTTGCGGCAATAATGCCACGGTGAACACAGGCACCAATACGGAGAACACAACCTCGGT
This sequence comes from Oribacterium sp. HCP28S3_H8, assembly GCF_052064775.1. Classification (NCBI taxonomy): domain Bacteria; kingdom Bacillati; phylum Bacillota; class Clostridia; order Lachnospirales; family Lachnospiraceae; genus Oribacterium; species Oribacterium sp. HCP28S3_H8. The sequence goes on along the minus strand of NZ_JBQHUZ010000003.1, from coordinate 223,620 downwards.
AGCTGCAGGTACAACTGTAACGGAGGAAGGTGGCGCCAAAGGGAGCAGTGCCAAGGAGAGCAGCGTCGCAGAAGACAACGGAGCATCTAATGCGGCAGAGGATACTACTGCAAAAGACAAGACAGATTCATCTGTTTCAATTTCCAAGGACGGTACAGTCACGGTAACGGCATCCGGAACGATTAATGTGGTGCCGGATGTCGCGGAGATCACATTCGGCATATCCTCGGATAATGCGGATCTCAGCCTCGCGCAGGAGGACAACAATACACGGAGCGCACAGGTTAAGAGTACGCTGGAGCAGCTGGGCGTTGATGACAAGGATATTCAGACAACGGATTATTATATCTATCCGCAGTATGATTACAATACGGGCGATGGCAGCCAGATTTCAGGCTACAGCGTGCAACAGACGCTCGTTGTAAAAAATCTTAAGATTGAGGAAGCCGGAAATGTGGTATCCCAATGTGTCTCCGCCGGAATCAATAACATGACAGGCATTAATTATACGTCTTCAAAATATGACGAAACCTATCAGCAGGCACTTGCAGACGCTATGAACAACGCCCGCACCAAAGCGGATGCACTTGCAGCGTCTGTCGGCGGCAAGGTGACAGAGGTGGAGACGATCAACGAGGGATATCAGGACAACAGCCCGGAATACCGGACATTCAGCATGGCGGGAATTGAGAATGCAAAGGCTGCGGATTCGCTCACATTCCAGCCCGGAGAGACCGGAGTAACTGCGACAGTCACTGTGCAGTATAAGATCGGATAACAAGATTTAAGCAAAGCGGGACGTATACATCGCTGCCAGAAGCATAAAGAGGATCAGAAAGCCTGCGATCCACAGGATATGACGGTCAAAAAATAGCCGGATGTCCCTAAGCTTGTTTTCAAGCGGTACATTGCGCTTCTCAAATCGGAGATACAGATCGTCCGAAACACTGCTGAGGGTCTCCTCATCCGGCTGAACCGGCTTTAGCAATTCCTTGAGCGCGGCGGCGTCTTCCGGTGACAGGAAGGGAAGCCTGGACTCCGGGATATGGAGAAGCGTGGAGACTTCTGCCTGTGTAAAATCCATACAGTAAAGCAGGTAGAGCGCCTGTTTCCGGAGGAGCGGCGCCCGCATCAGCGCCCACAGCCGGTCTGTGATTGCAAAGTCCACAGAGGACTCGATCACAGACCGGCTTTTTCTGCGCCGCAGGTGCCGGAGAAAGAAATCATCAATCACGGTATTGCAGTTGGCAAAAAGATGCAGCAGGAGTTCCCGATTTTCTGAGACATACGCTTCTGCTTTTGAATCGGTTAAAGCAGATGCTGCAGGCGTTTGCTCCGCGGGGAACTTTGCCGATGCTACATGTTTCTGTGACTTTATTTCACGGGGATCAGGTATAGAAACCTTTGTGATTTCAGATGGTTTATTGACACTTTTGTCGGTAATTGCATATTTACGGACATTATCGCCTGTATACAGATACGTCTGAAATGCAATGTCCTTTGCGGACGTATCGTTGCAGGAGACAAGGAAAGCATATTGATATACAAAAGTATAGTATCTGTCTAACAAAGCATCAAAATATTTTAAAATTTCACTCATTTAAAACCTCGGTTTTGTGCATATTGTAAATATCTGAATTAGGACTTGGCAATATGTGTCGTTTTATGGTATATATAATAATTGTTAATCTAAAGCAATACTCTATCAGAAATTCATTCAGAACGAAAGTCTCCGTTGCTTTCCATTCGGAAAGAATTTTAGGGCGGAGTTTCATTCATCTGGGGACCTTCCAATGAAGGAGGGCATTTTACCCATCTGAAGCGCTTCCTATGAGAGAGAAATCTCTTGCAGGTTAGAAATTTGTGCGGAAGGATGTGACCGGAATGCATGTTTCAGCAGTTACGGCGGATGCCCTGGCGGCTGGTGCGTTTGCGGCCACTCATTTTAGTATATTGTACTTCAATGTACTAAACTGGTAAACCGGATGCACATACCGGACTCCTGCATACAGTCATGCCGGGGTTGGCTGTCATGTATGTATAGGAACTGACAGCGGATTGTCGTTTTCATATGTGGTAATGAATGGAAGGAATCGTCAGGAAGGATCGATATTGCATTGCGTATTTTACAAAGTAGAAGGAGAGGTTTTATGAAAAAAAGAGCTTTATCCATCGCCCTCGCGATGACCATGGCACTTTCCCTCGCGGCTTGCGGTTCCAGCGGCAGCAGTAGCAGCAGCACCGGAGCAGCAGAGACTACAGGAGCGGCTGCAGAGTCGACAGCGGCAGCAGAGGGCGGAAGCGTTGCAGAAGCTTCAGAGGATCAGGCAGCGATGGCACGTGCTGCTTTCCAGAATCCTAATGAAGGAAAAGGCATTTATCCTGGTACCTCCAAACCTGGTTCTATTACTGCGGAAGTTACCACTATTTCTGTAATGAATCCGATTCTCATGACCTATAACAATGAGTTCTCAGTCGCTCGTCACTGCTGGGATGGACTTGTCAAGCTGGATGCCAACAACAATATTGTGCCGGCAGCAGCAGAGTCCTGGGAGTCTTCTGATGATGGTATGAAGTGGACCTTCCATTTAAGAAAGGATGCCAAGTGGGTAGACAGCACAGGTAAGGAAGTTGCACCGGTTACAGCCAAGGACTTTGTATTTGGCTGGAGTGAGCTCCTGAACCCGCAGAATGCATCAGAGTACTATGCATTCGCAACCATCTTTAAGAATGCGCAGAAATATTATGATTACAAGTCCGGAGCTTCTACTGAGGAAGTGAAGCTTGAGGATGTCGGCATGAAGGCCGTTGATGATTATACCCTCGAGATCGAGCTTGAGAACTATGTACCATACCTGCTTCAGTATCTAAAGTTTGAGGTTATGGCACCGATTTATCAGCCGTTCTATGAGCAGGTTGGTGCAGAGCAGTACGGCAAGAGCCCGGAAAACCTGCTTTACAATGGTCCGTTCTACATGAGCGAGTGGGTAACGGAGAACCGTGTAACTCTTGAGAAAAATCCGCTCTGGAGAGATGCAGACAATGTTCAGGTTAACGAGATCAACTTCGTGAAGTATTCCGACACCAACACCAAGTATAATGCGTTCCTTGGTGGTGAGCTGGATATGATGGATGTGACCGGTGAGCAGAGAGATGCATTCCACGCAGATGACTTTGAGGTAAGCTCTTATGTCGGCGGCTATAGCTACTTTATGTGGATGAATACGACAGACAGCTCGGATTTCCGTTCTGTAAATCTCCGTCATGCGGTTTCTGCTGCTTTGGATCGTCAGCAGCTGATCGATACTGTATTTAAGAACGACAATGAGGTTCCAAAGGCTCTGTCACTTGGTATTTCCGGTGTTAAGACGGATACCTTTGCGGATGCGGTTGTTGCAGCTAACGGCGGCAAGGGACTGTATGATGCCAATGCGGATACAGCCAAGGCAAAGGAATATCTGGATGCTGCACTTAAGGATCTTGGATATACCGATGCTTCTCAGGTCAAGATCAGCCTGATGACCAGTGAAGGTACGCAGAATGAGCTTCTCTCTCAGGTAATCCAGGAGCAGCTGCGTCAGAACCTGGGCATCAACATCAACATCGAGGTGCTGACCATCACCGAGTGGAGAGCTCGTCGTAACTCTCTGAACTTTGACTTCTGCATGGGCGGATGGGGCCCGGATTACAATGATCCGCTGACCGATCTTGAGCTTATGGAGTCAGGCAATGGTAACAACCATACAGGTTATGCTAATCCGGACTATGATGCACTGATCGCTTCTACCAAGACCGAAAAGGATGCTGAGAAGCGTGAGCAGATCTTTGTACAGTGTGAGCAGAAGATCGCCGAGGATCTGCCTGTTATCCCGGTTTACTGGAGACATGAGGATTATGTGGCAAGTGAGAAGTTAAAGGATGGTTACGTTCGTAAGCCGTTCCAGGGCTACTATTTCACTTACACTGAGCTTGCAGAGTAATTTTTGAGGATTTTCCGGCAGTCGGAGATTCCGGCTGCCGGTTCTTTTTTGAAATTCCTGAAGGTTTAGCCATCGGGCATGGAGCGGTCTGTTCCATGCCCGTTACTAAGCTCTCAGATCACGAGAGTTGAATCTTATTTAGGAGGACACATTATGTGGCGCTATACTTTGAAGCGTGTCGGATATGCGGTACTGACGCTGTTTGTGCTGATCACTCTGACATTTTTCATGATGCGGATGCTTCCGGGAGATCCGTTCCTTGGAGATAAGACGGTCACCGGTACAGTTCTTGAAAACATGAAGGCAAAGTACGGTCTGGATAAACCGGTTATCGTACAGTATTTCATGTATATCGGTAATGTGGTAAGGGGAGATCTGGGCACATCCATCACCTATTCCAAACCGGTGCGAGAGCTTATCTCGGAGGCATTTGTTGTTTCTGCGGATCTGGGCGTCCGTGCACTGCTTTTTGCGTTAATCGCAGGTGTGCTGCTCGGCATGGTTGCTGCAGTACGGAGAGGATCTGTCTGGGACTCCATCTCGATGTTTATTGCAATGATCGGTGTTTCGGTACCAAGCTTCATTATGGGCGCGCTGCTGCAGTACTTCCTGGCACTTCAGTTAAGGAAGCTGCTCGGATTTTCTGTCTTCCCGGTACAGGGCTGGGGCACCTTTGCTAAAACACTGCTTCCGTCCTTTGCGCTTGGCTTAAGCTCGCTTGCAACGGTTTCCCGACTGATGCGTACCAGTATGCTGGACGTCCTGAGTCAGGATTATATCAAGACCGCCAAGGCCAAGGGTCTGTCCCAGAAGCAGATTCTGTTCCGGCATACGATCCGTAACGCGATTATGCCGGTTCTAACCATTATGGGTCCGACCGTGGCATCGGTTCTGACCGGTACCTTTGTTATCGAGAGTATCTTTAACATCCCGGGACTTGGCAAGTACTTTGTTATGAGTATCAAGGACCTGGATTACATGATGATTTCCGGAACGACGATTTTCTACGGTGGTCTGCTGGTGGTATGTACCCTGGTAGTAGATCTCCTGTATGGTCTCATCGATCCGAGAGTAAAGCTGGAGGCATAAGCAATGGAAGAAAATACAGTAATGCATATTGATGCGTCGGAGTTCCAGCATGTCGGGGTATCGGAGAGAGACCGGGAGTCGATTACAAGACCGAGCCTTACCTTTTTCCAGGATGCGGTGCGGAGACTTGTTAAAAACCGGGTTGCGATGTTCTGCCTCGTGATTCTGTTTATCATGGTTCTTTTTTCCGTGTTTGCGCCGATGCTGTCACCATTTGACTATCGTGAACAGCACTACAGTCATATCAATGCACCTATGTTTACAGTTTGCAATGAGCCGGGGGTAAAGGGCACGGGCCATATGCACATTTTCGGTACCGACACACTTGGCAGAGATATTTTTACCCGCTGCTGGATGGGAGGCCGTGTTTCTCTTACGATCGCGGTTGTCAGTGCGCTGGTTGACCTTGTTCTCGGCGCTATCTACGGCGGTATTTCCGGTTACTTCGGTGGCACAACGGATATCATTATGATGCGAATATTGGAGATCATCAACGGTATCCCTTACCTTATTATTGTTATCCTGCTGATGATGGTCCTGAAGCCGGGTATGATGACGATCATCGTGGCATATTCGCTTGTCGGATGGATCCCGATGGCGCGTCTGGTTCGTGGACAGATTGTAGCATTAAAGGAGCAGGAGTTTGTTACGGCGGCGCTGGCGCTTGGTGCAAGTCCGTCCAGAATCATTGCAAAGCACCTGATCCCCAATACCTTGTCCGTAATGATCGTACGTGTTACACTTGCGATTCCTTCCGCGATTTTCTCCGAGGCATACTTAAGCTATGTAGGTCTTGGCGTACAGCTGCCGATGTGCTCCTGGGGTTCGCTTGCGCAGCTTGGTATTGAGAACTTCCGTATTTATCCGTCTCAGCTGATGATTCCAGCGGTCTGCATTTCCCTGACCATGCTGGCCTTCAACCTGTTTGGTGACGGTCTGAGAGACGCATTTGATCCGAAGTTGAGGAGGTAATCATGGGCAAGAGATTATTGGATATAGAAAACTTAAAGGTATCCTTTTTTACCTATGCAGGTGAGGTACAGGCAGTAAGAGGCGTATCCCTGCATGTGGATGAGGGTGAGGTGCTGGCAATCGTAGGAGAGTCCGGCTGCGGCAAGTCTGTAACGGCACAGACGATTATGAAGCTTAACCCGATGCCGCCTGCCAAAATCATGGATGGTTCGATTACACTGGATGGCAAAGACATTGTACATGCTTCCGAAAAGGAGATGCAGAGCATCCGTGGCAAGGAAGTCTCGATGATTTTCCAGGATCCGATGACCTGCATGAACCCGACAATGACGGTCGGAAAGCAGATCGTGGAGACTATGGGACTGCACAAAAAGATGAGCCGTCAGGAGGCAATGGCAGAGGCTGTCAAATGTCTCCGACAGGTAAATATCCCAAACCCGGAGGAGCGTGCAAAGCAGTATCCGCATGAATTTTCCGGTGGTATGCGGCAGAGAGCCATGATTGCGATGGCGCTGTCCTGCAATCCCAAGCTTCTGATTGCCGATGAGCCGACAACTGCACTGGACGTTACGATCCAGGCGCAGATCATGGATCTCTTAAAAAACATTCAGAAGGAATTAAAGACTGCCATCATCCTGATCACGCATGATCTTGGTGTTGTTGCCGGATCCGCGGACCGTGTTGCCGTTATGTATGCCGGCAAGGTGATGGAGAGCGGTACTACGGATCAGATCTTTTATAATCCTAAGCATCCGTATACAAGAGCACTCTTAAAGAGCCTGCCGTCTCCGGAAACAACAAAGGATGAGGAGCTGATTGCGATCCCTGGCACACCGCCTGATCTTTTGAATCCTCCCAAGGGCTGCGGCTTTGCGGCAAGATGCGAGAAGTGCATGAAGATCTGTCAGGAGAAGCTGCCTCCGGAATTTATGGTAGAGGATGGTCATACGGCAAGCTGCTGGCTGCTTCATCCGGACTGCCCTAAGGAAGAGAGGGGAAAAGATCATGAGTAAAGATGTATTGATTAAAGCAGAGCATATCTGCAAATATTTCCGCGTCAGCGGCGGTCGTTCCCTGCATGCAGTGGAGGATGTCAATCTGGAAATCTATCGCGGTGAAACGCTTGGACTTGTAGGAGAGTCCGGCTGTGGTAAATCCACTCTCGGTCGTACCGTTATGGGGATTTACAAGCCAACCAAGGGAAAGCTGTATTATGATGGCAAGGAGCTTGATCTCCACTCCACCAAGGCACGCTTTGATTTTACAAAAAAGGCACAGATCATTTTTCAGGATCCGTATGCATCGCTTGACTCCAGAATGACGGTTGGTTCCATCATTGAGGAGGGTATGGAAATCCATAACATGTATGATGCCAGGCGCCGTAAGGAGCGCGTCGGTGAGCTGCTGAAAACCGTTGGCCTTAACAGTGAGCATGCAAGCCGTTTCCCGCATGAGTTTTCCGGCGGTCAGCGTCAGAGAATCGGTATCGCAAGAGCCCTTGCCATCGAGCCTGAGTTTATTGTCTGCGATGAGCCGATTTCCGCTCTGGATGTTTCGATTCAGGCACAGGTTATCAACCTCCTCCGGGATCTGCAGAAGGAGATGAACCTGACGTATCTCTTTATTGCGCATGACCTTAACATTGTAAAGTACATTTCAGATCGTATTGCAGTAATGTATCTCGGCTCTATTATGGAGCTTGCGTCCAGTGATGAGCTTTACCGGGAGACACTGCATCCATACTCTCAGGGCTTGCTCGCGGCGGTGCCGATTCCGGATCCTAAGAAGGAAAACGATAAAACGCACGAGATCATCTCCGGAGATATCCCGAGTCCGATCAATAAGCCAAAGGGATGTCCCTTTAATACCAGATGTCCTAAAGCCTGCGATATCTGCCGTCAGGAGGTGCCTGCTCTCCGAGAGGTTCGCCCGGAGCACTACGTTGCCTGCCATCTTGTGAAGTGATACTGGGCATTGTCCATCCAGTTTGTCTCTATAGATTGCCATATTATGCAGCCTGCGATTTGGCGAAGTGATTATGGACTGTAAATTGAATCTGTACTGTTAAAATTCATCCGATCAGCCTGTTTCAGGGCAGATCGGATGAATTTTTTGTCTTGTATCTTAACCTGAAGGGAAGTTATGTAAATCCCTTGACATTATACTCCAACTGTACTAATATGTATAATACAGATAATACATACAGTACACTATATTTCGCTATTCATCAATCAAACTTTATCAAAGGAGGAATCGGCGGATGGAAATCAACTATCGGGACAGCCGTCCGATTTATGAGCAGATTGTCGAGCAGTTTAAGCTGCTGATCCTGAAGGGCATTCTGCTTCCGGAAGAACAGCTGCCTTCGGTTCGGAGTCTTGCAATGGAGCTTTCCACCAATCCAAACACAGTGCAGAAGGCATATCAGGAGCTTGAATATCAGGGATATACGTATTCGGTCAAAGGACGAGGGAGCTTTGTCCGTGCCGACCAGTCCCTGCGCAAAAACAAAATCCTGGAATTAAGACAAAGAATCGACGAAATCCGGAAAGAGGCTCAGGAACTGGATATTACGATGGAAGAACTGGGAGTCATTATGAAAGAGGACAAGCTATGATTGAGATTACTAAGCTTGAGAAGTCCTTTGATGCTGTGCAGGCGTTAAAGGGTATCTCTATGAAGATTCAGGAACAGCAGGTATTTGGACTTGTCGGAACCAATGGCGCGGGTAAAAGTACTTTGATGCGGATTATGAGCGGCGTGCTCCGGCAGGATCGGGGCGAGGTGCTGATTGATGGAAGAGTAGTTTATGATCATCCCGAGACGAAGCAGGAGCTCTTTTTTATACCGGATGAGCCATGGTTTTTCCGCAATGCTTCAGCTGAAGAAATGCAAGGCTACTACAGTAAAATTTATCCAGAGTTTGATATAGCGCGCTGCAAAAAGCTGATCGGTAATTTCGGTCTGGATCCGAAGCGTCAGATCGAAACCTTTTCCAAAGGTATGAAAAAGCAGCTTGCAGTGATACTTGGTATTTCCGCAGGGACACGTTATCTTTTCTGTGATGAAACCTTTGACGGACTGGATCCTGTGATGCGGCAGAGTGTCAAGAGCCTGCTTGCTGAGGATATGATGAATCGCGGACTGACACCGGTCATTGCATCTCATAACCTGCGGGAGCTTGAGGACATCTGCGATCATGTGGGATTACTCCATCAGGGAGGCATTCTCCTGTCGGAGGACCTCATGGATATGAAGCTCGGGATCCAGAAGGTGCAGTGCGTATTCCGTGAGGAGGCGGATGCCCAAAGAGCGCTTGAGGGACTTACGGTGCTGAATCATCAGAAAATCGGGCGTGTGCATACGATTACGGTCCGGGGAGATCGGGAAACCGTAGAAAATCACTTCCGGGGAGTGGAGACCCTGCTGTTTGAGATTTTGCCGCTTACCCTTGAAGAAATATTTATCAGTGAAACGGAGGTAGCTGGATATGACATCAAAAATATCATTCTTTCCTGAGGTCCGGGAAATGCTGCACCGCCGGCATTGGCCGCTGGCACTTTGCCTCCTTACGCTCAGCCTGTATTTTGGACTTGGTGTATTTTTTTCGGTAAGCTCTGTACAGAATCAATATGCAGACATTCCCATAGAGGGTTCAACGCTTCTCGCATCCAAGGTAGCGGCAGCATCGGACATCCTGGGAGGCGGCAGCCCGGTTGCGTTCTTTGTCTGTATTCTGGCAGTGGTGCTTTCCATGCAGGGCTTTGCCTGGCTTCACAACAGACGGGAAATTGACTTTTTTGAGAGTCAGCCTGTTTCCAGAAGCAAACGCTTTGCAGCAGTGTATGTGAGCAGCGTGCTTATCTTTGTTTTGAGCTATGCGATTGCGCTGCTGATCGGTCTTTTGGCAGCACTCGGCATGCAGAGTCTGACTACAGAGCTTTTGCTGGAAGCGCTTTATACGTTTTTGCGCTGCTTCATCCTGTATCTTGGGATGTTCAGTGTGGCGGCTCTTGCAATGATGCTCACCGGAAATATTATCATAGCCCTGCTTGCCAACGGATTTCTGCTTGCCTATGAATTTTTCATGAGACTCCTGCTGACAGGTTACAGTGCAGCATTGTTTCCGCTTGTAGCCGGCGAGGATGCATTTTCCTACCCGAAGCTCTCGCCGATCTGCTGGTATATTGTAGGCACAGACAAATACCCGGGCACTACGGTGGGTAGCTATAAAGGAACACTTAGATTCATAGAGCTTAAGAAGTGGATCGCGGCGGCAGCACCTGCGGACATAAAAGGGTTTCTTCTGGCGATTGCCGTGACGATCCTTGCATTTTGTGCATATCGGGTCCGTAAAAACGAGTCTGCCGGTACCGCAGTCGTATTCCGTCCGGTCCGGATTGCCGTAAAGATCATGACTGCTGTGCTGATCTCGCTTGCTGCGGCATTACTTACCATTGAGATTCTGGGCGGCACCAGGACCAAGACATTTGCAGCAGCCATCCTGATGATGGCGTTAGCAGTGGTGGTGATCTCCGGCATTATGGAGATCATCTACACCTATAATTTTAAAGCGGCGTTCCGGCATATCCCGGAGATGGCAGCGGGGATTTTGATCTCGCTCGGAATTTTTGGCTTTTACGCAATGGACCCGGCAGGGATTAACCGCTATGTTCCGGAGCTTTCCGAGCTTCAGAGCGTTGCGATGTATCCAAGATATAACCTGACAAGCGACCGGATGGACGCAGACGGGCTCAGTTCGCAGAAGGAGTCAGACTGGTTCGCAGACAGGATGCAGCTTCCGGATCCCGAGGCTGCGCTTGAACTTGCCAGAACCGGCATGCAGTATACAATGGATCATAATTACGTCAGGTCTAATGTTTACGATGTCAACGGATACAACATGCAGATCGTGTATACACTTAAAAACGGCAAGCGGGTTTCACGGGTATTCTCGCTTCCGGGAGATGTGAATACTTCTCTTATGGACAGGATCGTTGGCTCCCGGGAATATCAGAATGCCATGTACCAGCTCTCGGAGGATGAGATGAGCTTCCACCCGGGAGATGCGTGGACGGTTAGTCTTAGCTATCAGTCCAACACCAGCGACTATAAGGACATACGTCTCGACAGAGAGGCGCTTGCACGACTGCGCGAGGCATACCTTAAGGATCTGGAAATGTATAATTTCACATTTGCGCATGATCACTACGTGGATGGTCAGATTCACCTTGAATATCAGGATTCTGAGTATAACGAGGAGGAAAACTTTAACGAGCAGCACTCTGCGAGCTTATATCTTGATGTATACCCGGAGTATGAAAATACGGTTGCTGTGCTCAAGGAGCTTGGCGTTTATAGTAAAAATACACCAGAGCTGTCAGAGATAGCATATGCACAGGTAGTTAGCTACAGCAAGGAAGGGGATCAGGAGCTTAAGGAGCTTGGGATTTCCGAAGCTTTGGCGGCTGACGACATAGATCTGAATCCGGTTAACGGGGTAGAGAAGCAGAATACGCAGACGGAGAATCAGACCAGCGGCGACGAGAAACATAGTCAGGGTATTACAAATCAGGACGAGCCGTACGCAGATCAAAGTAGTGGGGGCATTGGCGCTGCAGACATAAACGAAGATAAAATCGGTTTAGATGGCAGTGATTTGGATATGAATGCGGATCAAGGCAGCATTAATATTAAAATTACAGATCTGAGTGAGATCCAGAAGCTTCTTGAACGCGCGGTATCCGAGGACTATGACGGCAGATACCATACGGGAGACCAGTTTGTCTCAGCTTCACTCTATGTAACGACCAGGGAGCAGGCAGCGCATGCGAATGCAGGTGATGCGGCAGGCACGTATGCTTACCGGATTGTGAAATGAGCCGGGGTTCTTAGCTGTTTTAGGACCTGGAATGCTTATTCATTTTAGCCGGTGAAAATAAATAGGATGAATCCAGATAGAGACACTTCATGAGAGATTTTGAAGTGTCTCTATCTTTTTATAGTGTTTTACTAGGAATTAACCTTTTTTTCTGCTATGTTATGTAATGTAGTGAGCAGATCAATGACTATAATCTCAATCATATCTTCGATGTAGAGATCTGGTGTGGCAGCCTTCTGAAGAAATCCCGGGGTATGAAATTCCGGATGAAAACCTTAGACAAGGAAACTACCGAATCTATCAGGCAGCAGCCAGGTAGAGCGCGCACAACTTTTATTATTACAATTTGTGAGGGGTTTATAGATGGATTTAAATCTGAATCTTTTTATAGGACTTTTGATCCCGTTTCTTGGCACCACGCTGGGTGCGGCAGGCGTGTTTTTTATGCGTGGAGAGCTCAGCTCAAAAGTAGAGAAAGCATTGCAGGGTTTTGCTTCCGGTGTCATGGTGGCGGCATCCATTTGGAGCCTGATTCTGCCGGCGATGGAGCAGAGCAGTTCCATGGGCAAGCTTGCGTTTCTTCCGGCAGTAACAGGCTTCTGGTTTGGCACCTTGTTTCTGCTGGCACTCGATCATATCATTCCGCATCTTCATCAGTTTGCGGAGGAACCGGAAGGACCGAAATCTTCGCTTGCAAGAACAACGATGATGGTACTTGCGGTGACACTTCACAACATACCGGAGGGTATGGCGGTCGGCGTGGTATTTGCCGGATGGCTTGCCGGGAATGAAGGACTTTCCATCGGAGCTGCGATGGCGCTTGCGATTGGAATTGCGATCCAGAACTTTCCAGAGGGTGCCATTATATCCATGCCGCTCCGGGCAGAGGGTGAGAGCAAGGGAAAGGCATTTCTTAATGGTATGCTCTCTGGTATTGTGGAGCCGATCGGTGCAATCCTTACAATCATCTTTGCGGAGCAGGTGGTACCGCTGCTTCCGTACCTACTCGCCTTTGCCGCCGGTGCAATGATGTATGTTGTTGTCGAGGAATTGATTCCGGAGATGTCCTCCGGTAAACATTCCAATGTCGGCGTACTGATGTTTTCACTTGGCTTTACACTGATGATGGTGCTTGATACGACACTTGGATGATATTCCGGGGATTCCTATCCTGGACCGAACCTTGAGGCAACCGCAAACTCATTCAAAGAAAATCAAATAAAAATCAGTGATACCTCGAGTATTGCTGCTTGTATTTTCTGCTTTTTGTTGACAACAATGCTTTACTATGGTAGAGTGTTGAACTATAAACAAAGTAACCTATTGCCAGATCTGAAACAGATCAAATGTAGAGCTTCAGGTACATGCAGGCTTCAGGTCCATGTAGAGCTTCAGATCCATGCAAGCTGCAAGTTTAAGCAGCTTCAGGCTCAAGCAATATTAGGTTCATGGGGATTCATGTAGAGTCCCTGTGGGAACCATAAAGGAGCCATGCAGGAATCCTACAGCGTTCATGCAGGTCATGAACGCTCTACAAGTATCATAGGAGAGGGAAAATATTATGAAAAAATCAATCGCGATCATTACTGCTGCAGTTTTAGGAGCTATGTTACTTGCAGGCTGCGGATCAAGCGCAAAGGACACATCTGCATCTCAGGCAGAGAGCACACAGGCGGCAACAGAGCAGGCATCGGAGAGCGCCAAGGCGGAAACCACAGAGGCTGCCAAAGCTTCGACGGCTACTGCTGAAACTTCAGGAGCAGCTGCTTCATCTGCATCTGCGGATGGTGCTAAGGTAGAGACACCTACCGGTAAATTCACTGTTGGTTTTGATCAGGAGTTCCCGCCGATGGGTTTTGTCGGTGATGATGGACAATACACCGGATTTGACCTGGATCTTGCAAAGGAGGTTGCAAACCGTCTCGGACTCGAATTTGTTCCGCAGCCGGTCAACTGGGATGCCAAGGACATGGAGCTTGAGTCTGGAAACATTGACTGCATCTGGAATGGCTTTACAATGCAGGGCAGAGAGGATGATTATACCTGGGTAGGACCGTACATGGCAAACAATCAGGTATTCGTCGTAAATCAGGACAGCGATATCAAGTCACAGGCAGATCTTGCCGGTAAGGCAGTAGAGGTGCAGAAGGACTCCTCCGGTCTGGATGCGCTTAACGATAACAAGGACCTGTCCAGCAGCTTCGGTTCACTTACTGAGGTAGCAGATTACAGCACCGCACTTATGGACCTTGAGTCCGGCGCATGTGATGCCGTCTGCATGGACAGTATTGTCGCAGGCTATCAGATTAAATCCTCCGGCAAGGCAATGCGTATCCTGGATGATTCCCTCTCTGCAGAGGAGTATGGCATCGGATTTAAGAAGGGCGAGGACAAGCTTGCTTCCGCTGTACACGATACTTTAATGGACATGCAGGCGGATGGCACCACAAAAAAGATTTCCGAGCAGTGGTTTGGATCTGATGTATTCACTTTAAAGTAATGAGAATGCGGATTGGAGGTTATCTGTGTCGCTGATTCAGATTGTACTGGAGCTTCTGGGTGGTCTGTGGGTATCTATCCGGATCTTTGCAATTACACTGTTGTTTAGTCTCCCGCTGGGACTTGTGGTAGCATTTGGACGGATGTCCAGGAACGGATTCATAAGTACACTCACTAAGGTCTATATCTCCATTATGCGGGGCACACCGCTAATGCTGCAGCTTTTTGTTGTATACTACGGGCCGTATTACCTCTTAAACATTAAACTCAGCCCAACCTATCGGAGCTCGGCGGTTTATATTGGATTTATCATTAACTACGCAGCGTACTTTGCGGAAATTTACCGTTCGGGGATACAGTCCATGCCGGTGGGGCAGTACGAAGCCGCGGATATCCTGGGATATACCAGAGCGCAGAGCTTTTTCCGGATTATCCTGCCGCAGGTCGTAAAACGGATTCTACCTGCAGTTACCAATGAGGTCATTACCCTGGTTAAGGATACGTCTCTTGCCTTCTCGATTTCCGTGATGGAAATGTTTACCAAGGCAAAGGCACTTTCCTCCAGTCAGACCTCTATGACGCCACTGATTGTTGCGGGTGTATTTTACTACATCTTTAACTTTATCGTGGCGCTTATGATGGAACGGCTGGAAAAGAAGATGGATTATTATCAGTAAGGGAGGCTTCAGGTGAATCTACTGGAAATGCAGCATGTAAAAAAAAGCTTCGGAGACCTCCAGGTACTTCGCGACATCAGTCTCACGGTGCAGGATGGAGAGATTGTCTCGATTATCGGGCCATCCGGATCCGGAAAGTCCACACTTCTCCGCTGTGCAACGCTGCTCGAGACAATGGATGCCGGGATGCTTAAATATGAGGATACTGTCGTCGCAGACAATGATGCCAACGGAAAATCTGTTTACGCGGATAAGAAAACGCTGCAGAAAATCAAACAGGTTTATGGACTGGTGTTTCAGCAGTTTAATCTCTTTCCGCATTGGAATGTACTTAGGAATGTAACTGACGCTGTAATCCACGTGCAAAAACGTCCAAAAGCGGAAGCGGAAAAAACCGGTATGGAGCTCCTTGACAAGATGGGGCTTGCCGATAAGGCAGAGTATTATCCATATCAGCTCTCCGGAGGGCAGCAGCAGAGAGTGGCGATCGCCAGGGCACTTGCATTGAATCCCAAGGTGCTTTTCTTTGATGAGCCGACCAGTGCGCTGGATCCGGAGCTTACCGGAGAGGTGCTGAAGGTCATCCGTTCGCTGAAGGATCTGCACATCGCCATGGTAATTGTGACGCATGAAATGGCATTTGCAAGGGACATCTCCGACAAGGTGATCTTTATGGCGGATGGTGTTATCGTAGAGGAGGGCAATGCCGAGGAAGTCTTTAACTCGGAAAATGAACGGATGCAGAGCTTTCTGGGACGGTATAAGAGTATCCTGTGAAGCGTTTATATACATCATAATTGCATAAAAAATCTCACAAGAGCAGAGCCGATATCGTAGAAATATGATGTCAGTTCTGCTCTTTTTTGCAAATAGTTAAATGATTTATTAATATTTTCAGAAAAAATACTTGAAAGTAGCACTCTATAAGCCTAATATTGATAAGCATAAAGATATTGTTGCTATTACCTACCGCGATAATGTATTTGAATAATCGATGCAAGGGATAGGGAAAGTAGTGGGGTTATGAAGTTAAGTTCTAAACGATTGCTGTCAACGATTATGGCGGCGGCACTTGTCACTGCCAATCTCGTGGATGGTGGAAGTATCGGACGTGCATTTGCATCGGTCACAACAGAAACGGGTGCAGAAGTACATCAGGATGCAAATGCAGACCGTTCTGCTGCAGACGTGGATGCCAGAGATTCTGGCGCTTCTATGGAGCAAAATAGTGGAGCAGATATCGCTGAGGGACAAAATGCAGATGTAAACACGCAGGACGCAGACACCGATACGACAGTTGTTGCAGAAGCGCAGAACAGCTCTGCATCTCAATCCGGAGATACGGATACTGCAGGAAAGGAAGCAGCTTCTATTGCCGACGAGGCGGGCGCTCAGCCAGGCAAAGACGATACCAGTGGTGCGTCGGCACAGGGTGGTGAAACAAATACGTCTTCTGAAGGTGGTCTGGGAAGTGAAGCCTCCGGAATCGGAAACAATACGGCGGAAGGGACAACTGCTTCTCCAGCCGAAAGCGAAACCAGAGCTTCTGAAGGGACAGGAGCTTCTGCGGGTGAGGCTACGAAAGCTGCGACACTGCAGGAAACGACAGATGAGAGTCCTATATCGCAGGAAACTGTGGCATCAGAAACAACCGTGTCTGGAACAGCAGCAACAGGGACAGCAGTACCGGAAACATCGGTATCAGAAACAACGGTACCGGAGACCATTCTGCCGGAGACAACAGCGGCAGCGTATAAGGAAATCCATGTTACCTTTCATGTTGTAGATGATCTCGGAAATGAGATTTCTGAGAAGTATGATGATGTCAAGGTGCATTTTGACAGTGATGGAGTTCTGACCCTCGACCAGGAGGATCAGGCACCGGTCAGAAGCATTCGCAGACAAACCGGCAGTATGCTGGCAGGACTTATCAAATTCTACTCCAAAAAGTACAGCTATCGGCAGGCAACCATTGACGGAGAGGTGATTCGTGCGATCCATAAGAGCGATGAGGATGGTGTCACAGTTTACGAATACTCAACAGATGGTGAAAACTGGACGGCGCTGAATGAGGATACCGAGGTGTTGCTTGTTTACGCAAGGCCGGAGTCGGATGCAAAGCTTTATGCTGAGTATCTTGAGGAAGGCAAAATCAAGGTTACTGTGGAGCTGCAGAAGGAGCTTCCGGATGGAGTTGAGCTTAAGGTGCAGGAGCTTACGCCGGAGGAAGACAATTATGATGCCTACATGACAGCCCTGGCGGAATCTGCCCGGGAATCGGAGACGGAAGCTAAGACGTATACTAAGGATAATACTCTGCTGTATGATATTTCGTTTATCGGTACAGACGAGGACGGCACTCCATACGAATACCAGCCGGAGGGGGATGTTTCTGTCAGGATGGAGTTCCTGGGTGGACAGCTCTCGCAGGAGCTTGGCGCCGCTAATGCAGAAGATGTCGAGATCCGTCATCTCCCGGTTAAAGAGGAAGTCAAGGCGCAGGCCGCAGCGGATGGTGAGAGAATCACCGCCGATCTCACGGACCTTACCGCAGATAACATCCTTGTCGAGTCTGTAAAGGATGCGAATGTAACTATCGACAAAACCGCCGCTCAAGCCGCGGATAAAGACGAGGAAGAGGAAGTAAGTGAAGATGCTTCTGACGCTTCTGATGCTGAGCTTGAAGATAATGATGATGTAGAATCAGCAGAGGATGAGGATGTAGAGGAAACTTCTGAGGATACGGACCGAAACAACAAGGAGACAGGATATAAGGATCAGACCAGCTTTACGGTACATGGTTTCTCAGTGTTTGCATTTATAGATTCCAACCAAGGACAGCATAATGCTTGGAACGGCACGAATTCTATGACACCAAATGAATTTGTCGATCAGTTCGGTATTACGACAGACTTTGGCATCTTTGCGGAAAACCTGGTAAATAATCAGCATATTGAAAGTAATATTGCGACAGACAATTACTATATTGATAGTCAGGATTCATACCTAAAGTTTGAAAACTTATATAGCCATAATGTTATCAAAAACATTATTGTTAATAAGACCGTTACAGGCGGTGATAAAGATAAGGACAGTACGTTTTACTTTGGTTTATTTAAGCCTAAAGATCTACAGCCATTTTATACTTTTGAGATACCAACAGAATTTGACGAAGAATCAAATAGTGCCAAGGGAACATTTGAGTTTGAGGATATCCAGACAAAAAGCGAGTATGAAGAGTTAAAGAAAGCTTTAGATAAAGGACCTGTTTTTGTTTATGAACTGGATTCTAAAGTTGATCCAACAACACATCAGCGTCCCAGACTTGAGTCAGGGAATAAAACGTCGGATGGATATACTGTAAAGTATGAATTTTCTGATGGAAATGGCTTCAAAATTGATGGAAATACCATCGCCGGATCGGAGGTCTATAATCATATCGGAAAAATTTTCCTTACAAATGGAAGTGCGGTAGATGCAAGCTCAATTGAGGATGTAATTAAAAATTATCTTCCAAAAGAAAAGGATATTAAAAGTGATGTAATGGGATTTTTTGGCGCGTTAACGTATCTTGGAAGTGGATTTGAAAACTACTTTGTAGGTCCTGATGGAAAACAACTTGAGAATGGAAACTGGGTCAAGGTAACGGCGAAAAATGGTACATTATTATCTGGCAAGAATGATATAAATAACGTCAGTGAGGAATTTCAGTCTCTTGTAAAAAGCCCATTGATAGATCAAAAGCATGTCAGTGTCTCTGACTGGCTTAAAAAAACAATCGTCCCGATCAGTGAGTCAGCGGCTAGATTAAAAACCTATACGGATCCTGCCACTGGTGCTACTTTACATGTCGTAAATATTGAGGGAAAAAATGGAAGACTTAGTCAGGATCTTCAGGCAGCTAATATAAACTTACAAGATAATCCGGATTTTATTTCTGATGGAGATTATCTGCTCATTAATATTGATACGGAAGACCAGGAATATAAAAGTAAATATCAATGGGAAAAAGACGGTTATATCATAGATCTAGTAAATATTGCGGGTGATGCAGTACGAGATAATTTTGATGATTATCGTACTAGTCATGTGATTTATAATTTTCTGGATCATGTGAATAAAGATGCTAATGGTGAAGTCATTTCGGTTAAACCATATACTAAAACGATAACAAATAATTCCGGAAATGGTGTCATCATTGCGCCGGAAGCAACATTTAAACAAAATAATGTTTACGGCGGTCAAGTATTTGTAAAAACATTAATTAGAAGTGGATCTGAGTATCATAAATCGTCTTTGACCGATCATCATAAGGATGAGCATGATGCAAGTGTTTTTGTGACAAATGGCGTCCCTGGGGATAAACCGACTTCCCCAACGACACCGGAGGACACAACAACAGAGGCTTCCACAACGACAGAGGCTTCCACAACGACGGAGGCTTCCACAACGACGGAGGCTTCCACAACAACAGAGGCTTCCACAACAACAGAGGCTTCCACAACGACGGAGGCTTCCACAACAACAGAGGCTTCCACAACAACAGAGGCTTCCACAACAACAGAGGCTTCCACAACGACGGAGGCTTCCACAACAACAGAGGCTTCCACAACAACAGAGGCTTCCACAACAACGGAGGCTTCCACAACAACAGAGGCTTCCACAACAACGGAGGCTTCCACAACAACACCGGAGCCTTCCACAGCAACACCGGAGACTTCCCCAACGACACCAGAGACCTCTTCGGTAGAAGCTACAACGCCAGCGGAGACAACAACTTCTTCATCGTCACACCACGAGCATCATGATCATGACGATAAGCCGAGACCTGTAAGTACAACCGCGGCGGAAACAACGACTTCATCTGGCAATGAGCACTCGGATGATGTAACAACACCAGATGGTGAAGTACTGGGTGCCGAAAGAGACCGCGCACATCAGACGGAAACTTCTCAAGATGGCGGGGTTTTAGGCGCAAACCGTAGCAAGGTAGCGGGTGCAAATCGTCAGGTTAAGACCGGAGATATCAGCATGATGAGACTTTATGCGGTAGGAGCGATTGCAGCGATTGCACTGCTGATCGGTTGGTTCATCAGCTGGAAAAAGAAACAAAGATAAAGAAACAAAAGTAAAGAAACAAGGAAAGACTGATAAGCAGAAGCTCAGGATTAACGAGCAGCAGCTTATCAGTCTTTTTTCGTGCAAATCAAAATTTGATTGGGGGATGAGCCACCCTTGTGTAGCGTGTAGGTCCTTTACTCCGGCAGCTTCTCAAGGTGGTAGCAGGCAGCCAGATGACCATTGGTACCGCGAAGCTTTGGCGGGGCTTCCAGGCAGTCGGGCTGGCAGAACTCGCAGCGGGTACAGAAGTGGCAGCCCTTGGGCATGTCCTTAAGCGCGGGGACGGTGCCTTTGATGGTGTAGAGTACATCCTCGTCTCGATCAAGATGCGGGATTGAGCGCAGTAGACCCTTAGTATAAGGATGTGCCGGATGGTCAAAAATCTGCGCTGCGCTGCCGGTTTCCATGACATTTCCACCATACATGATAAGGACACGGTCGGCAATTTCCGCAACTACGCCCATATCATGTGTAATAATGATAATCGAGGTTCCGTATTTTTCACGAAGCTGGATCAACAAATCCAGAATCTGTCCCTGAATCGTTACATCCAGTGCAGTGGTAGGCTCATCAGCAATGATGATTTCAGGACGGACAGAAAGCACCATAGCGATCATGATACGCTGACGCATACCTCCGGAAAGCTGATGCGGATACTGCTGGAGTACCCGCGCCGGATCCGGGATACCGACTGCTTCCAGGTTTTTAAGACATTCCTCATGGGCTTCTGCGTGACTTAAGTGTCGGTGTGCCTTGAGCATTTCTGTCATCTGCTGCTCGATACGGTAGACCGGATTGAGAGAGGACATCGGCTCCTGGAAGATCATACCGATATGCTTTCCACGAAGATCGCGGAGCTCGGCGTCATTCATCTTTAAAATGTCATTTCCCTTAAATAAGATTTCTCCATTGCGGATGAATGTCGTTTCCTTAGGCAAAAGCCGCATGATGCTGTTGGCAGTGACAGACTTGCCACAGCCGGATTCACCGACGATACCCAGAACTTCACCCGCATGGAGATCAAAGCTCACATGACTTACCGCGGTGACATAGCTTTTTTTACCGGAACGGAAATCCACCTGCAGGTTCCGCACCGAGAGCAGTGTATCATTTGTTGTATTTGCTTCCATATGCATACTCCCTTCACTTAACCTACATTTTTCATCTTGGGATCCAGAGCGTCTCTCAGCCCTTCACCTACAAAGTTGAATGCAACTACCGTCAGGATAATCATAAGTCCGGAGGGCATCCAAACCCATGGACGCAGTGTCAGCACGGAGATATCGGTTGCCGCATTGATGATATTGCCCCACGATGCCTGCGGCGCTCGGATACCAACGCCAAGGAAAGAGAGACTGGATTCCTGAATGATCGCGGAGCCGACACGGAAGGAGAGCAGTACCAGCACCGGGCTGATGGCATTGGGCATGATTTCATGGAAAATGATGTAGTAATCCGAACATCCCGCAGCCCGGGCAGCCTGGATATAATCCATATTCCGGATGGTGACTACATTTCCATGTACAAGCAGCGCGATCTGGGTCCATCCCATGACACCGATTACAAGGATGATGGTGGTAATGGAGGGACCAACAACGGCGACAAGGCAGAGGATCAGGATCATGCTGGGGAAGGACATAAAGATGTCTGCAAGCCGCATGATGACGGTTTCCGCCTTGCCACGGTAAAATCCGGCGATGAGTCCGAGCGGAAGTCCTATGGCGAGACTGATCAGCGGAGACAGGAGACCCACAAGGAGAGAAACACGTCCGCCGGAGAGGAATCTTGCAAAAAGATCACGTCCGATAATGTCCGTGCCGAGCAGGTGTTTTGCCGAAGGGGCTGCATACATGCCGCTTGTGAGATCCGAGTTTGTCGGGTCGGTATGCATCAGGATCGGGAGCAGCACCACCATCAGGATATCAATCAGGATGATGACAAGACCGATGACAGCGCGAGGATTATGCAGAAATTTCTTTAGTACCGCGCGACGGTTCTTATGCAGGCTGAGCTGATACTGTGCATCCGTATCAGCACTACTTTGCGCGGAGTTCTCCGGTATCATACTATGATTAGTTTTTATGTCTGGCATAATACGTTCCTCCTTTTAGCTGTAGCTTATGCGCGGATCCAGCAGTCCGTGAATGATATCGATCAGGATGTTGGTAACAAGTACGGTAACGGCAATCAGAGTCGCGATACACATAACAACTGGATAGTCACGGTTATTGATAGAGCTGATCATAAGGGAACCAAGTCCCGGCCAGCTGAATATCTGCTCGACGATGGTTGTGCCGCCGATGATGTGTGGGATCTGGAGCAGGATCGTGGTGGAAATCGGGATCAGTGCGGTACGGAATACATGAAATACCATGACTGCCATCTCCGAGATTCCCTTGGAACGTGCGGTTTTTACAAAATCCTCACCCAGCATCTCAAGGCAGGCGGAACGTGTCTGCTTGATGAGGTTTCCCATGGAGCCGATAGCGATGATCAGCGCAGGGAGGATCAGATGCCGGATGAGATCCGGGAGACTGGTATTTCCGGAGCTGTGCATGCCCTGCGTCGGCAGGAGCTTAAGCTTGATGGAAAAGAAATAGATCAGCAGGAGGCTCAGCAGAAATCCCGGAAGCGTAGAGCCGATCAGCGCAAAAAATGAGGAAATATTATCCCATTTAGAGTAGGGCTTATAGGCCGCCATGATACCGATGGGAAGGCTCAGCAGGATCGCGATGATGACGCCGGTTCCGGAGAGGATCACGGACGGTACGATTCGCTGGGAAACCATCAGCGCCACAGACTGACTTGTACGGTAAGAGGTTCCGAAATTAAAGTGGACAAGATCCTTAAGCCACAGGAGATACCGGACCCAGAGCGGCTGATCCAGGCCAAGCTGAGCCTTGAGCTGCTGATACGCCTCGGAGGAAACCGACATTTCGCTGGATGCAAGCATGTCAAGCGCAGAACCGGGTGCCAGGTTCAGCATCGTATAAATGATGATCGTAATGCCAAAAAAGATCGGAATCGCGGTGATCAGCCGCTTTACAATATATTTAGCCATGATTTTCCTCCCGGATGGATGTGAGTCTGTCACAGGCAGCAAAATGTGTTCCTCCGATACAGTGGAGCTCTGGTACCTTGACAGAGCACTGCTCGACTGCATAAGGACATCTTGTATGGAAGGGACAGCCGCTTGGTGGTGCGGATGGACTCGGCACATCTCCGGAAAGCACAACACGTTTTTTGCGTGCGTGTACATCAGGAATCGGGATTGCGCTCATCAGTGCTCTGGTATACGGATGCGCCGGGTCACCAAAAATTTCTTCCTTGGAGCCGATTTCCAGGATTCTGCCAAGATACATGACGGCAATCCGGTCGCAAAGGAAACGGACAACCGACAGATTATGGGAGATGAACAAAAGGGAAAGCTGTTCATCTCGCAGAATCCGTTTTAAAAGATTCAGGATCTGGGACTGAATCGAAACATCCAGTGCAGACACCGGCTCGTCGCCTACAATGAATTTGGGATGCACGATTAAGGCACGCGCAATCACGGCACGCTGTTTCTGTCCGCCGGAGAGCTCATGCGGATAACGATACCAGTTATCCTCCTGCAGTTCCACGTAGCGCAGCATTTCCGCAGTACGCTTCAGCTGTTCCGCCTCGGATAGCTCTGCATGCACCCGGAGCGGGAGACGCACGGAATCAAAAATTGTCTTCCGGGGATTGAGGGACGCTGACGGATCCTGGAAGATAATCTGGAGATCCTGACGGTACTTTTTCATCTCCTTATGGGACAGAGTCATAAGATTTTGCCCGTCATACAGGATGCTTCCATCGGTCGGATCATCGAGACGGATCAATGCACGGCCGAATGTTGACTTGCCGCAGCCGGATTCGCCGACGAGACCGAGCGCTTCTCCCTTGTAGATGCTGAGATTTACACCATCCACTGCCTTCACGACGACTTTGCCAAGTCCTTTTTTTACACGATAATATTTTTTCAGATCCTTAGCCTCAATAAGGACTTCACCCTTGGATACATTCATGACTGAAAACCTTTCTCTACGGTAAGTTTGCGACGATCCCGGCACAGGTCGCAGAACCATTGAAACAGCGGAGTTGTGTCAGGGCCGAATGGCGGCTCCCGGTCATCGCCCCGCATCCGCTCCGGATGATACTCCACCGCGTAAACCGGAAGCGACCGGTGGATCACCTCCTCAATGATGCCATCCGGCGACCAGGCAGTGGCAATCAGGTCCTCCGCCAGACGATCAATCTTACGGTTATGCCGGGAGTTTACGAGGAACTCCTCGCCAAACAATGGACGCATAAACGACTTTTCCGAGCAGCGGACGGGATGAAAATCCAGCATGTGTTCGACCCCATCGGTCAGCTTAAACATATCCTTCAGCGTACCGCCAAAATAAAGATTTAAGCTCTGGATCCCGAGACAGATGCCGAGGATCGGTTTCTGCTGCTTTACAAAGGCATCAATGATCGGCACGGTTTCCTCGACTCTCCGTACGGACTCATGCTGATCCACCTCGGCTTTCCGCTCGGGAAATGGATTATAGGAAAAAGAACCGCTGAGTATCAGTCCGTCACAGAAAGCCGCGAATGCTTCCGCTTCAGCGGGATCCGTAATGAGCATGGGGACACCACCGCCTGCGGCAATCGCTGCAGAGTAGGTTCGGTTGCTGGCAACGGCGTCGGTACCAAATTCAGTCAGTGCCGCACCGCCATCCAGTGCAATTTTTGCTTTTTGTAAAGTATCACTACTCATACGTCCTTTGCCTCCTTGATTAATTCCGCTAAGAAAGATTTGTAAGCTTCCGCACCACCTGCTTCTGCCTGATCCGGACGGAACAGGAGTCCCTGTAAGCGCCCTGTATCGTCCGTATAGGAGAGGATCCGTTCACCGGAGAGGGACGTCGGATGGAGACCATCACCAAGTCTGCGGATTTCATAGAGAGAAGCATTTGCCTGCAAGGTAATGTTCTGGGTAAAGCAGGTGAAATGGGGATCCGCTACATGAGAACGCTCCTTTTCCGGGATGCCGCCCAGCACCGTATTTAACACGAGAGCGCCTCGTCCGATGCCAAAGACCGGCTTTTTACATTTCAGAAATTCCTCTGCGAGAGCAAACTCTATGTCATCCCTAAGCCTCCGGTATCCGGCCAGCTCCTGGAAGCTCTCCACAATGCCGCCATAGCGGAAGGGGTGGAAGAGCGTACCGTCCAGGAGGAGCAGTCCATCGCTGAGCTCTGCATACTCCTGATATGTGCGGATGTCCAGTGCATAAATCGGCAGTGCGCCTAGCTCCGTAAGTGTATGGGAAACAGTACGATCTGCCACCAGCACCGTACCTCCAGATTGTGTTTCGTATTCCGGAACGATCAGAATTTTTGTTTGATTCATGGGTCACCTCAGTGTACTTAGTTTCATAAAACAAAGAAAGTGGAAGAGGACCTTCCACTTTCCTGCCGCAGGAAACAGCTTTATTTCTGCCACTCGTAGATATTATCGTTGCACATCATGGATGCGAGATAATCAATATTCTGTACATTGCTCTCGATATAATTAAGATCGGAGAACCAAAGTGGAACATAAGGCGCAGTGTCGGCCAGGTACTGCTGATACTCCTTTACCAGCTCGGTCCGCTTATCGGTGTCAAACGTAGAGTTGATCTCGTTGTAGTATTCACCCAGCTTCGGATCCGTGACGGAATAGGAGGAGTTACCTTCACCCTTTAATACATGCAGTGATGTTGCATCATCAAACCAGGTTACTCCATAAGTTGGTGTATGACCGGAAAGACCGAGATCATAAGTACCGTCCTTCAGTCCTGAGAACATGGTTGCTACATCCACGATCTGGATCTGTACATTGAGTCCAACTGCATCCCAGTACTGTTTCATAAGAGAGGCAAGCGATTCTCTGGAGGAACCGCAGGCAAGCGTCAGTGTCTTGCCATCATAACCGGCTTCCTGCATAAGCTCCTTGGCTTTGTCGGGATCATAGGAAACATTGACATCACTGTTGTAATATGGGCTGTCCGGAAGTACATAGGTGTCGGTTGAGGTACCGTTGCCGCCGTTATAGGTCTTGATCAGTGCATCCACATCCAGTGCGTACCAGAGTGCCTTGCGAAGATTTGCATCCGATACGTTGGAGTTATTGATGATCATCTCAAAGAAGAAGTTTGGTGTATCAGAGGTCGTCACGGTAAGCCCTGCACCGGTAGCCACCGCTTTGTTGGTTTCCGATACCTGGTTGGAAATTTCGTTATAGTCCAGCTCTCCGGAAATCAGAGAATTGAGAGCATTGGTGGAGTCTACAACCTTGAGGATCACCTGTGAAGCGTTGGTATTTCCGAGCTGATACTCCGGTCTTGGAGCAAGCACCATTTCGGAACCGGCAACCTGAGATACAAACTTCATCGGACCAGAACC
The DNA here is from genome assembly GCF_052064775.1 of Oribacterium sp. HCP28S3_H8. Lineage (NCBI taxonomy): Bacteria > Bacillati > Bacillota > Clostridia > Lachnospirales > Lachnospiraceae > Oribacterium > Oribacterium sp. HCP28S3_H8. Next base: position 196,946 of record NZ_JBQHUZ010000003.1, on the reverse strand, counting down.
GACAGGATTGTTCCATACATCACTTGTCAGGATCGAGTCCACAGGGATATCCTTTAATACATGCTGCGGAAGCACATACACCTGACGATTGTGAGAAATCAGCCAGTCCTCCGGTGTGGATGGATTTTTGAGATGCAGCTTGATGGTATAATCGTCGAGCTTCTCGACACCTTCAAAGCTGTCGCCGGTGCGTACGCCACTGTCATCTGTTCCGGCCAGCGATTTGGCATCGCCGCGGGAGGTTCCGGTGAACGCGGGATCGGTGATAAGCTGGAAGGTATATACCCAGTCATCCGCGGTCACCTTCTGACCATCGGACCAGGTGGCATTTTCATCCAGATGGAAAACGATGGACTGGTTATCATCCGCTGCTTCCCAGGATTTAGCCGCTCTTGGCTTAAAGGAGGAGCCGCCGATCTCTGCAAATGCGAGACGGTCATAAATTTTATCCAGCATCAGCGCATTATACATGCTTCCGGATGCAGAGTTATACGGCATCATAGAGTCCCATGCGGTGGAGAAGCCGATGGTAATCACCTTGCCATCACTGCTTCCGCTATCAGCCGCAGCAGATGCGGAAGTGCCCACCTGGGCAGCGCCTGTTGTAGAATCAGCCGTTGATGACGATGCTGCCCCGCAACCTGTTACAAGTCCTGCTGCCAGCAGGACAGCCAGGAGTGATGCGGTATACCTCTTTTTTTTCATAATGTCTCCTCCTATTCTGCAATACATTTGTCTTTATCCAACGGACAAATGTCTGCTCTTAAAAGATTTAATGTTTTTCATATTATAAAGGTAGGATTTAAATTTGTAAATATTGAAATATTAATAGCCTGATATAAGACGCAGTTATAACAAACCATATAGAAGTTTGGGAGCAGAGAGCAGAAATCAGCAGCCTGGAGCCTGAAAACCGGGAACGGATCTTTATACGATCTTAATATTAGCGCGGATACTCTTTTACCTTCTTTATTTTGTATGGTATAAGATTTTAACGAAATGAAGGAAAAGGAGTATTGTATGGATTTTTTTGCACATCCCAAAAAAAGATGGACATCCTTTCAGATCATCAGTATTGGCTTTGCCTCTGTGATTCTTATAGGTGCACTGCTTCTGATGCTGCCCTGGTGCGTACGAACCGGCGGGCACGCATCATTTCAGGATGCACTTTTTACATCGACATCTGCTGTATGTGTGACCGGACTTGTGGTACATGATACGGCAACGTACTGGTCACCACTTGGGCAGGCAGTGATCCTTGTGCTGATTCAGACCGGAGGCATGGGCGTGATTACCGTGGCAGCGGCATTTGCAATGCTATCCGGGCGCAGAATCAACTTAAGTGGCAGATCCACCATGCAGGAGGCGATTGCGGCCCCGGAGGTGGGAGGCATCGTGCGGCTGACCCGGTTTATCCTTATGACAACCGCGGTCTGTGAGATCGGGGGCGCTCTGTGCATGCTGCCAATTTTTTGCCGGGACTTTGGGCTTAAGGGGATCTGGATGGCAATGTTTCACTCTGTGTCAGCCTTCTGCAATGCAGGGTTTGATCTTATGGGATCGCGAGGCGCGTATTCCTCGCTTGTGAGTTATGCATCCAATCCGGTTATTAATGTAATGATTATGCTGCTCATCATCGTCGGCGGCATCGGATTTCTGACCTGGGCAGATCTCCGGCAAAACGGGCTTCATTTCCAGAAGCTTCGGCTCCAGAGTAAACTGATCCTCATCACGACAGCGATCCTGCTGATATTCCCGGCGATTGCCTTTTTTATTTTTGAATTTCCGGATCTGCCTCTTGGAAAGCGGATACTGGTATCCTTGTTTCAGTCGGTGACGCCAAGAACCGCAGGCTTTAACACGGTAGACCTTGGGCTCATGCGGGAGAGCGGCATCAGCATTATCATTGTACTCATGCTGATCGGAGGAAGTCCGGGATCTACGGCAGGTGGTATGAAAACCACGACCGCTGCAGTGCTTTGGGCGACAGCGGCGTCCACCTTCCGGCAGAAGGGCGACCCGCACTGTTTTGGACGGCGAATGGAGGCGGACGCGGTGAAATCCGCAGCAACGATACTTCTTATGTACCTTGTATTGTTTTTTACAGGCGGTCTTCTCATCAGTGTGATTGAGGGACTTCCGATGCTGCCGTGTCTTTTTGAAGCGGCATCTGCCGTGGGCACGGTGGGGCTTACGCTGGGGCTCACGCAGAAAATCGGATCGGTATCCAGACTGATTCTGATTTTACTTATGTTCTGCGGACGTGTCGGAGGTCTGACGCTCGTATATGCGGCACTGCCAGGGACAAAGACATTCGCACAGCAATTTCCACCTGAGAGAGTGACGGTTGGATAAAAGAAGTGTAAAATAAAAGGAGTTATATATGAAATCTATACTATTGATTGGCATGGGACGTTTTGGAAAGCATATTGCAATGCAGCTTAACCGGCTGGGACAGCAGGTGATGGCGGTGGACAAGTCGGAGGAGAGGCTTAACCCTGTAATGCCTTTTGTGACCTGCGGCAGAGTCGGAGACAGCACCAATGAAGATTTCCTGCGTTCACTGGGAGTGCGTAATTTTGATGTCTGCATTGTAGCGATCGGCAATGACTTCCAAAGCTCGCTGGAGACGACGTCTCTCCTTAAGGAGCTTGGCGCAGGGTTTGTTGTTTCCCGCGCGGCAAGAGATGTACAGGAGAAATTTCTCTTAAGAAACGGCGCGGATGAGGTGGTTTATCCGGAGAAGCAGCTTGCCAAATGGACGGCGATCCGCTATAGCTCAGATGGAATCCGCGACTATATGGAGCTGGATGCGGACCATGTGATGCTGGAGATTCTTGTACCGGATACCTGGGCGGGCAGATCCATCGGAGAGATTGATATCCGTAAAAAATATAATCTTACGATCATCGGAATCCGAAAGGATGGTAAGGTGGAGATGTCCTTGTCGTCGGATAGCATTCTTGAAGCAGGGACAACGCTGCTTGTATTGGGAGTAAACAAGGATCTGCAGAAATGCTTCCATATATAGGAAAATAGTCAGATTTTTTGTATAACAAACTCGAATCTATAGTCGATATGAGCTCTGAGAGTTATATCGGCAGCAAGCTAAATCCCAGCAAAAAGTCATCGGGTTGAGGATAGAAATTGAAATCGGAGGTGGAATACCAGGTGGAGAAGCCTTGGAATAAAGTGAACTGTAATACAGTAGGCAGACTAACCAGGGATAACAGCACAGCGGGCAGCAATGCAGCAAATATAAATCGCCGCGCAGAGGAACATATCCTGGTCTGCCTGTCTTCCTCTCCGTCTAATCCAAGGATCATCCGTACCGCAGCACGTATGGTTGAGGCGTACCATGGACGTTTTACGGCACTCTTTGTAGAAACGCCGACAGTTTCCGGGATGTGTACAGAGGACAAAAAGCGTCTGGAGGACAACAAACAGCTTGCGCAGCGTCTGGGAGCGCATGTTGAAGTAGTATTTGGGGAGGATGTGCCATTTCAGATTGCAGAGTTTGCAAGACTCGCAGAGGTCAGCATCATCGTGATCGGACGCAGCAATGCCACGCGGAAGGGGATTTTCAGCAAGCCGACGCTTACCGAACGTCTGATCCTTGATGCGCCCCGAGTAGAGGTTCATGTGATTCCGGATGGAAATTTAGAGCAGGGGAGCGAGCGTAGGCGAATGCTTCCGGCAAAAAAGCCCCGCATCCTGCTGAAAGATGTCATAGTGACATTTCTTGTGCTGCTGGCAGTGACACTTGTTGGGGTCCTTTTTTACAGGCTGGGATTTTCTGATGCCAATCTGGTGTCGATCTATATCTTTGCAGTCCTGATGATTTCAATCCTTACGACAGATTTTTACTGCGGCGTGGTGGCATCGGTCATCAGTGTTCTGGTATTTAATTTTTTATTTACAGTGCCTCGGTATACATTTCATTTCAGTGATCCGGATTATTTTGTTACTTTTCCGATCATGTTTATGGTGGCGATATTGAGTGGTTCGCTTGCTTCCCGGCTTAAGGATAATGCGCGGCAGGCAGCGCATGCGGATTACAGGACCAGGATCTTGTTTGAAACCAATCAGCTGTTGCAAAAGGGTCACGATGAAGGATATATTGTAAAAGCCACGGCGGAGCAGATCCTGAAGCTTTTGGAGAGAGATGTCGTTATCTATCTAAGCGATGCGCACGGGGACAAGCTGGAGGAACCTGCCATTTTCCGGACGCCTGGCTCAAAGCTGCAGCCGCTGGATACAGAAATGGAAAAGGAAGCTGCGAACTGGGTTTTTAAAAACCGTCATAAGGCGGGACTTGGCACTGCGCAGTATCCGGAAGCTTCCTGTCTGTATTTTCCGATTCGGATTTCGCAGCAGGCCTATGGCGTGGCTGGAATTGCAATCCATAAGCAGGTACTGGATCCTTTTGAAAACAGCATCCTCCGCTCCATGCTCGGTGAATGTGCACTTGCGATTGAAAACATTCGCAATGCAAGAGAAAAGGAGGAAGCGGCGATCCTCGCGCAGAATGAGCAGCTGCGTGCCAATCTCCTCCGCACCATCTCACATGATTTACGTACACCGCTCACCTCGATCTCCGGAAATGCGGACAATCTGCTTTGTAATTATGAGAAGATGGATGATGCCTCACGAAAGCAGGCATTTCGGGATATCTATGAGGACTCGGAGTGGCTCATTAATCTTGTGGAAAATCTGCTGGCGATCACAAGGATTGAGGATGGCAGAGTAAAGCTGTCATTATCGGTGGAGCTGATGGATGAGGTGATCACGGAGGCACTTCATCATGTCAGTAAAAAGCGCGAGGAGCATACGATCCGGGTGACATCAGAGGAGGATTTAATCCTGGTACGGATTGACGCACGATTAATTGTGCAGGTACTGATCAATCTTGTAAATAATGCGATAAAATATACACAGCCGGGTTCTGTCATCGAGATTCATACGTCAAAAAAGGGACAGGAGGTCTATGTTTCCGTGACGGATAATGGTCCCGGGATTCCAGATGATCAGAAGATACAGATTTTTGATATGTTTTACACGGGGAAGCAGAAGCTTGCGGACAGCCGCCGGAGTCTTGGACTGGGGCTTGCACTTTGTAAATCGATTGTCAATGCGCATGGTGGATCCATCAAGGTAGAAGACAATATGCCGCATGGCTCGGTTTTTACATTTACGCTTCCGGCCGGGGAGGTGACGTTACGTGAATAAACCATTGATTCTTGTTGTGGAGGATGATCCGTCGGTACGGAACCTCATTACAACGACTTTAAAAGCCAATGAGTACCGCTTCCTCACAGCGGGGGATGGTGAGAATGCAATCATGGAGACGGCTTCGCATAATCCGGAGATTGTGCTGCTGGATCTCGGACTTCCGGATATGGATGGCGTGGATGTGATCCGCAGGATCCGTAGCTGGTCCAATCTGCCGATCATCGTAATCAGTGCGCGGACGGAGGATGAGGATAAGATCGCGGCGCTGGATGCCGGAGCGGATGATTATCTGACAAAGCCTTTTTCTGTAGAGGAGCTTTTGGCAAGGCTGAGAGTTACACAGCGGAGGCTGTCCTATATGTCAGCGGAAGCCATGACCATGAGCTCTGTTTTTATTAATGGTCAGCTTAAGGTGGATTATGCGAGCGGCTGTGCCTGGCTGAACGGCGAGGAGCTGCATCTCACGCCGATTGAATATAAGCTGCTCTGCCTTCTGTCCAAAAATCTGGGCAAGGTATTGACGCATACCTATATCACACAGCACATCTGGGGGCGCAGCTGGGATAATGACGTGGCGTCTCTCAGAGTATATATGGCGGCGCTTCGCAGGAAGCTTGAGCCGAATGCAGACTCTCCGCAGTATATCCAGACACATATCGGTGTCGGTTACCGTATGATGAAAATCGATCCCGAGAAGATTGATTGACAAGCACTAACAGGATAGATAGACTACTTAATACGATATCTTATTTGTGGCAGATGCACTTACAAGCTGGCTGATGGACCAACTTGTATACAAGTGCTTTCTGCCATTTTTAAATCATTAAATATGTTTAAATGGGGATAGAGAGTATGGAGAGACGTGACGAGAGGGAGCATCGCTTAAGTGGAGATCGGTTCAAGAATCGGTGGAAGAAATGGATTTCAATACTATTGGTTAGTACGATGCTGACCGGAAATATAGGATTCTCCAAGGCTTCGGTACCGACAGTCTATGCGGCAGAGACGGAGCAGACGGGTACACTGACCTCGGAAAGCGGTCAGAACACAAGCCAGGATTTGAAACAACAAGATGAGAATGCAGCAGAAGCATCAGAAAACGCTGATGCTTCTTTGAGCGTTTCGGAATCTGCCGATGGTAAGGATGCAGAGTCAGCAATCGTCACGGAAGGGGATGACGAGTCGGAAAAAGCCGGACAAGAGGAAGAAGCGGACGAAAAGGAAGATGGAAAAGATCCGGCGGAATCTGATGACGAGGAAAAAGATAGTGAATCCGATGAAGATAAAAAAACGGAAGATAAAAACAGTGATGTGACAGAAGGGAGTGCGCCCTCGGAAACACAGGAGCATGCTTCCGATGAGGAGGAGAGCGCGAATGCAGCTGCCGATACAAAGTCAGAGCAGGGACAGAGTGAGACTGCGGATGGTCTTACCAAAGGTTCAGATGCATCGACGGAAACAAATGCACTAGAGGAGACAACTGCATCAGAGGAGACGCTTGCAAATCTCCTGAAAAAAGGCCTGGATGCTGTTACGCAAACCTTAACGACGCTGACAGCAAACGGAACAACGGAAGGTACAAACTACGTTCCCTATATAAACGACAATGGCGAGTCGGAGTATATTACGGTAACGGTAAATATCAATTATAACGACAAGGATAAGGCGTCTCTGCAAAGCCATCGTCCGGACAGCGGGAACCTTGCAAATCTTTTTACCATCACCGGAGGAACGAAAGCCACCGGCGGCACTCAGGACATTACAGAGGAATGCAATCTGTTAGATAGTATTGCGACTACCAATGGTGAATCGTATCAGATACAAATTCCTGTATATATAAAGGAAGGAAGCGACAGTGCGGATCTTGGTGAAGACAGACTGACGACAAAGAGCGATTTTTATCATATCTCATTAAATGAGGACAATAGTGCGTTTACAGATGGATATTATGTTCGGGATTCATCTAGCAAACAAGTTATCTTTAAACGTGTTCAAAATGAAGCAAAATGGAAAGCAACATCGGAAATCACTTTTAATTGTCAACCTGGGGCTTTCCGTGATGTCAGTTTCACAATCAAGTGGTATGACGATCTGACAGATGAGGACAGAGATAATTACGCGCCGGAAATTACATTGTATCAAAGTGATGGTGCGGAAATTATTGCGGTGGATGCATTACAGACGGAGCCAGACATCAAAAAGAGTAAAAATACATGGACTTATACATTTAAAAACCTGAAGGCGGATAAGGATACTGTCTACTTTATTAAAGAAACCGTACCAAATAGTACCGGCAACAAACGTGCTTATAATGTCAACTGTGAAGCGGATAATAACTGCTATGTCATCGAGAGCGGAAAGCATGCATCACTTGACAAGTATAAGATTGTGTCAGAGGCGGTAAATATTATCCAAAGTCAGTTCCATTTTGATATTAACTGGTATGACGGAGAAGACACAACGCATCGCCTGAGCTCTGACGATTTAGATGGAAATATGTATATCTGGCCGTCGGAAGCCGCACGATTTACGGAGAGTACGGCAATCAAGGGCAAAGACTATACGATCTCTTTGGAAAATGCGGATAACAACAAGGACTCGTATATTATTTCGGGATCTGGATTACCGGCTTTTGATGCCACTGGAAAGAAACTGAGTTATGTGGCAAGGCTGAAAACAGATAAGATTTTGATCGGCGCAGAGGGCGATGCTTTCAGTAGTTATTATGACATTGCCTATAACAATGGAATCAAGAGCTCCAATATCTCCGTTTTGGGAGATGGTGGCAGCATCGAAGCAACACTTAAAAGCCAAAATAACTTCACGACGACAGTACAGTGGCTTTTTGATCAAACGGATTTGTACGCGGCAGAGAAATTTAAAAAGGATCTTACGGATGGAATCGAACTCTTTCTTTACCGCTATGCAGGAAAAGAAACCACAAAGCCTGCGGCAGCGATTGATGCAAATGGAAAGCAGTACAGTATAAAGATCAATAAAGCCTCGCCTTCCGAAATCACAAAGGATGGACTCAGTGGTTATGAGATGACGCTCACGGATGCGGATTTTACCGGGACTGGACATTCTCCGAGTTTACCGGAGTTTGATGAAAAAGGATATCCGTATACCTATTTTGTAAAAGAGCTGCTCCCCACAGACAGCAGCTTTCACAGAAGCTATGTTTCCAAAGAGGGAGAAAAGGAAGATGAAGATGAGTCAGAGGAAAAAGGCACGGAGTCTGCTTCTGTGTCCTCTCGCCCGAGCGGCGCATATGACGGTGAAATCATTCGCAATGTGATCGAGCGCAAGATACCGTTTACGCTGGAGAAGGACTGGCTGTCCAAGGCGTCTGCAAAATATGCAGGACAGGATGTTACCCTGCAGCTTCAGAGCCGGGTAAAGGCGGAAACATCGGGAAATCAGTCTCAGACGGAGGACGAGCAGGGCTGGACGGATGTATTGTCCCCGATTACGTTATCCGGATTTTCAACTTTGTGTCCGACCAGAGAACAGACGTTGAAGGAGCTTGTGAATGTATACTCCGAAACGGGAAAAGCACTGGAGTTCCGCGCAAAGGAGCTTAAGGTCGGAAATGCGACGCCGGTGGATCATTACTTTAGCATCGGAGATCGTAATTACCGGGTTCAGCAGGAAAGCTGGTCTGTCACTGAAAATACGGAGAATACGACAGACTCCGCCAGAGTCCGCATAAAAAACACACTGGAAGCGGAACAGGAGCTGCATATTACAAAGATCTGGAGTGATACGCAGACCACACCGTGGCCGGAACTGCTCCCGGGCATAACGCTTGAGATTAACAAAGAGACAAGCAGTGGTGTCAGCAAAGCATACGATATTAAGCTTACGCCTGAAGATGCGGATGAAAACACGGGCGGGGAAAGCAGCAGTGAGACGGGGCAGAGCGATAATAAGAGCACACAGAACAGTGATCAACAGGCAAAGTATCGGATAGAACTTGTAGACTATAGTGGAACGGAAACAGAGCCGGTACTTAAGTTAGATGAGATGTCTCTCGTGAGTGGCGAAACTGTCATCTGGAAAAAGACGGAAAGCGGTAACTGGCAGACAAGCTTTGTGGTCTGGCTTCCCAAAAGGACAGGAAACAGTACGACATGGAAGCTTCCGACCTGGATTGTTCCGGAATATGATGTTGAGGGCGCTTATATCAGCTATGATATGACGGAAGAAAATCTCAGCGGTTCCAATGTTTACTATTCTTCCGGCAGACAATTTGGTACAAGTGCTGATCAGAGGGACAGCGTCAGCTGCACAGTAGAAAACAGTAAGAGTACCGGGGGCAGCGGAAAGTGGTTTGAGTTAAAGAAGGACTGGAACGTCGGACTGAAATCTGAGTATATCCAGCCGGTAACACTGCATGTTGTGTTGCTGCGGAATGCTGCAACAGGCGCTTCCGGGGCATCCGACCAGGGGACTGCCACCGCGTCTGCTAATACGTATCCAATTGTTAAGGATCTTGCGGCTTATGAGTCCAACGGTTCTAAGCCATTTGAAATCGTCCTGGAGGATAGTAATAACTGGAGCTGTAAGAAATGGATTTCTTATGAGGAGATTTTTAATGCGATTCTCACAGGTGGGGATTCCGATTCCGGGCTTAGTGATAAGGATAGAGAGGCCTTTAAAAATGCTGAAAAGTCCGGGGAAATCCCGTCAGGCTTCGCGCTCGCTGTTATCGAGTCAAACGTAGGGGACCAGCACAATGACACTTTAGATCATCAGCAGTGGGCCGCCGAAACAGAGATCGCTTCCAAAGTCGATGGAAATGGAGCCGCGTTATTGCCGGGATATCACTCTGAGATACGTGGAAAAGACGATGGTTTATTTACACCATCAGAAGACGACGGCGTAAGCGAGCTCTACGCCCAAATTACAAACAGTTTCAGCAGTACAGTAAAAGTTAATGTACGTACGATCTGGAGAGATGATAAAGAAGACAGAAGCGAGGATCAGTTCAAGCTTGAATTGTTTCAAAATGTCGATGGAAAGAGTCAAAGTATTGGAACTGTAGTCTTTTACTGGAAAGATCGCAGTCTGATAGATCTGCAGAGCGTAAAAGCTCAGGTTTTAACGGAAAACGCTGAGGGAACAAAGGAGAGTGATAATCAAAATACTGCGGCGATTCAGTTTGAAATACCAGACGCTGATCCGCGCGCAACATATACGGTAAAGGAATATGTACCGGGAGTGCATGATTATATTGAGATCCCGACCCATAAAACAAATGCGGTGAACGGCTTCTACATGAGAGAGGATCAGGAATCAACCGTCGTAAGCACTATTTCCGGAAGTCATTTTACAGAGATTCATAATCTGACGCTTCAGAATACGATGACGGGAGGCATGCTGCATTATCTGGTTCCGGTGATCTGGAACGATGCAGCGACAAAGAACATCCGGCCGGATGTTTCCTTTAACATATACAGAAAGATCTTTGATGCAGCCAATAACACATATAAATATGAGCTTTTGGAGGATAGCCAGTATGACTGGAAGCTTCAGGACTCTCAGGAAAAGGCCGGTACAAATCCGAAGTATTATCAGAAGATGGAACTGTCGATCGACGGACTTCCGAAGTACAATGCGCAGGGAAAGGTATGTGAATATGCATGTACCGCCACGCTGGTCAATAAGCGGAAGGAGTATCAGGATCCGGAGTATTACAGCAGCTATGATCTTAGCGGAAAAGCAGCTGACGTTGCGGAAACAGACGGCTATCTTGATCTGAATGGACAGCCCACGATTGCGATTGTCAACAATATTAATGATTATATCAAGATCTACGGCATGAAACAGTGGGTTAACATGGATAATAGTCAGGACCAAAAGCCGGAGGCCAGAATCAAGCTGTATCGCGCGACGATGAGTGAGATTCCAAAGGATGAAACGCAGGGGAGCTCCGATGTGTCCGGAACATATCTCGGTTATACGACTCTTGCGGATGACAGAGAAAGCTATCGCTTTGATAGATCGGCAAAGACACATATGGACGGAATGGAAGAAGACGTTTCTGATGCGTCTACTGGGCTTTTGTCTTTCTCTAAGTATGACTCCAGGGGATACCGGTACAACTATAAGCTTAAGGAGCAGATCCTTATGGATGACCAGACGGAGATGAAGGACTATGTCATGAGTTCGGGCATTGCAGACTTCAATCTGACCAATACCTATCATGTCGGTACCACCAATGCGAGAAAGATTACCGTCACGAAGTCCTGGGACAATGTCACTTTCCCTGAGAACTTTACGACAGTTCCGCGGGCAAGATTTGTGCTGTATCGTGGTGAGTATAATGAAAACGATATTAAGACTGATGGCTTCCCAGAGCTTACAAAAGCAGATGGAACTGATGGGGAGGAGCAGATGCCTGAGATCTGCGCCGATGCAGATACCGCAAGAGAAAAGGGAGGCGTTTATCAGGTTGCGGAAAAGATCATCAGTTACAAGCTGAAAAAAGACGATGGTACAAATAACCCAAAAGGAACAGATACCATCACATCCTGGGGCGAGGGAACGGATGACAGTTTGCTCCCGATGTATGCGTCCAATGGAAAACAGTATGTATATTTTGTCTGCGAGGATCTGAGCTTTGCGCCATCCTATACTCCGTCAACTAGCGGAGACGGATTTAAGGCGTTGAAGATTTTTTCAGACGGAAACAAGACGTATCAGCCGTATATCATCAGCAATGTCGGAATTGATGGCAGTGTAGATATGTCGAAGGAAGGTACAAGTGACGCACAGCAGAAAAATATAAAGGAAATCCGCCTTACAAATACATATAAAAATGATTCTACGATTTTGAGTATTACCGGAACGAAAAACTGGAATGATGCCGGACAGAAAGAGCTCAGACCAGAAATCGAAACGGATGGTAAGGTCTCAGATATGATCCTGACACTGACGAGGACAGCCAGAGCGCAGTCCGGGGTGGATAACCCATTTGCGGATACTGCGACTTCTTCTACTCCTTCGGTCTATAGCTCCTATCAGTATAAGCCGGAAGAGATCACGGTACGCTGGACGAAGCCAGATCCGGATAACGACAGATGGACGTTTACGATCGAGCCGGTATCGGGTGTCAGCTTCCCGCGATACGCACCGAACGGACAGCCCTTTACCTATAGAGTAACGGAGTCCTACAGTGAGGACACACAGGAGAAACCAAATCGTACGGAGAGAAACTACAGAATCACACGAGGATCTGTGGAGAAATCAGCACTTACACTGCAGGATAATGGAACTCTGAGCTTGGATTCTGATCTGGAAAACACCATAGACGGTACGATTCGTATTGAGAAAAACTGGTTAGATAGCATCAATGTCTATAAAGTGAGAGAGAACTCTGTTCTGGTGCAGCTGTTCCGGAAGGCGAGTGTTGCAAATGACTCCAGCGCTTCTACTACCGTAGATGCATCTACGGGGTCAGATTGGGAGCTGGTCACTGATACAGAGACGGATAACGATAAAAATTCGGCGACGTATGGCACTAAGGCGATTTCCTCCACACAGGATATCGGAAGGCATGCGAAGTACAGTACGGATTATCAGCAGCTTCCCAGCCATAACAAAAATGGTGTTCCGTACAGCTATGTGGCATTGGAGGTGGCCATCGAAAAGAACGGATCCAAAGGGCAGTATGACTGGGTGAGCTATAACGGAAACAATATTAAAGCGACATCGACAGAAATTTCGGAAAAGACAAAGCAGCTTCTTGACAATATTCTTGCAAATAATACCGAAACTAAGGACAGCAAATGCCATTTGGGAAACTATGAGATTACTCAGTCAGGTTTTGTACAGGTTGTGAATGCAGATACAAAAATCGTTACGATTAAGAATCAGCTGACATCTGATAAGACATTGACGGTAGTGAAAAAGTGGGAATCGGATCAGGGAGAAAAGTCTTTAAAACTGGAACATCGTCCTGAAAACATCAATCTTGCGCTGTTGTATGCGTTGGATACGCCTGACAATGATTATACTATTGTTAATGCAAAGAATGCTGTGATCAGCGGCGATCAAAGCAAAGGATGGTTCTGGTTAAAGGGAAGCGGAGCGGATACATCATATAGTACGCTGAGTCTTTCTGATCAGGATCGGGATCCGGGCAGCAATGATGTTAATACCATTTGGAAGAGGACCTTTAAGAATCTTCCAAACTCCATCATTGTGAATGGAGAGGCTAAGACAGTGAAATATGCTGTGATTGAAATTGACGACCTGGGCAGCTCAGAACTTGAAAACGGTTTTAACATAACCGATAAGACACAGCTCGTTAATTCGTATACGGTAAGCTATGACGGGTTCGGCATGAATTACGTCACCATTACCAACCACTATGAAAGGCATGCGCAGATTACCGTTAAGAAAGAACTGCCGCCTGGCAGAACAGGAAAGTTCTTTGCGGATATCTACGCAAGTAATTTTGAGAAAGGAGAGAGTGCGAAACTAGCTACTGACGCGAAGCCGGTAGCAACAGAAGAACTGAAGGTTAGTACGGGGGGAACAATAGCTTCCGTGACCGTGGACTATCTGCCGAAGTATAATCAGGATCAAAAGCCGATTCACTATTTTGTGAAGGAGCGGCTGGCAGAGGATCCGGAGTATTATCCGGAGTATAATGTTAAGGTCTCCGGCAGTGATTCGTCGGAAACAGAAAAGACGGAGAACACCAAAATTGCGGGAACGGATGTTTACTGTGAGATACCAGAGGTGAACTCCGAAATTCTGATTGTAAATAAGCAGGTACAGCTTACGATTCAGAAGCAAGCCGGAGAAGCTATACTTCCTGGAGGAGTATTTAAGCTGACAGATGAGACAAGAGGAGCGAAATATCATTTCTATACGGATACTCTTACGGAGAGCGGTGAGAGAAGCGGCAGTACGGAAGCATCGATGCAGTTTACGACGGGAAAGGATGGGAAGATATCTCTGGCCGGTGCACTGATCCCCGGACATCAGTATCAGATGGAGGAGATCACCGCTCCTGCCGGCTACGCGCGGATGACAGGGAACCTAGCGTACATCACCGTCGCTAAGGATGGAAATATTCAGGTAACTGGCCGAAGAAATAAGATGATTCACTTCACCAGTGGAAGTAGAGAGGATACCAGCGAAGATACAAAGATTTCTCCAGATCAAGATCCTACGATTACGGTAGAAAACAAGTTGACGAGATTTACCGTAGAAAAGACAGACGCGGAAGAAAAGCTGCTTCCCGGTTCAGAGATTACACTTAGTAAAAAAGGAAAGGGGGATAGTGAATTTCTATCGGTTTCCGAGGATCTGTTCCATTGGGACGAGCAAGAACCGGCGATAACTGTTTCAGGACTTGAGGAGGGCGTGATCTATCGCCTTAGAGAGGAGAAGCGTCCAGCGGGCTACTATGCGGCGGAAGATCTTTACTTTAAACTCGTCGGCGTTGACGCGGGGGAGTATGAAGCACGGGATTCCGGAATCGTATTCTGTGATAAGGACGGAAACAGCATTAACACGGAACGTGCAGACGCGAAACTTTTTAATAGAGAAACTACTCAGCAAAATGCCCTGCTCACTACAGAGGGAATACGAATTCTCAATCGGCAGATTATGATACCGGTCAGCCTTCGTAAGCTTAGGTCCGGGGACAGTACTCCAATCGCCGGAGTGGAGATAGAGATCTATCGGAAGGGGCAGACTGCAAGTCCAAGTGAGATGCATCAGACCTCGGTGGTCTATGGCATCACGGATAAAGACGGGCTGCTTCGACCAAAGACCGCATCCGGAAGTGCGGATAGCAATGCGTGGATACAGCTTCCGGAGGGTGAGTATCTGTTCCATGAGATCGCTGTACCTGATGACGTATATTTTGAAGATAAGCTTATGGAATTTTCGATACGTCCCGAGGATTTTGGCAGCTATCTCGGAAACAAAAAATTCATTAGAAATATGCTGGATAATACAGAGCATGATACTGCTCGGATGACGCTCGAGGATCAGATCGGAGAACTTGAGAATCAGCGTTTCCTCGCGAGAGTCCAGCTTAAAAAGTTTGATTCCGGAAGGTATGAATACAACGGAGCAACAGAGAATTGGCAGAAGACACCGCTTGCCGGAGCAGAATTTACATTGCAGAAAAAGAAAGGAGAGAACTGGATCTCTGTCAGTGGAACAGATACTGCGGAATATGTATCTGATGATAAGGGATATGTACATAAGATGGGCGATGACCTGAATTATGTAGAAATTACAGAAAAGGGCCAATATCGTTTCATTGAAACAAAAAATCAGGGCTATCAGCTTAGTAATACAGCGGAAGCTGTACCTCCGGAAACACTCATCCGTGAGTTTGAGATCGGAAATGAGGATTTTGCTTCCGGCGGTGTTTCCGGAGATAAGATGAAAGCTCTTGGGGAGATGGATAATCTGCGTCTTACCGGAACGATTTCGCTTGAGAAGCATTCGTCCGATAAACCGAACAAGGCCCTGAATGATACGCACTTCGTTTTGTTCCGGGATCAGAGTGATACAAAGAATTTTTTTGTGGATTTTAAGGATAGTATACTTGAGTTCCTGACCGGCAAGAGCTATCGCTATGAAACATGGGCGGAGCTTATTGTGAAGAAGCAGAATCCAGCTGATTTAGAGCAGGTCGAGCTGAAGCTTATGGATAAGGATACAAGGTTGGCGGAGCCCACAGCTTCCGTGAATGACGGAATCCTGAAGATCGAGAAACTTCCGTGGGGTAAGTATGTTCTTATGGAGACGGAGGCTGCGACCGGATATCATCTTAAGACGGGAGAGACGGCAAATGAATACCGATTTGAAATTGATCGTGAAAATGCCGGCACGATCGTCACACTGGCACAGCCGGTTGTCAATGGAATCAACCATATTACATTTACAAAGATGGGGTATTCTGTAGCCAGCTCGAGTGAGATTTCGTCCGGCAACGCATCTGTCAAACCTCTGACAGGCGGAAAGTTCAGGATCCTGGATGAAAATGACAAGGTTGTTCCATTTTACAGGACAAGTTCAGCGGATGCAGAGATGGCAGAAACCTTCCAAATTGACAATCCAGATGGAAGTTTTGAGATCTTTGGACTTCCGGGAGGTACAGGTCGGAACAACATGAAGCTCTACCATATCCGGGAAATTGAAGCGCCAAAGGATTATCTTAAAACGGATGATATCTGGTTTGGCGTGGATACCTATGGACGGATTTCGGATCTACCGGAAAATGAGCATTTGCGGCAGCACGGCTATGTCGTAAACGGAAACAACAATACAATCGTGATGTATGATGATTCTGAGAGGTATGTTGATGTCCATGTACAGAAGAAATTTGCGGAGAACTTTTCCGAGGATTCCATGAAAAAAGCTTTTGAGGAAAGTGTTCGCCCAAGATCCATCGAAGTGCAGCTATATAAGAAGCACGAGGGAGATGCGCAATCTGTACCGGTCGGAGATCCGGTGATGCTCCGGTCGGAAGATGGCTGGAAGGATCCAGGCCCATCCCAGTGGCAGCATCTGCCCCGCTACGATATCATAAAGGAGGCGGATGGAAACTATACCGCGTTAAAAAACATCTATACGTTGTCGGAAAACGGGCTGATTCCGAATTATCTTTATGATAATGATCAGGGCATTTACTATAGCACAGAACTCAGCAGGGATGAGAGTCAGGCAGGAGTACTGAACCTGACTCTGACAAACACACTGAAGACAACCTTTACAAATAGCGGAAAACTGCGGATCGAGAAACTTAATGTCAGCGGTCCGCAGAAGGAGCTTTTTAACATGGAGGTGGAGCTCTATGCGATGATACCGACGGAGGACAAACCAAACGGAGTTGAGACAAAGCTTGGGGACTATCATGGGCCTTATGTCGTAAAGGATAGGAATAGCGGTGAGGAGCTCAAAACTGTGAATACAGAAGATAGTGACGGATATATCTGTCTCGCCGGCGGTCAGGCAGCAGAAATTGATCTGCCGACCGGAATCTATTATAGAGTTAAGGAGATCCTGAGAGCCCGGTCGCTTGATTCGGATACCTATAAAACGGAGTACCAGACTACCTATCGTAAGAATGGTGCGGAAGTGGTACAGACAGAAGAAGGGGAGGTGACAAAAGAAACCATCACCGAAAATGAGGAAATCAAGAATGATGCGAGAAGCTACAATTATCCTAACGGAGTAATTATTTCCAAGGATGCCTATGTGATGCCGACAGGACGTACGGATCAGAGCTTTAAGGGAGACATCATTACTGTAGAGAACCGGGCTGTCGTATTTACAAAGATTGACAATACGACACCTGAGCTTGAGGATATGTCTGGTGCTGTAGTAACCCGTGGAGGGCTGGTCAGTGTACTGGTCCCGAAGGATGCAGAGAAGCCGTCTGGAGAGGGCATTGAGATGGACACAGATTCCGCGACCGACTGGGAAGCTAACAGCCTGCTTGTGTCATGGAAGCCGGAAAAAAACTGGGATAACAGTGACTCCTTCCGTATTCTGTACCGTAACTACTCTGCGGATAGCAGCCGGATCGAAACGATAGACGTAGCAGACTATCTGGATCAGGACGGCAACCCGAAGGAAAAGACGGACGCATGCTATGATGCATTGCGTGCAAGATATCCGGATTTTGAGATTTGGAAAGATCAGGGAGATGAGATCAGACTGAAGCTTAGCGCTCAGACGGATGGACTTCCGTACAGCAGTGAGGCCAAGGTCCGTTTTGTACCGACACTGGCAGTTGAGAATACGACGGAGGGTGATGTAGGAGGACTGGTACGAGTCGAGAATGGAACAGACAATCCGGGTTCGGATGGTGTTCCGGAGAAGGACAGACACCGGCGCTATAAACAAACGGTAGTGTACGGCACAGCGGAGGACGGGTATGTTATTGATCTCGATCATCTTGCGATCGGACAGGCCGGACAACTTTCCGGCAGCGTCAGTGAAAATCACTCTGCGGTAAAGCTGAAGCTTAAGAAACAGACAGAGGATCAGTATACATTTGATGCTGTCCTTAAGATTGGGGCCGGGACGCAGAAGAGTGGCAAGACAATGCTTCACATGAACAGTTTTTACCACATGCTTAAGGCGCGGCCGCTGGCGATGCAGCTTGCCATAACACCGTCTGCTTCCACAGAGCCTGATGGTATCCATGTCAGTGGCACAGTGTATGTTTTGTCGAGGACAAAACGGCAGGAGGTTAGCTCAGTGAAGATTCATATAAATGAAGCAGAGGGCGGATACCTCGCGATGCCGATAGACGTTGGTATTCCATTTAAGAAACAGGCGGCGGTCAATTCCGACACGCATACCTCCGGTGGAAGCTCTGGAGGCGGCTCCAGCAGGGGAATCGTTGGAGGATTGAGGTCGGTTCCGTTTATTAACCAGATGATCGGCGGTAGTGATTCTACAACCGGTCCTGGTATGGAAATCTCACCGGAACAGGCTGCATCTGAAACAGCAGAGTCTGCAATTTCCGGGACAGAGGCCAAAGAGCAGGATATACAGAACGAACAGAAAGGAGAATCGAATCAGGAGGGCTCTGCAAGGAAAAAGAAACTCTCCAGAGACAAAATCCTGACCGGAGATCCGTCCGCAATATGGAGATATTTCTTCCTGATGCTCGGATCTGCTGCTGCACTTCTGGCATATTGCCTGCAAAAACGTAAAAAGAAATAAGTAGAAAAGAGACGGCTGGTTCTTTCCGGTGAAACGGATAGAATCAGTCGTTTTTTGTGCTGTGGTAATTCTGCTTGAGAATTTCTTAAAGCTGAGGGAACTGGTAAAAGCGGTAAAAAAGCAAGCAAAATGAAGCAATGCGATATGCTACCGCATTGGCTCAAAACGTGCTACAATAGCTGCATGCCCTGTCCGGGACGTAATTAATCATAAAAGGAGAGAAGGGGAGCATGCAGGCAAAGAAGCATTCCCCTGACAAAACGAAAGAGATATATGAAATCAACACTTAGGAGAACCTGGGCGGAAATCAATCTGGATGCGCTCAGCTATAATTATCATAAGATCCGGGACTATATTGGTAAGGATGTAAAATTTTTAGGCGTGGTCAAGGCTGACGCGTATGGACACGGCTCGGTGCAGGTTGCGTCAAAGCTTCAGAGTCTGGGCGCGGATTATCTTGCGGTTTCCAGTATTGATGAAGCGATGGAATTACGATTTAATGGCATTACGATGCCGATTCTTATTTTAGGGCATACACCCAAGGAACAGGTGGATCGTCTGATCTGCTTTAATATCACACAGGCTGTCACCTGCGAGGCCAAAGCGCATGAGTACAGCGAGGAAGCAGTGAAATACGGCGGCAGGCTTAAGGTCCATATCAAGGTGGATACCGGCATGTCCCGTCTCGGATATATCTGTGACGGGGATTACTTTGAGCATGGTGTGGATGGCATCGTAGAGGCATGTCGTCTGCCGGGACTGGATGCCGAAGGCATTTTCACGCATTTTGCCGTGGCGGATGAACCGGGCAAAGAGCAGGACATTTATACGAAGCATCAGTTCCGCCTTTTTACAAGTGTGATTGAGGCTGCCGAGAAAAAATGGGGGCATACGTTCCGCATCCGTCACTGTGCCAATACCGGTGCCACAGTGCGCTTCCCAGAGACCTATCTTGACATGGTACGTCCGGGGCTTCTGCTTTACGGCTATGGTGACTTTGCAAAACAGCTTGGACTTAAGCCGCTCATGGCATTAAAAACGACAGTCAGCACCATCAAGATCTATCCCAAGGGGACAAAAATCAGCTACGGCGGCATTTACACGACCAAAGAGACCGAGCGGATCGGCGTGGTGCCGTATGGCTACGCGGATGGATTTTTCCGTGTGCTGTCCAATCGCTGCAGTCTCATCACAAAGGAAGGACCGGCACCGCAGAGAGGGAAGATCTGCATGGACATGTGCATGATTGATCTCACGGGAAAGCCTGGTGTGGATGTCGGAAGCGAAATTGAAATTTTCGGTGAGCATCAGCCGGTGGAAACGCTTGCGGAGCTTGCCGGGACAATCCCGTATGAGCTTGTCTGCGCTGTCAGCAAGCGGGTGCCGCGTCTGTATCTTGAGCACGGCGAGGTGATCTCCAGGGAGCTGCTCCTGCGAATGTAACTTGCCCGGCGTCACCGGAAAGGATGAAAATGAACCATATCAGCAGAGATCTTACATTCCGGACGGCGGAGCTCGCGGATGCCGGGAGGCTTTTGGAAATTTATGCGCCCTATGTCCGGGATACGGCGATTACATTTGAATACGAGGTTCCGTCTTTAGAGGAATTTACAGAGCGGATCCGGCATACGCTGGAAAGGTATCCGTATATTGTGGCGGAGCAGGATGGTAAGATTCTGGGATATGCCTATGTCGGCCCGTTTCATGAACGCGCGGCGTACGACTGGGCAGTGGAAACCTCTATTTATGTGGATCGGAATGTACAGCACAGTGGTGTCGGCAGAGGCTTATATGATGTGCTGGAGAAGGTGCTTCGGGCAATGCATATATTGAATCTTAATGCATGCATTGCCTATCCGCGCGAAGCAGATGATCATCTCACAAAAAACAGTGCGGAGTTTCATGCGCATCTCGGCTATCGGCTGGTAGGTGAATTTCATGACTGCGGATATAAATTCGGGTGCTGGTACGATATGATCTGGATGGAAAAGTTGATCGGCGAGCATACTGCGCATCCGGAGGCGGTTGAAGCATTTCCAGAGGTGAGAGAGAAGCTTGTGGGGACGGTGCTCAGAAGTTAAGAGTGTCCAGCTTATCATCCTGTATGAGATTTGATAATGATAAGCAAAGACATCTAAAATGTTATGTGTGTTGGTTTTAGATGCGTGAATGCATCGGGGAAGGACTTGCATATGATACGATTTAATAATGACTATAATCACGGAGCGCATCCGGAAATCCTTAAGAGACTCATGGAAACCAATGACGAGAATTTCAGCGGCTATGGTACGGATCCGTGGTGTGAACGTGCAGCAGATAAGATCCGGGAACTAACCGCGTGTCCTGATGCTGCTGTCTGGTTTTTCCCGGGAGCAACGCAGGCTAACTTTGTAACGATTCATGCGCTCCTTGGTCCATGTGACAGTGTGATTGCCGCAGATACCGGACACATCAATGCACATGAATGCGCTTCGATCGAGAACACCGGCCATAAGATCCAGAGTTTACCCAATACAGATGGTAAAATCCACGCAGAGCAGATTGAGGCGCTGGCCCGTGCCTATTATGAAGCCGGGGAGCCGGAGTATCTGACGCGTCCTTCCATGGTTTACATTTCTTTTACCACAGAATTTGGTACGCTCTACAGTAAGGCAGAGCTTAGCGCAATTTCAGAGGTCTGCCGGAAGTACCATATGCTTCTCTTTGTCGATGGCGCCCGGATGGCGTATGGACTTGGCTCGGAAAAAAATGATCTTAGTCTTGAGGATTTTGCAAGGCTTACCGATGTTTTTTATCTCGGCGGTACCAAATGCGGCGCACTGTTTGGAGAAGCCCTGGTGATCCCGGATCCGAAGCTTAGCCCTCGTTTCAAGAGCTATATGAAGCAGAGTGGAGCCGTGCTTGCCAAGGGCTGGACGCTTGGACTTCAGTTTGCAACGCTTCTCGAGAACAATCTCTATGTGGAGCTTGCCCGTAAGGCTGATGCCTATGCGATGGAAATCAAGGAAGCATTTGAGAAAAAGGGTATTTCTTCCTATATAGAGAGCTTTACCAATCAGCAGTTTATTGTGCTTACTGACGCACAGATGGAAGCACTCAGCAAGGACTTCATCTTTGAGTTTACTTTAAAGGATGGAGACAACCGCAACGTTGTCCGCTTCTGCACCGCCTGGAGCACCAAAGCAGAAGAGGTGCAGGCACTTGTTAAGGCAATTGAGCAGCTTTGAGCCTTCAAATTTCTTGTAAACTCATCCGGATCGTAATATATCAGCTATTCTCCTCTCGAATTTTAGCAAAAAACTCATCCGAAACGAAACTTATCATCTCGCTTCGGATGAGTTCGACTCAAGAACATTCTTTTAAAGTCATCCGAATTGATACAGACTTGTCTCAATCGGATGACTTTTTTACTCAAATTACCGCACGACCCTTACCGCACGGACTTTACTGCACTGCCTTCACCATGCTGAGTACGGAATCCTTGATTTCCTGATTTACCTTGAGCGCCTGTGCTCTTGTCGGCTGGCAGGAGTAGAAATAGAACTTGATCTTTGGCTCGGTTCCGCTCGGACGGATTGCAAACCAGGTACCGTTGTCCAGGAGGATCCGGAGTGCATTCTGCGCCGGAATATCTTCATAGCCGTCCTTATAATCAATCACCTTGGATACCTGCACGCCTGCAATCTCCGTCGGCATATTTGCTCTCAGCCACTTCATCATACGCTGAATGCGCTCGGCGCCGGGGATTCCCTCGAGCACGATATTCGGCTCATCCTCTGCAAAGCAGCCATACCTTGCGTAAATTTCATTGAGTACATCCCAAAGCGTTTTTCCCTGCTTCCGGTAGTATGCCGCAGCCTCCGCCACCATCATACCGGCGGAAATTCCGTCCTTATCCCGGATATCCTCGCAGATTGCGTATCCAACCGACTCCTCATATCCAAAAAGGTAGGTATAGCCATGCTCATGCAGGTATGGAATCTTACCGCAGATATTTTTAAAGCCGGTCAGCGTCTCAAACATCTTAACCCCATAGGCATCTGCCATAATAGTAGAGAGACTTGAGGTTACGATGGATTTCACCATGGCACCCTTTGCCGGCAGTGTCCCCGCGGTTTTATGTCCCTCCAGGATATAGTTTACAAGGAGATAGCCGGTCTGGTTTCCGTTAAGCGGAACATAATTTCCGTCCTGATCCCGGATTTCGATGGCAAAGCGGTCAGAGTCCGGATCGGTTGCCATCAGAAGCTCGGCGCCAAATTCTCTGCCGTATTTTTCACTTAAGGCGAATGCCTTGGGATCCTCAGGGTTCGGATATCCGACGGTGGTAAAATCCGGATCCGGGTCCGCCTGCTCCGGTACAATCCGGAAGTTCCGGAAGCCCCGGTCCGTAAGCATTTGCCGGAATGGAACAGAGCCGCAGCCATTGAGCGGGGTGTAGACAAAAGGAATCGAGAGATCCAGCTCGTCACCGCTGTGGATCGCAAGGCTCTCGATCTTATCCAGGTATTTCCGGTCATATTCCGGTCCGAGGACGATGATTTTACCGGAGGCAACGCCCTCCTGATAATTAGAGGTTTTTATGCCGGTCCAGATATCTACTGCATTGATTTTCTGCTGCATACCGTCCGCAACCTCGGAGGAAACCTGGCAGCCATCCTCCCAGTATGCCTTGTAGCCGTTGTATTCCTTAGGGTTATGTGATGCTGTGATATTGATACCGGATACTGTTCCAAGGACACGGATCATGTACGCAAGCTCCGGAGTCGGACGCAGATCCGGGAAGGTGTAGACCTTGATGCCGTTGGCGGCGAGGATACCGGCGGTAAGCTCGGAAAATTCTTTGGAGAAGTGGCGCGGGTCATGCGCAATCACTACACCCTTGTCCATGGCTTCCTGTCCGTGTGCGATGATGTAATCGGCAATTCCCTGGGTCGCCTTGCCGACGGTGAGACGGTTCATGCGGTTGGTTCCGGCGCCGACCTTGCCGCGGAGACCTGCCGTTCCAAAGGAGAGCTCCTGATAGAAGCGGTCTTCGATCTCGCCGGGATTGTCCTTTATTTTAAGAAGCTCGTCTCGCAGCGGGTCGTCTGCCCCGAGGTGTGTGAGCCAGTCACTGTAACGTGATTCAAAATCCATATATTCATTTCCTCCTGTGATTTATCATTTACAAATTCATCTGCCTGCTTCAGTCAGCAAAATTTATGCACAAGCATACAAAAATAGTGTAACATATCTCGGGGATAACTCAAACGGATTAGGAAAAATCGATCGTGCACTGAATTGAAGGCGAATTGAAATAATAAAGAATCTGCTAATGAATTCGCCTAAAGAATCCACAAAAGAATCTGCTTTTGGTCCGCATCTTTTGAGATCATAAAGAATCCGCTTCTGTTTTTAAATTAACGATGTTATAATCATTTTGTATAAAACCGACAGCGTGAGGATGATCCGGCGCTGCCATGATTGGAGGATAAAATCTTGATTACATGGGAAAATCTTGACAAGCTCAAGGCATTTCAGGAGCTTAAAGCAGTAAAGGCAGTCAGACTCCAGGAGGTGATGTCCGGAGATAACGGCGCTGCACGGGTTAGAAACTATACGGTCCCGATGGCAGAGGGTCTCAGCTATAACTATGCAGCTAAAGCAGTGGATGACGACATACTCAAGGTGCTTGTCCGGCTGGCAGAGGAAGCACAGCTTCACGAGAAGTTCGAGGATCTGTACAATGGCGCTGTGATCAATACGGGTGAAAAGCGGCTGGTGCTGCATCATCTCACCCGGGGACAGCTGGGAGAGGAAGTCATCGCTGATGGTGTCAACAAGAGAGCGTTTTATGTAAAGCAGCAGGAGAGGATCGCTGACTTTGCAAATAAGGTTCATAATGGAGAGATCAGCAATGCTGCAGGCGAGAAGTTCACAACAGTAGTGCAGATTGGTATTGGTGGTAGTGACCTTGGTCCGAGGGCCATGTATCTTGCACTTGAGAACTGGGCAAGAACCAAGGGGCTCCTTAAAATGGACGCAAGATTTATCAGCAATGTGGATCCGGACGATGCGGCAGCTGTGCTGAGAAGCATTGACGTTGCACATTCGCTGTTTATCCTGGTTTCCAAGTCCGGCACAACACTGGAGACGCTGACCAACCAGACCTTTGTGATGAATGCTCTTAAGGCGCAGGGACTCGATCCGGCAAAGCATATGATTGCCGTAACCTCCGAGACCTCTCCGATTGCAACAAGTGACGAATATCTTGCGGCATTTTACATGGATGATTATATCGGCGGCCGGTATTCCTCCACATCCGCAGTAGGCGGTGCGGTGCTTTCCCTTGCGTTTGGACCTGAGGTTTTTGCAGAGTTTCTGGAGGGTGCCGCAGCAGAGGATCAGACGGCAAAGGAGCAGGATCCGCTTAAGAACCCTGCCATGCTGGACGCACTGATCGGTGTATATGAGAGGAATGTCCTCGGCTATGAGAGCACCGCGATCCTGCCGTATTCGCAGGCGCTGAACCGCTTCCCGGCACATCTCCAGCAGCTGGATATGGAATCCAATGGCAAGTCGGTTAACCGCTTTGGCGAGCCGGTGGACTATCCGACCGGACCGGTCATTTTTGGCGAGCCGGGTACCAATGGTCAGCACAGCTTCTATCAGCTGCTGCATCAGGGCAAAAATATTGTTCCGCTGCAGTTTGTCGGTTTCCGTCAGAACCAGATCGGCATGGATGATACCATCCAGGGCAGCACAAGCCAGCAGAAGCTTTGTGCCAATGTTGCCGCGCAGATTGTTGCATTTGCTCTTGGAAAGCATGACGAGAACCGCAACAAGAATTTTGAGGGCGGCCGTCCTTCCAGCATCATCATCGGCGATCAGGTTAATCCGAGAACCCTTGGCGCATTGCTTGCACATTTTGAAAACAAGGTGATGTTCCAGGGCTTTGTATGGAATGTCAACAGCTTTGATCAGGAGGGCGTACAGCTCGGTAAAGTTCTTGCAAAGAGAGTCCTTGCGCATGAGACCGACGGCGCACTCAAGGTTTACAGCGACCTTTTTAATATCTGAGAAATGCATCCGACTTCGTTTTGGGGTCCGCACATGGGGAACTGTGTGCGGACCCCTTTTTTTGTTCCTGCGGGTGTCTCCATGTTTCGGACGCTTTGTATGTGCTTTTGGTGACCACCAGTTTTAAGGCTTTTTTGTGGATGCTTTTTGCAGAAGTAACATTCGCATAGTAAACGCCGAAGTTCAGGGCCCAAAACTTAAATCCGAGATGTAAGCTACTGTGGCGAGCTTGTCTTGTATCCTTAAATCGGGTATCATTAGGCAAGAATCAGACTAGAGAAGTAAGCTTCGTGGATAACTGCAGGAGTAAGCACCATCGACAGCGATCGAAGTAAACTTTGCAGACAGACGATCAGAAAAGAGTCCTGGAGCAGGAGAGGAGGCAGGTACGCATGGCATATTTTGGAACATTCTATCTGGATAAGGAAAAGGACATCGTGGTAACGCTTGACAAGGTCGGTGAGGATATGTCCTACGTGCTCCGGACGCCAAACCATGGGACCGGCAATCTCATCAGCAACCTGGCTGCTCTCTGCGGACTGCCGCTTGGATTGGAGCCAAACGGCTTTCTTAAAATCGAGGGGCACATTCCCTGCTATATTGACGGAGAGAACCGGAAGCTCTGGATTTTACGTCTTGCCGATGTTAAGGTCGCCAATATCTATCCCGACGGCAACATCGAGCGGAAGGCGTATGTTCCGGCAATCGCCAAGACGCTGATGAGCCAGACCAAGGACTACACGCTGTCTTCCGGCAAAACACTCGTTAAAACCTACATTCGCTCTGAAGTCAAGTTCCACACAGATCTGCATACGCATCGAAGTGCAAATCTCAGTCCGGACCTGCTGATCGCGCTTGGGATCCACCATCAGCTGCGCTATCCCTACTATTATGTTAAGAAGCTGAAGCTGCGTCTGACCGGGGAGCAGCGGGAGAGACTTGAGAAGCAGCGTGCCGAGATCGCGACAAAGTATCAGAGCTCCGGACTCACCGGGAAGTATCTTGACCGACGGATCGACGACAACACAGAAATTAATTTTGCAGATCTTATTTTAAATAATCTGCCGGACAGCGGCTACAATATCCCCAGGATCCGGGCAAGTCTTGCCGTTATGAAGGACGGACAGGCAGTTTTTACAAATCTCGAGAAGGTCTATCTATACCGCTATGTTTTTACCAAGGGTACGCCCGCAAAAGAGCGGATCTCACTGAGAGGTATTGATGAAATTCCGGATCCGGATATTACAGAGGCACTGCATCAGATGGCGAAGGATCGTCGGACCCCGGACTACGCCGCTAACACCTTGTATCAGGATGAGCTTCTGTGGGTTGCACGCAGCTACCAGCGGGTCGGCGTTACCTATGCGGAAATTTCCGATACGGCACTTGTCAAAAAAGAGGAAGCCGCCAGAACGCTGCAGGAGATCCATGATGTCATGCCATCCATTACCCGGGAGACCGGAGTGACACTTCGCTTCCTGGCAGCGCTCCGCCGGATTCCGCTTACCATTGTGAGAGATCGGGTGGATCATGGTAATTTCCAGGAAAATCTGGAGACACTAAAGGCTGTGGCAGTCGATCCCTATGTGGCAGGCAGTGATTTTGTCGGAGAGGAAATCAATGATATCCGTGAGTTAAGACCTGTCATCAAGGCGCTGGTACAGATCGCCGGAGATATCCCTTCCTTTGTTATCCGGATCCATGCCGGAGAAAACGATTCGCTGCCCGATAATGTGCTGAACAGCATCCTTGAGGTTGAGAAGTCATTAAAAAAGGGACAGCGATTCCCTCATATGCGTCTGGGGCATGGTCTGTATACCTCAAAGCTTAACTCAGCAAAAGGACAGCTTCTCCTAAACAAGCTTAGAGATCATAAGGTCGTTCTGGAATTTCAGATCACCTCCAATGTCCGGCTCAACAATCTCTCAAACCTTGCAGAGCATCCGCTGAAGCAGTATTTAAAGAATGGAATTTACTGTGTGCAGGGTACCGATGGCGGAGCACTGTATGGCACGGATTCCATCGATGAACAGCTTTCGCTTGAGAGGATGCTGGCGCTAAGCTTTGAAGAGCTTCTTGAGATGCGGAGAGCAGAGGATTTTGTCCATGCGACATCGCTCCGTGAGTTCTCGGAAAAGATTCGTTTGTTTAATGATCTTAAAGGGAACCTCCGCTCAGGAGAGTTCCTTACATCCAGGATCGAAGCGGAAACCGGTGACTTTTCCGGTATGACCTCCGGCGAACGCAGATACCGCACGGAAACCGAGCTTTCAGATAAAATTCTTCCGCTTCCGGAAAATAAGATCCCGATTGTCATTGCCGGAGGCAGCTTTAACAATGCCTCTCATGTTACGAGGCTTCGTGCACCGGAGTGCGCTTTGCTGGAGGATCTTATAGCGAGGGCGGATCCGGAGAAGGTCTTTTTTGTCATCGGACCTGCAATTACCGGGTATGAACGGTATGTGCTGGAAAAGGTACGCGGGAAATTCCAGGTATTTGCATTCGCGCCTGCGGCAATCACAGGGAAAGAGCTTAAAACGCTCCGGGCATCCGGCGCCGGCATCCGTGTCTCCATCGAAGCCTCACCGCTTGGTGCGTACAAAAGCTTTGCCTACGAGATTTTTAAGCGGCGTCAGTCGGTGATCGTGGCGCTGGATGGCAACAGTGCGGCGGCAAATCTGATTCAGGACGCCAAAAACAGCCGGTACAAGAGCCGGACCTTTATTGATGTAAACTCACAGGCACTTCGCAAAAAAGCAATGTCGCTGGAGGGCTACATTACATTTTTGCATGATGGCGAGACGGCGGACGAAATTCTCCGGTATGCGGATAAATACTATGACGCATTAAAGGATCCCAAGGCGCAGATTCTTAAAAACAGCGCCATCCGCCAGGAAACGGGGACGACGTAATCGGTCGTTTTTTAAGCAACATGATACTTAGGAAAACGGAAAGGAAAAAACAGCATGACGATCTGGCTTACGAGACATGGGCAGACCCGGCTCAATCTTGAGAGGCGAATGCAGGGGCGCACGGATGAACCATTGAATAAAACCGGCATACAGCAAGCGAGGGAGGCAAGAGCAGAGATCGGAGACATAAGTTTTGACGCAGTGTATGCAAGTCCTTTGGAACGGGCGATTGTTACAGCCTCCATCATCGGAAATGTGGATCGCAGGGAGATCCTCGTGGATGAGAGGCTGATCGAGGCTGATTTTGGAAAATATGAGTGCCGGAAATATTATCTTCTGGGACCGAAAATGACGCTCTACTGGAGTCTGCCGGAGCTTTTTCCTGCGCCTCCGACGGTGGAAACCATCGCTTCTCTTACGGAGCGGAGCCGGTCGTTCCTTACGGATCTGGAAACAAAGCCGTATCAGAATGTCCTTATCGCGTGTCACGGCGGGATCATGCGGGCTTTGTCCGGATATCTTATGGATAAGCCCAATGGCATCCTCTGGCGCCCCAAGCCGCACAACTGCGAGATCCGTGTATTCTCTGCTGTAAATGGCAGACATCAGTTCATTAAAGATGTGAAACTCACAGAGTAAACGAGTAAGACGCAAGTTTTCGGCCTATGCAGACATTTCCGTGGAAACGTACCCGAATCAGCGGATGGAAAGCGCTTAGATAGCAGCTTTAGCGGTGAACATTCGGCTTATAGGAAAAAAACTTCAAAACGTACCCGAAAAAGAGTTTCAAATTCGGGTGTGTTTTTGTTTTTTCATCGATATAGGCCGAAAAGCCCTGACCAATTATCTTATCGAGGATAGTTTGACCCGATTTTCGGGTGTGATTCGGGTACGTTATTTTAAATTGCTCTGTATAGGCCGAAAATGTCTCCATGACCATCTAGCTTTGCCGAGATTGCAGTATTCCCCGTGAAAATTAAGATCTGATGGGGACTGTCGGCATGCCCCGGGCTTTGAGACTGATCCAAATGTATAAGAAGGATGCTTTAATATGCATAAATCAATGCATAAACCTGGTTTTATGCATATTATCCGAAAAATATTTGCATAAAAAACCAAAATATGCTTGATTTCCTGCTTTTAAGGTGTATAATCTAGAAATCAGAAATGAAGTTCTGGAGATACAGATTTCCTTGATACGGATTTCCATATTTCCAGCTTGGGACCTGCTGGTCCCGGAGGAGGAACAGATTATGAAAAAGACATTTATTGCCGGAGCACTTGGCGCTCTCATGGCACTTTCCCTTGCTGCCTGTGGATCTTCATCCACTCCTAATGCTACAACCGCCGCTGCAACAACCGGTGCTGAGACAGAGGCTGCTGCAACAACCGCCGCTGCCGGCGATGCTGAGACAACTGCTGCTGCAGGAGAGAGCACTGCTGCCGCAGACAACTCTGCTAAGAAAGAGGGCGCTGCTGAGGGATCCGGAAAGATGATGGATATCCCGAAGGACGGTCTTACAACCGTTGAGGCTGGTAAGCTTATCGTTGGTACTTCACCGGACTTTGCACCATATGAGTTCTATCATGTAAATAGCGGCACACCGGAGCTCGCAGGCTTTGATGTTGCACTTGCACACAGAATCGCAGATGACCTTGGTCTTGAGCTTGAGATCGTACCGATCGACTTTGACGGTATCCTGATGGAGCTTCAGAACGGAAACCTGGATCTCGGTATTTCCGGATTTTCACCAAGCCCGGAGCGGAAGCAGACCTTTGACTTCACCAATGTATATTATCAGGGCGGTCAGAGCTTTGTCATCCGTAAGGCAGATGCTGACAAGTACAAGAGCTATGCAGACTTTAACGGACTTCCAGTAGGCGCGCAGACCGGTTCCATCCAGATGGATCTTGCCAAGGAAAATACACCGGATGCCAACATCGTCGGTCTTCCAAAGGTAACAGATATCATTTCCGAGCTGGTAACAGGTAAGCTTGAGGGCGGCTTCATCGAGACTGCCGTAGCAGAGCAGTACTGCAAGAACTATCCGGAGCTTCAGATTGCATGGGATGTACCATATGACAGCGAGGGTTCTGCTGTCGCAGTTAAGAAGGGTAACACCGCTATGGTGGATGCTGTGAATGCGATTATCAACAATGCACTCACTGACGGTTCAATGAACCAGTACATCACAGATGCGCAGGAGCTTGCTTCTGATGAAGCTAATGTATACGAAGGTCAGCTTGATGCCAACGGTCAGATCGAAACCACTGCCGCTGCAAACTGATCCAAGAGCTTGATGTACAGAATTATCCGTTCATCCGGGAAATGTTAAATCAATGAGCAGAAGTATTCACAAGATATACATAGATAATGTACATTAATTCATAAGTACAATGGAGTTCTCTCCGGTAAGCCGGGGAGAACTTATTGCGTTTAAAAGTGTCTGGCGTTTAGCGCACTTTAATGCAAGCTGGTATATACCCGATTTAAGAAAGGTAGGAAGTATACATGACCATAAGCTGGGGAAACCTGATGCGGACATTACAATATGGAGATATGTTCCGTCAGGGTCTGATCGTAACCATCCTTCTTGCGGCGGTAACGGTATTTTTTGGATTCTTTCTGGCATTCGGCCTGGCGCTGATGCTCTTAAGCGATGTCCGTCCGTTCCGTCATCTTGAGAAGATAAAGACTGACGACATAAATAAGAAAAAAAGATATGACTTTATTGCACGGTTTAATCCGGTAAAGCTGCTGGCGGGCGCTTATGTACAGTTTGTACGTTGTACGCCTATGCTGGTGCAGATTTTCCTTGTATACTTCGTAGTGTTTGGTATTATCACGCTGCCGAAATTCACATTCTTCGGATTTATCCAGTTCCAGAGATTTTTCCCGGCGGCAGTAGCCATGGCGCTGAACAGCGGCGGATACATGAGCGATGTCATCCGTGGCGGTATCGAGGGCGTAGATAAGGGTCAGACGGAGGCTGCAAGAAGTCTTGGTATGAGCAAATCCCAGACCATGATGAAGATTATCCTGCCGCAGGCGATCAAAAATATACTCCCGGCGGTTGCCAATGAGTTTGTTACCATTATTAAGGAGAGCTCTGTCTGCTATACCATCGGCGTGCAGGATATCATGTTTAATGTAAAGTCGGTACAGTCCGCAAGCTTTATCATTGCAGAGCCGTTGCTTATGGCGACCTTCCTGTATTTCTGCCTGTGCTTCCCGACATCCAAGATTATTCAGTACTGTGAGAGGAGGATGAGAGCAAGTGACAAACGATAA
The DNA here is from genome assembly GCF_052064775.1 of Oribacterium sp. HCP28S3_H8. Lineage (NCBI taxonomy): Bacteria > Bacillati > Bacillota > Clostridia > Lachnospirales > Lachnospiraceae > Oribacterium > Oribacterium sp. HCP28S3_H8. The sequence continues at coordinate 164,732 of NZ_JBQHUZ010000003.1, read as the reverse complement.
TGCGCTGATCCAGGTACGTGGGTTAAAAAAATATTATAACTACGGGGCAATTAAGGCTCTGGATGGAATTGACATCGACATACACAAGGGAGATGTCATGGTGGTCATTGGTCCGTCCGGCTCCGGTAAATCGACCTTTCTCCGGAGCTTAAATCTCCTCGAGGTTCCGACCGAGGGATCCATTGTTTTTGACGGGGTGGATATCACAGGTACCAATATCAACCTGGATGAGTATCGTCAGGAGATGGGCATGGTGTTTCAGCACTTCAACCTCTTTCCGCATAAGACCATCCTGGAAAATCTGACGCTTGCGCCGGTTCTGGTAAAGCATATGAATCCGAAGGATGCGGAGGAAAAAGCCAGGGCGCTGCTTAAGAGAGTTGGTCTTGAAAACCGTGCCGATGCGTATCCTGTACAGCTGTCCGGTGGTCAGCAGCAGCGTGTTGCCATTGTACGCGCGCTTTGCATGGATCCTAAGGTCATGCTTTTTGATGAGCCGACCTCCGCACTGGATCCGGAAATGGTTGGAGAGGTTCTGGATGTAATGAAGGAGCTTGCCATCGGCGGCATGACCATGGTCTGCGTAACACACGAGATGGGCTTTGCCCGTGAAGTGGGAAACCGCGTGGTATTTGTGGACGGTGGTAAGATTATCGAGCAGGGTACACCGACGGATATCTTTGAGCATCCCAAGAGCGCAAGACTTCAGGACTTCCTGAGTAAGATCTTATAAGGTATAATAGAGCTGTCCGTTTTTTGCGGGCAGCTTTTTAAATATGCCAGATATTTGGCATCAGGACTCTGACATAAGGAATCTCACTTAAAGATCCCGGTGCAGCAGTAGAAAGGAAGCATTCGCATATGGAAAACAATAAAAAGAACGCAGTAGAATATATTGATAAAACAAAAAAGATTTATACGGATGTCAGTGACAAGATCTGGGCGGATCCGGAATTAAGCTTAAAGGAGTGGCATGCCGCGACGCTCTATGAACAGGTGCTGAAGGACCATGGCTTTACAGTGGAAACGGGACTTGCCGGAATCGAGACTGCATTCTCCGGGAGCTTCGGACACGGGCATCCGGTCATTGGTGTACTGGGAGAGTTTGATGCACTGTCCGGTCTCAGCCAGGAGTGTGGTGCCGTAGCACATCATCCGCTGGTGGAGGGCGGTGCCGGTCATGGCTGCGGTCACAACATGCTGGGCAGCGGTGCGCTTGCGGCGGCATTCGCCATCAAGAACTATCTGGAAACGACCAAAACCGAGGGTACCGTTATTTTTTATGGCTGCCCCGGCGAGGAAGGCGGTGCCGGTAAGGCATTTATGGCACGCGACAATATGTGGTCCAAGCTCGATTTCGCGCTGACCTGGCATCCATCGGTCGTAAATGAGGTACCGAGTGGAACCAACAATTCTTCGATCCAGGTGTTATACGAATATCACGGTGCGGCAGCGCACGCAGCGGCAGATCCGGAGGATGGACGCTCGGCACTGGATGCGGTGGAGCTGATGAATACCGGAGTGCAGTATCTCCGTGAGCATATGACCTCGGACTGCCGTGTGCACTATGCCGTGACAGATGCCGGCGGCGTATCTCCTAATGTTGTGCAGGATCATGCATCAGTACTGTACATGGTGCGGGCAAATAAGGTAAGAGACTCCCTGAAGCTGCTGGCAAGAGTAGATAAGATCGCGGAAGGCGCTGCACTTATGACGGAAACGACCTACGACCGGACCTTCATCGACGGTACAGCCGAGGTTGTGCCTAATTTCACGCTGGAGGAGATCGCGCACAAGAACTTTGCAGAGGTAGGACTTCCGACCTATACCGAGGAGGAGCTTCAGTATGCGGCAGAGGTGCATAAGACCTGCCCGCCGGATCCGGCACCGGGATATGCGGCAACGATTGATGGAGATATGGCGGAGAAGGCACGGGAACTCAGCAAGGATGGTACACTTCCCATCAATAATTTCCTGCTTCCGGTATTTCATAGTACACAGTTTAAGGCAGGCTCCACAGATGTCGGAGATGTGAGCTGGCAGACACCGACCGTGCAGATCCATGTTGCGGGATTTGTTGCGGGCGCTCCGGGACACAGCTGGCAGAATGTTTCTTGCGGCGGAAGCTCGATTGGACACAAGGCGCTCCTTGAGGCTGGTAAGGTGCTTGCCTGTACGGCAATCGATCTTTATGAAAATCCGGAGACGCTGGAGCGTGCCCGGGAGGAGTGGAAAAAGCGTACCAGGGATGGATATGTCTGCCCGATCGAGAAGGATGCAAAGCCGATCGCAATTTAAACAGCCGGGTGAAAAACGGATTACGATTTAAACGACAAAGGTTAAAATCGATTGCGATTCTACATATGGAACGAAGGCATACATCAATAAGATGGATGCATTTCATAAAACAAATGCGCCGAATCTATCGGCAGAACGAACAGATAGGATAAGTTTAAGTATGAACACAGGATTTTTGCCAGTCTCAAGGCAGGATATGAACGAACGAGGATGGGAGCAGTGCGACTTTGTCTACGTCTGCGGCGATGCCTATGTGGATCACTCGAGCTTCGGCTCTGCCATCATTTCCAGAATCCTGGAAGCCCATGGCTATAAGGTCGGGATGATCTGTCAGCCGGACTGGCAGGATCCGGAGAGTATCAATGTCCTGGGAGAGCCGAGGCTTGCCTTTCTGGTTTCCTCAGGCAATATGGATTCCATGGTCAATCATTATACTGTGGCAAAGAAACGGCGTAAGACGGATGCCTACACCCCCGGAGGTGTAATGGGCAAACGACCCGACCGGGCAGTGACAGTGTACTGCAATCTCATTCGCAGAACCTATAAGGAAACACCGATCATCATCGGAGGGCTGGAGGCAAGTCTCCGGAGGCTTGCGCACTACGATTACTGGTCCGATCATGTGCGGCGTTCGATCCTGTTGGAGTCCGGTGCGGATCTCATCTCCTATGGTATGGGCGAGCACAGTATCGTGGATATCGCGGATGCTTTAAACAGCGGAATCGCGGTCAGGGATGTGACGTGGATCCCGGGAACAGTGTATAAAACCCGCTATGAGGATGAGATTTATGACGCTGTGCGCCTGCCCGATTTTGAAGCGGTGCGCGACGATAAGCGGAAGTATGCCGAGAGCTTTGCGCTGCAGTACAGAAATACGGACCCGATTTCCGCTAAGCGCATCTACGAATGCTATGATGGCGCGATGTTTGTGGTACAAAATCCGCCTGCCATGCCGCTTACCGAGCAGGAGATGGATGATGTTTATTCACTTCCCTACATGCGGGCGTGGCATCCGATGTACGACGCCATCGGCGGAATCCCGGCACTTGGAGAAATCAAGCTGAGTCTGACACAGGCGAGAGGCTGCTTTGGCGAATGCAACTTCTGCGCGCTGACGATGCACGAGGGACGGATTGTACAGTGCCGCTCCCATGAGAGTATCCTGGAGGAGGCGAAGGAGATCACCAGAGACAAGGACTTTAAAGGATACATCTTTGATGTCGGAGGACCGACGGCGGAATTTCGTGGTCCTGCCTGTGACAAGCAGCTGAAGTTCGGCGCCTGCGTTAATAAAAAGTGCCTCTGGCCCAAGCCCTGCAGCAATTTAAAGGTAGATCACAGCGACTATGTGAAGCTTCTGCGGGAGGTGCGGACACTTCCTGGCGTAAAAAAGGTCTTTGTACGCTCCGGCTTCCGCTTTGATTATCTCATGGCGGATCCCAACAAGGAGTTTCTCACGGAAATCTGCAAGTATCATGTCGGCGGACAGATGCGTGTGGCGCCGGAGCATGTCTCTGACAATGTGCTTAAGGAGATGGGCAAGCCCGGCGTTGAGGTCTACAACGCATTTATCCGGGAATTTAAAAAAATCAATAAGGAACTGGGTCTCCGGCAGTACATTGTGCCGTATCTGATGTCCTCGCATCCGGGCAGCCGCCTGAAGGACGCCATCAAGCTTGCGGAATATATCAGAGACATGGGCTATATCCCGGAGCAGGTACAGGATTTTTATCCGACCCCGGGTACGGTTTCCACGACCATGTATTACACCGGCATCAACCCGCTTACCATGGAGGATGTTTATGTTCCCAGAAATCCGCATGAAAAAGCGATGCAGAGGGCGCTGATTCAGTACCGGAAGCCGGAAAACTATGATCTGGTGGAGGAAGCACTGCTTAGGGAGCATCGTGAGGATCTCATAGGATACGGACCGGAGTGCCTGATCCGTCCTCGCCGCGCTTCGGATCACAAAGCAACCGGCAGTAAACGACATAAACATTAGAAAGGCTTTGACATGACACTGCAGCAACTGAAATATGTGGTAACGGTCGCGGAGCTTGGCAACATCACGGAGGCTGCGCACCGGCTCTTTGTTTCCCAGCCGAGTATCACCAACGCCATCCGGGATCTGGAAAAAGAGATGCAGATCACCATCTTCACGAGGACCAACAAGGGCGTGATCGTATCCACAGAGGGGGAAATCTTCCTCGGATATGCCAGGCAGGTGCTGGAGCAGGCGGATCTCCTGGAGGAGAAATTTAAGGGAGCGGAGGAGCAGAGTCCGCATTTCGCGGTATCCTGTCAGCATTATTCATTCGCAGTGAATGCCTTTGTCGATGTCATCCGCCGTTTCCCGGCTTATCAGTACGATTTTACCCTGCGGGAGACAGAAACCCATGAAATTATTGACGATGTGGCGCGTCTCCGGAGTGAGATCGGGATTCTGTACCTAAGCTCGAGAAACCATGAGGTCATCAGCAAGATCATCAAGGCAAATGACCTTGTGTTTCGTGAGCTCTTTACCGCATCTCCGCACGTCTTCATCAGCGCTGCCCATCCGCTGGCAGACCGGACCGCGGTGACGCTTCAGGACCTCGAGGACTATCCCTATCTCTCCTATGAGCAGGGCGAATACAACTCGTTCTATTTTTCCGAGGAGATCCTGAGTACGCTGGACCGCCGCAAGAACATCCGGGTGAGAGACCGCGCAACACTTTTTAATCTCGTCATCGGACTTCAGGGCTATACCGTCTGCTCCGGAGTGATTTCCCATGAGCTGAACGGTGAGCAGATCATCGCAAAGCCGCTGAAGGTGGATGAATATATGAAAATCGGAACGATCACAAGACGCGGCATGCAGCTTAGCCGTTACGGACAGGCGTACATGGAGGCACTCAAGGATCATGTGTCCGAGGAGCAGTAAAAATGGGTTTGAAATAGCCAATAACTATTTCAAACCCTTATTTTTATGTATTTTTCACAATTTCCTCCATTTGCTATACTGCAACATGTCGGGAGAGCTATGAAGCTTAAGAAAGCTTGATAGATTTAATGATAGACTTAGACTTGATAAAAATGCTTTATAGTGACTATCAAGACTTTTGTCACCGGCAGGTTGAAACGATCTTTTTAAGTTGGTGCATTCTGAAAATACAAAGTATATTGCATAGAACCAGGAGGAAAAACATGAGCATTCACGCACCCTATCGTTACGATATTGTCGGCAGTTTCTTGCGTCCGGAATATTTAAGACATGCAAGAGCAGAGTTTGAAGCAGGTAGATTATCTCATGAAGCCCTGAAGGAGGTGGAAGATCGTGCCATTACCGATCTTGTAAATAAAGAAAAAGCTGCAGGACTACATATTATTACAGATGGTGAGTTCCGGAGACTCACCTGGCATCTGGATTTTATGTGGGGATTCCAGGGTGTAAAGAGAGTACACAACGATGAGGGTAACACCAGCTTTCATGGGGAAGCAGCCGCGATTGATGATGTTACCCTGGAGGGAAAGGTTCGGAATGAGAAGCATCCTTTTGTAGAGCATTTCCGTTTCCTTAAGCAGTTTGAGGATGCAGAGACCGTCGCCAAGCTGACGATCCCGGCGCCGGGTCAGTTCTACGCTCTTTTTACCGGGCGGCAGGAATTAAAGCATACCCTCACGATTTATGAGACAACGGAAGCATTCGCACAGGATGTCGTAGATGCGTATAAGGATTTCATCGGAGAGGTTTATGCGGCTGGATGCCGGAATTTACAGTTGGATGACTGCACCTGGGGCGGATTTGTAAATCCTAAGATGGCAGAAGTGCTGTCAGGGCTTTCAGTCGCAGAGCAGCCGAAATACATGGAGACGCTCGTGGATATCAATAACCGGGTCATTGCCGGGAAGCCGGAGGATCTGACGATCACAACGCATGCATGCCGGGGCAATTATCATTCGACCTTTTTCTCCAGCGGTCCATATGACAATGTGGCGGTTCCGTTGTTTGCACATGAAAATGTGGATGCGTATTATCTTGAGTTTGATGATGCGCGCTCCGGAGGCTTTGCTCCACTTAAGCATGTGTCCGGCGACAAGAAAGTGGTGCTAGGACTGATTACCACAAAACGTCCGGAGCTGGAAAATAAAGATGAAGTGATTGCAAGGATCCATGAAGCGGCAAAGTATGTTCCGCTGGACCGCCTTTATCTCTCACCGCAGTGCGGCTTTGCTTCCTGCGAGATCGGTAACAAGCTGACGGAGGAAGAGCAGTGGGCCAAGGTCAAGCTGGTGAAGGAGATTGCCGAGGAAGTCTGGGGCAAGCAGTAAGAGCGGCGTAGTAGAATCGTTTCAACCCTGGCTTTGGATTATTTGCCACAAAACTGGAGTCAAACCAGGAGTCACAATACGGTTTTCTGTCTATATCAATAAATCTGGCAAACGTACCCGAATTTTAGGTTCCTATTCGGGTACGTTTGCTTATTATTTTTCTATAGGCTGAACATAATATAGACCGAATATAGACCGAACAAAAATTATGAGGATAGACATATTTCCGGAATAGTAGTAAGGTAGAACATAATCAGGAGGAATACTACGATGGACAGACTTTCATTGGACGACGCAAAACGTTTAAATGATACGATGGTAACGGAGGAGCATCTCAAGCTTCATGCGGCGAATGTGTCCGCCTGCATGGAAGCATTCGCGGAGCATTTTGGAGAGGACCCGGAGCATTGGGCTGCGGTGGGGTATCTACATGACTATGATTATGAGAAATATCCGGAGGAGCACCTTAAGCATACGGAAGAACCGCTTCGTATGGCGGGTGTACCGGAGGAGGATATCCGGGCGATTCTTGCCCATGGCTATTCCATTGTGAATGATGTGAAGCCGGAAACGAACATGGAAAAGTGCCTATTTACTGTGGATGAGCTGTCGGGAATTATCCAGGCGGCAGCGAGAATGCGTCCGAACGGAATTGTGGACATGGACCTAAAGAGCTTTATGAAAAAGTGGAAAAATCAGAAATTCGCAGCAAAGTGCAATCGCCCGCTGATTCTTGAAGGCTGTGAAATGCTGGGGATGAGCATTGAGGATGTTTCGGCGATTTGCATTGCCGGGATGAAAAAGCATGCGGCTGAGCTTCACCTGGCAGGAGTGGAAGAGTAATGCTTTCAATTATATTTTTCTAATTTTTGACTAAGAGTTTGAACGCATAAATAAAAATCCTTCTGAGAGATATTCTGCAGAAGGATTTTTTATCTATCTATTTAATTCTATAATTTTTTAAGACTTCACGATTAATGTCCAATCCAGTTCCCGGAACCGGATTCGGGCTAACTGTTCCATCAGAATTTAATTTAACTGGATTTTTCCAGGCTTCATAAATTTTAGCATCGTACTGAGGAGGGTAGAACTCGGCAATACGAACATTCGGAAGTGCACAGTCAAGAATAACATGTACTTGCTGCTGACCGTGTGGACTGAGGACTAATCCATTTGCGTCTGCCATGGATGCAATTTTTATAAGTTCTGTAATGCCACCGAGACACTCTGCATCTGGGTTCAGATAGCTGATGGATTGAGTATTAATCAAATCTCTGTACCCAAAACGGGTGGATTCATTTTCACCACAGGCGATTGGAATACAGGTTTTTGCTGCGATCTTTCTGTATCCATCATAATCATCCTGCGATACTGGCTCTTCAAACCAAAAGAGATCATATTCCTCAGCTCTTTTTGCAAATTCAATTGCGTCAAAGAATTTATAAGCGCAGTTGGCATCTACCATAAGCTTGATATCCGGTCCAATGACTTCACGTACCGCCTTTACTCTGGCAATGTCTTCTTTAATGGAGAGGGCACCAACTTTCATTTTGACTGCCTTGGCTCCCCAACTTAAGTACTGTTCCATCTCTTTCTGGAGTTCGGGAATGCCCTTATCAGGTCCATAATAACCACCGGCAATATAATAAGGAATGCTTTCTCGTGCACCTCCAAGGAGCTTGTAGAGTGGAACACCACAAATCTTAGATTTAATGTCCCAAAGTGCGATGTCTATAGCGGAAATTGTCCAAAGGGAATTTCCCTTTCTGCCAAGAAATTTTGGTACATACATTTTTTCCCAAAGCTTTTCATGATTTAATGGATCTTCGCCAATAATGGTTTGTCCAATCCGTTCTGCAAAGCTGATATCCCAACTGCAACCGTAACCTGTAATACCTTCATCGGTTTCAATCACTAATAGATTTAGTTCGTTATCTGTATAGATATGTTTACCGTTTGCGATTGGCTTTTCCTTAGGCCATTTATACTTTTCTACATATACTTTAGTAATTTTCATTATAGTAATAATCCTCTTTTCTACATTGATTCAGTGATTAATCATTGTCAAAATATTGGTAAAGCAGTCATGGTAAAGAAAATATAGATGATGGCAAAAAGTGCGGAGGGGATGATACTCTGCTTAACAAGCGACTTGATATCATATCCACCGGCGCCCATCATAATTGGCACGGCACTGGTTGCCATAGGGGTCATGTATGCAGTTAAACCGGCTGCGGTAATTAATACAAGGAGACCGGTTGGGTCTGCACCAATAGACTGGCAAGTAAGTATAACAATTGGTGAGAATATATTGATAATTGCCTGATTCTGCATAAACTGTGTAAGTATAAAAGGAATAATAAAGAAAATTGCACCGAGAAGATATGGATTTTTTACATTTCCAACTGCAGAAGCAAGAAAATCTCCTATGACTTGTCCTGCACCAGTAGCAGTCAATGCACCTGCCATGGTCAGTGCACCTGCCAACATGCAAGCAAGATCAACAGGTATCGCCTGTATTGCTTCCTTTTTAGTCAATGTTCCAAGAATTACATCCAGAACAGCACCAAGCATTGCTGCTTGCCATGCATTAATACCAATATTTCTGCCAAAGAAGATTAATAAAATGACCAGGATAAAGATCCAGACACCTGACCAGTCTGAAAATTTATTCAAGGGTTCCTTTTCGCCTGCCTGGTAGTTTTCCATACTGATTGGAACTGGTGATTTTTCCGGTGCTATTTTAATTCCAAGTGTAATTGCCCAAATTGGAATAATAAAAAGGAATGGCCAGCGTCCAAGTGTAAAATTAATAGGATTGAACTCTTTTCCGACCTTATATGTTTCATAGAGACCCTGATTAATACCGGCTTGGGAAATTGCAGCACCAAAAGGAAGAATACAGCAGCATCCAACACAGCAAACCCCTAATGGAAACATCACTTTAGAAGGATTGACGTGGTAATCTTTGCAGGCTTGTGCCGCAAGAGGAAATACAATGCAGAATACTGCTCCTGGACTTGTCATCAAATTTGTCAAAATGATTGCAAGAATCATGTAAACCAAAATTGTTTTTTTAAAGGAATTACCGGTAAGCTTGCATATACTTTGAGAAAATTTATCAATCAGACTGGTTCGACTTAAACCAGCCGAGACAACAAACATCGAAACAGTCATAATCAGATTTTTATCGCCAAAGTAACTTAAAACATCTTTGGCAGATAAACACCCGGTTGCGCTGATAGCGAGCATGGTAAGTAAACCGACAACACCCATTGGCCATTTATTAAGTGCATATAAAACTAGAGATAATGCGAAAATAATAATACAAATTGTTAACTGAGACATTTTTTTCTCCTTATTGATCACAAACTGATCCATCCAAGTTCAGGCGTGCATTGACGTCATGTGGACGAAATGGAAATTTTTCTTCAACACCATCAATTAGTTCAATACCAAGTCCTGGCTTTTCCGGAATTTCCAAATACCCATCTTTAAATACCGGAATTTCATTCACCATATCTACCTGGCGCAGGGTAACCCCAGAATTTGTAAGATTGTCGGCAGTAGATGCTTTATATGGATCTGGATATTCACAGATCGCAATGTTTTCAACAGCTGCGGCTAATTGTAATACAGCATTTGTTGTTACAGGGCTTAACGGATTATGCGGAACAAGATTTATGTGATGAGCTTCTGCGAGATGCGCAATTTTAATGGCTCCGGTGAAACCACCACAAACGCCAATAGAAGCACGAACATAACTGCAGGCTTCTTTTTCAATTAACATTGCAAAATCATAAAAACTGGTAATTCTTTCGCCAGTTGCAATTGGAATGTTGGAATGAAGAGCTACGTGTGCCATTTCATCATAATTATCTGGGCGGATTGGATCTTCCAGGAACATCGGATTATATTTCTCCAGATTGTGACTCAGCTGAATTGCGAGTCCTGGATCCAGACGACGATGCAACTCGAGGCAAAGATCGATATCCTCACCTACTGCTTCTCTGACTTTAGCAACTCTTTTTTCTGCTTTATAGAGGAGCTGAGTTGGATTGTCATGAAATGGAAGTTCTCTTGGCTCATCGAGATAAGGATTTAGATGTCCTAATGCTGTAAACCCTTCTTCTTTCCCTTTAACTGCATTTTTAAGAAGCATTTCTTCCGTCTGGCCTGCGGTATGATTGTAAACGCGGACTTTATCTCTACATTTTCCACCAAGCAAACGGTAAATTGGAACACCAAAATATTTACCAGCTATATCATACAATGCTTCATCTACGGCAGAAATAGCAGCCATAACAACAGCTCCACGAAAGTGTCCAAATCGTTGCAGATATTGCCAGTGATGTTCTATATCCAATGGGTTTTTTCCGATAAGGTAACATCTGAAGGTTTCAATTGCAGTTGCACTTGCGGCGAGAAACCCCCATGCGCCAGCTTCTCCAATTCCATGGATGCCTTCATCTGTGTCAATTCGAACAAATACACATCGATTTGCCTTGATGACCTTTACCTCTGTGATTTTCATGTGTACTCCTTTTTATAGTCAGTTTTATTTTTATAATTTTAAAAATTACTTCCGAAATTTCAGATCTGATGAAATGATAGCAAGAAAATATGATAAAATAAAATTGATTATTATAGATAAATCAATAAGATATACCTTATGGGAAATGAAGTGATTCATAGGATTAAAAACAATTTTGAGGGATAGTTTAGATGGATTTAAACAAATTTAATTATCTAAAAATGTTAATGGAAGAGCAGAATGTGACTAAGGCTGCGAAACGTCTCTATATTTCACAACCGGCATTGACGGATTATCTTAATCATTTGGAAGAAGATCTTGGATTTCATGTTTTTAATAGAAAGTCTAATCCAGTTAAAATCACTCGAGAGGGGAGAAAGTATATAGAAAAAATGGATCAGCTTTTATCAGAAGAGCAGGTCTTAATTGATCAATGTCGTAAAGAGGCAATGCAGAAATCAGAATTCAGTTATGGAATTGGACAGATTAGCTCGGAAATTAATACACCTTATTTAGTAAAAGAACTGTTAAATTTACATCCTTTTCTCAATATTAACGTTCATGAAAATACAGAAAAGAATATCATGAAGGAGTTAAAGCAAGATAAAATCGATGTAATGTTTGGACATATAAATTTGGATACTGTAAACTATGTATTTGAGGAACTTGGAGAGCAAAAGCTGATCTTGATGATTCCGGAAAACTTACTGGATCCGTATGCGTTCTATCCTGAAAATAAGACAATACATTCCGCTTCAAAAAATCATCCTCAAAAACTTCTTTTCGCAAATACAGATGTACAACATCCAATTGAAATAACACCAGGGCTTTTATCAAATATGCCAATCATTGAACCGGCACGTTCTCAGGGATTTTACCTGAGTTTAAAGACATTGATTTCTAATTATCATGTTCATCCAATTCGAACGATAAGAACAGCAAACATGCGTTCTGCAATTTCTATGGTGAAGTCTGGCATTGGATATATGTATGCTTCTCCGGATCTTCTTTCTTTAGATCAAGATGAACCTACTCAAAAAATTATATTTGCAACATTACCAAGACTTACCATGAGTCGAAAATATTATGCTATCTATAAGAATGATAACCCAAATATCACATATATAAGAGAGGCAATCAAGATAATGAAAGAAAGAAATATTTTTGCATATAAATCTTACTGAAGTCTAGGCAGATAAAATTAAAATTATCATGATGGATACAACTTGTATCTCCGGATGAAAAAGTATAAAGAATCTCATCTCCGGTTCCTTCACGATTTCACGATACCGACAACAAACAATGCCGCTGAGCGGTATCTGAGAAACTATAAAAGAAAGCAGAAGCAGGCTATATCGTTCAGAAGTTTCGCATCTATTGAAGACCTCTGTGACGGAAAAAGCATGCTTATTAAGATACGAAAAACAGATGGAGCCAATGTGTTCCAGGAAGTCGCATGTAGATTTGACTCATAATTACAAAAAAGACCGATTCGCATCAGCTGAAGTCAGTTTAGCGGATTGGTCTTTATTACGCAAGGTTATGTGCGAACAGTAACGTAGATCACTAAAAGTGCGGTCATATGACCGCACTTTTCTTGACATAAGGATACTCATGCGTATAATATAATTATATGGAGGTAACCGCGCGAGTAAGCAAGCCAACACGTCAGAAATTGCCGCGTTCCTTGCGCGGGTGAAAAAATTAGTGTCTGCAGGGAAATATGATTTTGTTCCGAGAAGGAAGAACATGCAATCTTTAGCACAACATGGTCTCACACCAATTGATGCAAAGAATGAAATTATAGGTCTTGTGGTTAGAGATTATTACAAAGGTCCCAAGCAAGATTTTGATCTTAAACGTCCAGGAGATATTTGGGAGTTTAAGAAAAATGTGGATACTGTGCAGTTTTATATAAAAATAAAAATTGTGCAGGAAAATGGTGTGGATATTGTAAAATGCCTTGGATTCCACGAAGATGAATTTGCATAGGAACGGAGGTGGCTTTAATGAGAAAATTCTGTGAAGAATGTGGCAAAGAAGTAGAAACTAAAGTCATCAACAAAAAAGAAACATACAATGTATGCGGCGAACCTATCGAGGTTGATGCACAGGTGTTGGTATGCGCTGAGTGTGGGGAAGAGTTCTATTCTGAGGAGTTGGACAATGCTACTTTGCTAAGTGCATATAACGAATATCGGCGAAGACATAAACTTCTTTTTCCTGAAGATATCAAAAAAATAAGGGAACAATATGGTTTAAGCCAAAGAGCGTTTTCCAGATTATTAAATTGGGGAGATAAGACCATATGCAGATATGAAAATGGATCGATTCAGGATAAGGCGCATAATAGTTTGTTGCTATTTTTGCGTGTGCCTGAGAATATGGAAATATATTTGATGGAAAATGAAGTAGTGCTGAGCAGGAAACAAAGGGACAAACTGCTGGAGACTATTGATCGGTTGGAATTCGATCAAGCGCATCAGGTTGAACGAAAATACCTGAATCTTTTTTTTGCAAGGATTCCCTGCGAAGAAAATGGATACAGAACTTTTGATTATGATAAGTTTTGCGCCATGGTTCTATTTTTCGCTCATAAAAGTACGGAGCTACTGAAAACAAAGCTAATGAAGCTTTTGAACTATTCTGATATGGTTTTTTATAAAGAAAATGGAATATCAATATCAGGAGCAAGATATGCGCATTTGCCGTATGGACCTGTTCCAGAGAATTATGACATTCTTTTTGGCGCTATGGCGGCGGACCATATCGCTCATATTGAAGTTGTTTATGACAATGGATATGAGAAACATCAGGTGATTGCTGAAGAGGATGTACCCAATGGCATTCTTTCAGAGGATGAGGTAGCAGTGCTAAATCGAGTATATAATAAATTTGCAAGATTTGGATCCGTAGAGATCTCAAATTATTCGCACAATGAAAAAGGGTATTATCAAACTAAACCCGGAGAAATTATTTCATATGCATACGCAAAGGATATACAATTTGATTAAAAAATCGGCAGCTTTCAGAGTGAGGGGCGGTTGCATCGGTATGTGATATGCTCAATGTGTGACCTTCATCTATTGATGCGGCAGCCTCTTTACATATGGGCTCTATCTTTATACAAAGCTGGAAATTACATAGATCAAAAAAGAGGAAGATTACTTATGGCAACAATAACTTTACGAACAGACGAAAGACTGAAGAAAGAAGCACAATCCGTGTCTTTATCTATTTGAAATAGAAGTAAACAGGCAGATATATGCGCCCATATCTCCAATCCGCTTCCGTAGATACGGATCCTTACTCGTATCTCCGAGCAGTTCTCTCCAGGAGGTGTCTTTCCCCATCTTATCCAGATACCGTTCCAAAATTTGAAACTGTCTGATCAGACTGTCATGGCAGGAGGTCCGGCTTGCGTCACGCTCCAATTTTTCTTCCCGGCTGAGACCGCTCCATTCACATCGGATCTTTGTATAATCCATTGCCTTAACAAGGAGATCATTCCAAAGCTCCAGGGCGTCCGGATCATCATCCTTAAGAACCGCCGCATGGATTTTGTCATAAATTTCCTCGGCTTCCAGCAAAGATAAGGCTGTGCTTTCTTTTAAATATTCCTGATAAACCATAATTTGTTCTATCTTCCCGCTTTTATTTCAACTACATACTTGCATCTAAGTGTTTTCTTAATTATACAGATGTTAATAGCTTACGTCTCTCGCATAGGAATGTCAATGAGCCTTGTAGTAAGCATGGTAGTAAGCATTGTTAAGATTTCTGTTACTTGCATTGCCCTTGGTGGAACGATAAGATAAAATCATATTATTGACATTAAAGTTAGGCAGGAACATACAGCATGCAGAAATATTTTAAGAGACAAGATAGAAGCCTTAAGCGGCTCAAAGCATCGGTCATGGCGCTTGCAATGGCGGGCATGACGATATTTGGAAACGGTACCTGGATGCCCGGTGCAAACCTTTCACAGGTATATGCCTCGGAAAATCTACTGGATATTTCGGAGTATGGACCGGCAGGAGGGCAGAGTCCCGCCGCCAATGGTATGATTATAGCTCCGGCGGGCACATCCACAACAGAAGCATCTGCAAATGCAAACGCCGGAACAGCTTCATCCTCCGGTACTTCCTCTGTTGTGATTGCGGCAGCTCCGTCTATTTCCACTACTTCCGTAGCTGCATCCTCCACACAGGAGACATCTGCTGCGACCCCGGTCATGACCGCATCTCAAGCGTCTTCACTCGTCGCCAGTAGTGTAAATCTTGCCACCATGGCTTCGGATGGCAGCACAGCATCGCTTGGAGATACTGTAAACAGTGATTATGCTGTCCTGTATGATCTTGACCGGCATCGCATCGTTGCAGAAAAGAACTCATCCAGTGTGATCTACCCCGCATCCATGACCAAGATCATGACCTTGCTGGTGGCAGTGGAGCATATCTCAAATCTTGATGACAAGGTGACGATCACGCAGGACATTGTGGATTACATCTATAAGCATGACGCCTCTAATTGTGGGTTTGCGGCGGGAGAACAGGTGACTGTCCGGGATCTTTTGTACGGTGTAATTCTGCCTTCCGGTGCGGATGCGGTCATGGCTTTGTCCCGGTATGTTGCCGGAGGTGATGATGCTTTTGTGGCACTCATGAATCAAAAGGCTAAAGATCTGGGACTTTCTGCTAATGCGCATTTTGTCAATGCAACAGGTCTTTACCACAAGGATCACCATCTTACCGTACGTGATATGGCGGAGATCCTCAATGCTGCTATGGCGAATCCTACGGCGCGCACGATTCTCACAACACCCTCGTATCGGATGACCGCGACAAAGCAGCATCCGTCCGGACTCAGCTTCTCCAATCTGTTTTTAAGCAGAATTTCCGGGCAGGATAAAAACGGCGTGAGTGTCATGGCAGCAAAGACCGGCTATATCAGCCAGTCGATGTACTGTGCTGCAAGCTATGCGGTATCTGCAAATGGCAGACATTATATTGCGGTGACCGGACATGCGGATAGTGCCTGGGCGGCAGTATATGATCATGCAAGGATGTATAAGAATTATACGGATAAATAAAAGATTGATCATAGATGAATCATAGATCAATAGCATATTGATATGAGATCAAAAGTAAATCAATGGTAGATCAATAAGAGATGAATCATAGAACAATAGAGATCAATCGTAAATAAACAGCGGATGGATGCTGCAAACACAGTTAATTATATAGGATACATCTAAAGAGGGTATGTATGTCAGATATACTGGATGCACTGAATCAGCCGGGCATGCTGATGATCCCGGAGGATCATGGAGATCCTTTACAGTTTCGGATTGAGCAGGATATCAAGCTTGGCTCCGGACAGAGAGTTCTTAAACGGGAGGCTAAAATCGTCCTTAAAAAGCATCTGCTCGCCAAGGATCAGGGGCTTTTTACACATTACCTTGGATACTGGCATTATAAAAATCTAACCTCCAGGAATCTTACGACGGTGAATGCTGTGCCGCTTCCTGAGGGGAAGGACATAGAGCTCTCGGATGGAGATGTCATCCGGATCGTGAGAAACAGCGACCATATGGTCATGCTGTTTCTGGAAAAGCATCTTGAAAAAATGGTCTGGAAAACGGTTCCGTTGGATTCGACGAAGGAGAGCATTACGATTTATGGCTTCCAGGGGAAGGGCTGTATAGACAGTGACTTCAAAAATTCTGATGCAGTTTCAGGGCTTTCTAAGCTGGCATCAGGCATGGCGCACGTTGAACTTCGCAGGTCTGGTATGTCCTGGAGTATCGCAACGGATCCGGAGAATCAAGAAATTAGCGATACAAGCAATGATTCAAGCAATGATTTAAAAGGTGATTCAATAGGCAATTCTGGAGGTGATTTGCAGAGTGGCTCTGCAAGGGGAGCGGTTTATGTCAACAGAGCGCAGGTCTCCGGCAGCCGGACACTTATGGATGATGATCTTATCGACATCGGCGGGAGTCTGTTTTTGTATCATAAGCATTCGCTCCTATATAACCATGCGGATTATGTGAGAAATGAGCTTACAATCCATATCCGGGAACGGGCAGTGCACAACCTGCTTCGGAAAAAGGTACTGCTTAAGGACATCAATTTAACCCTGCGTCCGGGGAAGCTTGTGCTGATTCTAGGCGGGTCCGGAGCGGGTAAGACCACATTTATCAATGCGGTGACCGGCTATGAAAATGCTAAAGCGGAAATTCGTCTCGGAGATGTGGATCTGTATCGGAATTATCATAAAATAAAGCACGAAATCGGCATGGTGCCTCAGCAGGTACTGCTCCGGGGTGAGGACACGGTTCGGATGACACTTATGAATGCAGCCGAAATGCGGATGCCAGAGGATGCCACGGCGCTTGAACGGGAACGTAGAGTCAATGAGATTCTCTCGCTTTTTGGACTAGAGAGCGTTGAAAAGGAGCTTGTCGAGAAGCTCTCCGGTGGACAGCGGAAGCGGCTATCGATCGGAGTGGAATTTACGGCAGACCCCTTGCTTTTTGTGCTGGATGAGCCGGATTCGGGACTGGATGGAGTGATGGCACGGGATCTCATGGAACAGCTCCGTAAGATTGCGGATCAGCATAAAATTGTGATGGTGATTACACATACGCCGGACCGAGTCATAGATCTGTTTGATCAGGTCATTGTACTCGCTAAAGACAAGGATCATATCGGACGGCTGGCATTTTACGGATCAATCGCGGAGGCACGGAGCTTCTTTGAGAGAGATACCATGGAGGAAATTGTGCTGGAGGTCAATCCGGTTCAGGAAGGTGGAGAGGGTCGCGCTGACTATTTTATAGAAAAATATAAATCCATGCAAAAAAACGGTTATACAAGTTCAACTTAATTTACATCTGTGAGATACAAAAGAAGATATAAAAGAAGAGAAAAAAGAAGAGAAGCAAAGGAGTGAAGTATGGCTGTGATGGAAAATGTCAATCGACCTGAGCGGATCGGGCGGCTTGGTCAGGTCAAAGTCTACCTTGGCAAGCTGTTTCGGATCTTTATCTTTGAGAGAGACTGGAAGGTGCTGCCAATGTCTGCAGCCATATCTCTTATGGTTGCTTACGTGGTGGGAAACTCCATGCTTGTCAATATGGAAGGGACCTTAACCGGAGCCTTTGCCTTTGTCTGCGTCTGTATCTGGAACGGCTTTTTTAATTCCATTCAGGTGGTCTGCCGGGAGCGTGCGATCATAAAGAGGGAGCACCGCGCGGGACTGTTTATCAGCGCATATATCATGGCACACATGCTTTATCAGGCAGTGATCTGTCTTCTGCAGGTAGTGATTGCCATGACAATCTACCGGCTGTGTGGTATTGCATTTCCCGAGCATGGTATTTTTCTGCCCTTTGGCATGCTGGAATTCGGCTTTACGCTCTGGCTCATTACCTATACTGCTGACATGCTGGCACTCATGATATCCTGCATTGTGCATAGTACAACAACGGCAATGACTGTGATGCCGTTCCTGCTCATCCTTCAGCTGATTTTTGCGGGAGTAATTTTCCCTATGGAAGCCGGGACCCCGGTGGGCTGCGTTTCCAAACTGACGATCTCAAAATGGGGAACCAATGTGATCTGCGCAGAGAGCAGATACAACAGTCAGGTTTCCAAGTCTCTCTTTGGGGCTCTCTGGCAGTTTCGGGATGTACCGGAAATCGGTAAGATCATTGACTATATTAATAAGGAGGACCTCCGCATGGATATTGACCGCTGGGCGGGCAGTAAGCAGATGGTGCCGGAATATGCCTCCACCAAAACAAATGTGGCAATATGCTGGGGAATCTTGCTGCTTTTTGCATTTGCGTATGCCGAGATCGGAGTTTTGTTTCTCCTGCGGGTCGATAAGGATAAACGCTGAAAAATCAAGCTTGATTTTATTTCCGGATAGTAGAGGTTTGCGCTGGTGCAGAAGCAGAAGCAGTTGCAGGTGCTGTTTTAGCATCTGCTCTTTGCTTCCCGCTTATAGAAATCAATACCAGCATGAGAAAAATCGCTGCAAATCCGATGCCGTCTGCAATGGTAAACGGGCTATGCAGAAGGACGGTGCTGATGACTGCGGCAGTTACAGGCTCGGAAAAGCCATAGAGGATTGCCTTACCGGCACCAATGTATTTTACGCCCTGCATGTAGGCTGTGAATGCGAGCACATTCCCGATCAACACCACACCGGCGATTCCGGCAAGCCCGGGTAAGGTCGGGACATAGTGGTAGGACCATGGATGGAAGATCAGTGAAGCGGCACAGCCGCCCATCAGAAACGCCCAGCCCTGCATCAGAAAGACCGGATATTTCCGCATGAGGTGCACCGGAACCATATTATAGACGGTGACGGCTAAAGCACTGATGCAGCCGCTGATGATCGCGCTGACAGGCACCGCGGTGGAGGACAAGTTTCCATGGGTTGTGATCAGAAATACACCACTTAATGCAAGAACGATGCTTAGAAGCTCCAGTGGACGAGGCATGCGTTTGCCAAGGATACAGGTAACCAGCAGGATCGTAATCGGCGACAGGTCCTGCATGATGGTGGCTACGCCGGCAGTCGAGAGCTGGATTGTAAGGAAATAGGTAAACTGGCAGGCGCTGACTCCAATGAGCCCGTAAATGAGAAGCTCAATGGGATCGGTATGCCAGGGGGCAAGAGCCTTTTTGATGCCATTTTGGAAAATGTACCAGGCAAGCATCAGGATTCCGGCAAGTCCCAGCCGTATGGGCACAAGCCAGCGGGAGTCCATTCCCTGATACTGAAAAAGATACTGTCCAATGGAGCCGGAGATTCCCCAGCTCATACCTCCGAGGAGTGTGAGCAATGTTCCTTTTGTTTCCCGATTCATAATTTCCTGGTTTCCTCTTTCTGATGAAATCGTTTCAAATACATTCTGCTATTATAACCATCTGAAGATTCCAATACAATGGGCTATAATTCTATAATGTGAACTTGTCTTTAATATTTACATCGCCTATAATAGCTTATCCAGATGATTTTGAGATGGGGTTTTCAGATGATGTGCCAGAGCACGTGTATATCTTTGAGACATATTTTCCCCATCTTATTTATGTATATGAGGTCTTATTATGCGTACTGTTATACTTGCGTCGCAGTCTCCGAGGAGGAGGGAGCTGCTTCAACAGATCGGAATCGAACCGGTCATTGAACCAAGCCATATTGTTGAGGAAATCCGTGCAACCGATCCCGGAGAGGTGGTGCAGGAGCTTGCTTTACAGAAGGCAGAGGATATTGTCAGGCGGCATCCGCAGGAAGCGTGCATTGTCGTCGGTGCGGATACGGTGGTTTCGATTGATGGCAAAATCCTTGGGAAGCCCAAAACGCATGCAGCGGCGTATGCAATGATTTCGGAGCTTCAGGGGAGAGAGCATCAGGTGTATACCGGTGTGGCAGTGTTTTTTCCAAATCAAGAGCATAAGGCTATCCGCTTTACGGTACGGACCAATGTTTCGGTCTATCCGATGACGGAGGAGGAAATTCGTACATACGCGGAGTCAGAGGAACCCATGGACAAGGCGGGAGCCTATGGGATCCAGGGAACATTTGCAAAATATATCCGTGGGATTGACGGCGATTACAATACGGTGGTAGGACTACCGGTAGCAGAGTTGTATCAGAAGATTAAGGGGTGGCTGTAAGATATGTTAGGTTCTATTAGACGCTTGGAAGCAAAGGTATACGATCGGTCGCAGGTGGATTTTAACCACCTGCTTTTTACAGGTCCGGATCTGAGAAAGCTGCTCATCCCTCTTATTATAGAAAACATGCTGACGGCTTTTATGGGGATGGCAGATTCGCTGATGGTTACCAGAGTCGGATCTGCAGCGATTTCCGCGGTATCACTTACAGACAGCATCAATAACCTCGTGATTGAGCTTTTACAGGCGCTTGCCGCCGGAGGCACCATTATCTGCTCACAGTACATCGGAGCAGGTAACCGGAAGCGAAGCAACCAGGCTGCCCGGCAGGTTGTCCTTGCGGTACTGGTGATTTCCATCGGGATTATGCTGAGCTGCCTTATCTTCCGGGGACCAATCCTCCGGGTGATCTTTGGCAGTGTGGAGCCTGCGGTTATGACGGCGGCGCTTACCTATTTCTTCTTTACAGCATTATCCTTCCCGGCAATCGGTCTGTTTCAGGTAGGCGCAGCCTTTTACCGCGCCGGTGGCAACAGCCGTTTCCCAATGACAGTTTCCGTTATTTCCAATGTCATGAATATCATCGGGAACTCGATTTTTATCTTTGTATTCCACTGGGGTGTTATGGGAGCGGCCTTGTCAACGCTTCTTTCCAGGATTTTTGCGGCAGTGGTGCTGATGGGATATCTGAGACTTCCACGGCAGGACATTGTGATCCGGGATTATAAAAGCATGCGCCCGGATTTCTCGATGATTGCGAGGATCCTCTCGATTGGTATCCCGGCGGGTATTGAAAACAGCATGTTTCAGTTCGGAAAGCTTGCTATACAGTCCAGTGTTTCCACGCTCGGTACCACCGCGATTGCTGCGCAGGCCATGACCATTATTTTTGAAAATCTCAACGGCATCGGGGCGGCGGCAGTCGGTATCGGTTTGATGACGGTGGCGGGACAGACGCTTGGCGCCGGTAAACTTGAGGAAGCGAAGTACTATTTCCTGAAGCTCATGTGGATCGGAGAGATGGTAATTCTGATTTCCTGTGCTGCCGTTTATGTGATCGCAGAGCCGGCGATGGTGCTTTCCGGACTGGTACCGGAGGCCCGCGTGATGAGTATGCAAATGCTTACCTTTATAAGTCTTGTAAAGCTTGTGATCTGGGTTCCGGCATTTATCATTCCCTATGGTCTTAAGGCAGCGGGAGACGTGCGCTTTACGATGATTTCATCGTCTTTATCCATGTGGCTGCTCCGTGTAGTGGCTGCAACGGTGCTGATTCGGGTGTTTGGATTTGGACCGATTGCCGTCTGGATCGGTATGGCACTGGACTGGCTTGTACGGGCAGTGCTTTATACCTGGCGTTTCCTGTCCGGGAAGTGGATCCATCAGTTAATATAAGGAGGCTTGATTATGATACAGGACATTTATCCAAAGAAGCTGATAAACCATTATGACGCCGGTAAGAGACCATCACAGACAAGTCCGGTGCTGCGCTTTAATGATAAGGGCGCCTTTCTGGTGCGGGAACGCGAGGTGGAAGGGAAGCCTGTTATGTGCTTTCCGGAGCGGAAGGAGTTCCAGACAGCATCGGATGAAAGAGACTTCACCTTTCTCTTTACCATTGGCACGGAGGACTATTTCCTTCTGGAAAATACGGCATTGCCGGTGCCGGATGGATGCGAATATCACAGCATCCGGGAAATGCGCGCAAACGGCTGGGGACCAAAGGACCGGGTATTTGCAGGAGCAACGGCACTGCAGCTGTATCACTGGTATCAGAACAACCGTTACTGCGGACGCTGCGGAACGCCGACTGTCCGGGATACGGTGGAGCGCGCGATCAAGTGTCCACACTGCGGCAATACCATTTACCCGCGGATCGTCCCGGCGGTCATTGTAGCAGTAACCAACGGAGACAAGCTGCTTGTAACAAAGTATGCTAGAGGCTTTAGCCAGTATGCACTGGTGGCAGGCTTTACTGAGATCGGTGAAACCCTTGAGGAAACGGTGCAGCGTGAGGTGATGGAGGAAGCGGGTCTGAAAGTGAAAAATATCCGCTATTACAAGTCACAGCCATGGGGTATTGTGGATGATCTTTTAGCAGGCTTTTACTGCGATGTCGATGGAAGTGACGAGATCCATATGGACCGGTTTGAGCTGAAGCTTGCGGAATGGCGCAGCCGGGAGGATGTGATCCTGCAGTCTGATGATTTTTCGCTTACAAATGAGATGATGATGCGCTTTAAAGAGGGCAGGGAACCACGCTGAAGATATAAAACAGGAGAGGAGAATACCCGATGAAAAAAATACTGCTGCTTGGAACCGGAGGCACGATTGCTTCCATCAAAACGGAGCATGGGCTGAAGCCTGCACTGACCGCACCGGACATCCTTGCGTATGTACCGGATGTAAAGGATTTCTGCGATATTGATGTCGTGCAGGTCTGCAACATTGACAGTACCAATATGCGTCCGGAAATCTGGGGTAAGATCGTATCGGCGATCCGTAAAAATTATGACCGGTATGATGGATTTGTACTGACACATGGCACGGATACGATGGCATATACCTCAGCCGCATTATCCTACATGATACAAAACAGCCGTAAGCCGATTGTGATCACGGGATCCCAGAAGCCGATCAATATCGATGGAACAGATGCCAAAACCAATCTCCGGGACAGTCTCCTCTATGCCTGTGATGACTACTCGGAAAACGTATCGCTTGTCTTTGACGGGAATGTGATTGCCGGTACTCGTGCCAAAAAGATGATGGCACGGTCCTTTAACGCATTTTATTCTGTCAACTTCCCGGTGCTTGCGCGGATCCAGGACAGGCATATTATCCGCTATATCCCATATGATCCGATCCGGGAGCCCGTGAAATTTTATGAGGAGGTAAGCGACAGCATCTGCATTATGAAGCTGATCCCGGGTGCGCGGCCGGAGATGCTTTCCTATCTTTTTGAGAACTACGACTGCATTGTCATCGAGTCCTTTGGGGTCGGAGGCATTCCGGACGCACTCCTTGCCAAATTTTATGACGAAATGGAGAAATGGGCAGAAAAGGGCAAATTTATCGTCATGGCGACCCAGGTGGTAAATGAAGGCTCTAATATGGAGATTTATCAGGTGGGGCAGCGCATCAAGCAGGATTTCAAACTGATCGAGGCATATGACATGACGCTGGAGGCGACGATCACCAAGCTCATGTGGCTGATGCAGGAGTACCGGGGAGAGTATGATAAGATCCGCGAGGGCTTCTATCGTCCGGTGAACTACGACATCCTCTGCGCCTTTGAGGAAAATTAAAATACGACAAAAATTAAAATTCAGTGTATCGGGAGCTCCACGCAGAAGGTATTGATGCCTGCAGCGCTTTCTGCCCAGATGCGGCCCTTATGCTGTAGTACAATATTCTCCGCGATGGCAAGACCCAGTCCGTAGCTATGGTTCATGGTTCTTGCCTGATCGCCACGGTAAAAGCGTTTAAAGATGTTTTTTCTGTCCTCCTCGGAAATAGGAGCTCCGGGATCGGAAACCGAAAACAGCAGATGATGGGTATCTTTCTTTTTAAGCTCTACATGTACCTCGCCCTTAGGGTCGCAGTATTTCTGTGCATTATCCAGCAGGATTTCAATAACCTGGCGAAGATGTGCTGCGGATCCATTTACGCTAAGACCCTCTGTAAGCTCATCCGTAAGCTTCAGATCCCGTTCATAAAACACGGCTTCAAAGGTCAGAAGCTCGTTTCTTACAAGCTCCGTAAAATTGACATGCTCCGGAGTCATTTTCTGCAGTGCGCCGTTATCCACTCTTGCAAGCTCCAGGAGACTCTCCACAAGTCCACGCATCTGGTGGGACATCGTGAGGATATTGTCAGTAAAGCGTGTATTGTTTTTTTCTTTTGCCTCCAGCCATTTGGCCTGCTCTTTTGCCTCCATGCCAAGCGGCATGCTCCGGCTCTGACCGGATTTTAAAAGCTCCGCGTTGGTGAGGATGACGGTCAGCGGCGTTTTAAGTTCATGCGATGCGTCGGATACAAACTGACGCTGCTGGTTCCAGGTATCCTCTACGGGTTTTACTGTCCAGCGGGCAAAGAGGATGCTGATCAGGAGGAAGCTGAAAAATGCCAGAAGTCCAATCAGGATACAGTTCCGGAGAAGGCTCTGCATCGTACTGATTTCGCTGGAAATATCCGAGAAGACAATGACCGTTGCCGGAGTGCTTTGTCCGTCTGTTGTCACCTCGTCTGATTTTTCAGAAGCCTGATCTGCATCATCGGATTTGGAGGCCTGTGCTGCCTTAAGATCAGCATTTCTATGCCATGTGCTGTTTGTGCCATCATCTACCATGAAACGCAGACTGTACTGCGATAATGTACCGACCTTCTTTTCGGATTTCAGTGCCAGCACCGCAAGATCGCTTAAGGACTCCTCATCCGTGAGATCATAATAGTCGCCGGATTTATTGAGGATGTTTCCTGCCTCGTCGAGCTCCAGCCGGAAAAACGGAAGCCGGATATTTTTTCCGTCTTCCGGGTGATCATCCGGTCTCGGCCCGTGCGCCGGTGCGGAGAGCATCATCGACATCATGCGAATGTTTTCGTCCCGGAGTCTCCGGGAGGTAAGGCTCAGAACAAGTCCGAAGATGATAATCAGCATCATCGTGACAATAAACATCATGATGACGATAAAGCGTATACGGAGTTTTTTAAGCATGACTCACCTCCAGATGATAACCGAGACGTCTTGCGGCAACGATATTCAGATCTGAGCCGATGTTTTTAAGCTTTTTACGTAGAAACCCGACATATACTTCCACATGGTTTTCCACGGCATCCGAGTCAAAGCCCCAGACCTTGGAAAGAATCTGCTCCTTGGAGGTATTGCCGCCCTTGGCCTGCATGAGAAGCCGCATGACGTCATATTCGCGGGCAGAGAGCCGGATGGAGTTTCCATTGCAGTTCAGTGTGCAGGACTCGAGATCCAGAGAGGTATTTCCATAGGTTAGTTCATCCACTTCGGACCCCTGCCGGCGGAGAAGCGCATTGACACAGGCGAGCAGTTCCCGGCTGTCAAATGGCTTTGTCAGATAATAGTCCGCGCCGGAGTTCAGCCCCTCCACCCGGTCCATAAGCTCGGATTTGGCGGTCAGCATCAGGATTGGCAGGCTGATGTGCTCCTGTCGGAGTTTCCTTGCGACCTGGTAGCCATTGAGCCTCGGCATCATTACATCCAGGATGATAAGATCGTAGACCCCGGTTTCTGCATACTGGAGACCGTCCTCTCCATCGTAGGCAGCATCGACAGCAAAACCTTTATCCTCCAGCAGAACTTTAATGGAATCCGCCAGTAATTTCTCATCTTCAACGATTAATATTTTCATAGGTATAGCCTCGTTTCTTTTGCCGCTGTATTGGTTCCTAATATATTGGTTCCTAATATATTGGTTCCTAATATATCGGGTCCTTACATATCGGTTTCTTACATAAGTATATTATGGAAAGCTGAAAACATCCTTAAAATTTCAAGAGCTTTTTCGGTTTTCAATTTGTTTTTTCGGATTTTTTTCATGCGTTCTTTTTTTAGACCGTTTTCAGACTGTTTTTCAGATTTTTCAGTTTCATTTCAGCTTGCTTCGGTACAATGTGCATCGTTACAAAGAATCATGTTAACCGGAGAGGAGTTATTTATGTATAGAAGATACCTGTATGGAGCGATGGCAGTGTTTGCCGGAGCCGGTGCTGTGTTTGCGTCCACACCCCTGGCGTCCTATGCCGCAGTCAATTTTGATATGAGGAAAAAGATTTTAAAATCCGCCAACATTATTGATTCTGTCAGCGCAGGTAATGAGGAAAATACGGTTTCCAGAGCGGAATTTGCCAAGATGCTGGTACGTGCATCCAGCTACAACAACAGTGTCAGCGCCTATAATAACGTGTCGGTGTTTCCGGATGTAGCAACTGACAATACCTATGCTTCCTTTATCCGGCTGGCGGCAGAAAAGAGCTGGATGACGGCATATCTTGGAGGAAATTTCAAGCCGGATCAGCCAATTAAATTTCACGAAGCGGTAAGGGCCTGCCTTACGCTGCTGGGATATACTTCGGATGACTTCTCCGGCAATCAGGTCGCCAACCGGATCGCCAAGGCGCAGTCTATCGGGCTCTCGGATGATCTTGGCAAGTCCGCAACGGATGAGCTCAGCTACCAGGACTGCATCAATTTGTTTTATAATCTGCTGATTACCAATACCAAGTCACATGAAACTGAAACAAAATCCAGCTCCACAATTTACGGAGCAATCCTTGGATTCACGCTGACATCGGATAATGAACTCAACATGATGGATACACTGACATCTAATTTAAAGGGACCGTATGTGCTTAAGTCCGGACGAAGCTTATCCTCCATCATTCCGTTTTCCGAGAGCGATGCTTCCTGCTTCCTGGACGGTGCAAGCTCCGATCCCGATGTCATTGAGGATGCGGCAGAGAGTGAGGACGTAGTTATTGTCTACTATAATACCTCGACAAAGTCCGTCTATGCCTATACCAGTGCCGGAACCACGGATAGGGATACTTCACTTGGCACAGCCAAGGGCACATTGGATGCGATCTATTATAATTCCAGCAATGTCATGACCCCAACATCCATTTCGGTAGACGGTGTAGAATACAAGATCACGAGTACAGACATGCAGTATGCATTCTCCATCTACGGAAGTCTTGAGGTAAGCGATACCGTCACGATTGTGTATGAGACAGACAGTGATGGCAGTAAGGTTGTGATCTCATACGTTAAGAACTAAGGGAGGCATGCATGACAGCACAAAGCAGCACAATCGGAGCGGCGCCGAGAGCACCGAGAAAAAAATTTCGTCTTCCTTTTAAAAGGATCCTCGCGCTGATCCTTGTCATCGCAGTTGGCGGGGGATCGGCGTATTACTTCCTGGTTTACCGTAAGGCACAGAGAGCAAAGGCAGAGCAGAATATGAAAACCTCCACGGTATCCCGGGAGACCATTACATCAACGCTGTCCTCTTCGGGTACAATTTCGCCCAAGGATTCCTACTCCATTACCTCGATGGTGGACGGTGAGGTTGTAGAGGCAAACTTTGAGGAAGGAGATCAGGTTACGGCCGGACAGGTATTATATCGCATCGATTCCTCCTCAGTGGATACCCAGATCAACTCTGCCAACAGTTCTGTCAGCAGATCACAGAAGCAATATGATGAGGCGCTGAGCGACTATAATAAACAGGCGGCGTTGCTTTCCGGTAACACATATAAGTCTACGGCATCCGGCTATATCAAGAGTTTAAAGGTCAAAGCCGGACAGGAAATCAGCGGAAACACGGAAATCGCCGAGCTATATGATGAGTCGGTAATGGAGGTTTCCATTCCGTTTCTCTCCACGGAAGCGCAGCAGATTTCCGTCGGTTCCACAGCAACGCTGTACCTCTCTGATACACTGGAGGAACTGCAGGGTACGGTGACAGCTGTTGCCGCTATGGATCAGACGCTCACCGGAGGACAGATTGTCCGGGATGTTACCGTGCAGGTGCAGAACCCTGGCGGGCTCACCACATCAATGACGGCAACCGCGGAGATCAACGGCTTCAGCTCCGCGGGTGATGCCGCGTTTACCCCGGCAAAGGATATTACGATTACAGCATCGGATCTCTCCTCCAGTGTTAAAATTACACAGGTTCTGGTGCATGAGGGTGATTACATTTCCGAGGGTACCGCACTGTTTTCCATTGATGCAGAGGATGCGGAGGATATTCTTAAAAGCTATCAGGACAAGGTGGACTCCGCAGAGTCCAGTCTGGACAGCGCCAAGACCAGTCTGTCCAATACAGAAGATAACCTTGATAATTATACCATCACCGCACCGATTTCCGGTACTGTCATCACCAAGAGCGTAAAGCTTGGAGATAAGGTGCAGAATGGTAATTCCGCAACGGCACTGGCAGTAATCTATGATCTCTCGGAGCTTACCTTCTCGATGAATATCGATGAACTGGATATTTCCAATGTCAAGGTCGGACAGACGGTTAGCGTCACTGCGGATGCATTCCCGGATGAAACCTATACCGGAACTGTCACCAATGTCTCTATGGAGGGTACCGCGTCCAACGGTGTCACCTATTATCCGGTGGAGGTTACGCTCACGGACTACGGCGATCTGCTGCCTGGTATGAATGTCTCCGGTGTCATTACACTCGATGAGGCAGACAATGTGATTGCCATACCGGTCGATGCACTGCAGCGTGGAAATATCGTCTATGTTAAGGATAGTGACGCTAAATCAGGGACCGAAGCAGCTGAAACAGCTTCAGATGCAAGCGCAGAAACCTCCGTAACTAATCCGGAGTCTGCGGCAGCCATTGAGGACGCAAAATCATCAGATGCTGGTAAGGATAAAGCTTCCAGCGACAAGGATCATAGCGGTAAAGACGATACCGTGCCGGAGGGCTTCCATGCAGTAGAAGTTACGACAGGTCTTGTGGATGACAGCTATGTGGAAATCACGTCTGGAAATCTGTCTGAAGGCGATGTCGTTTACATTACCCAGTCAACCGTGGAAGACAGCTCCGAGAGTACAATGATTCCTGGTATAGGTGGCGGAATGGCTGGCGGTCAAAACGGACCCGGCGGTGGTCAGGACAGACCCGGCAACAGCGGTGGACCGGGTGGCGGTCAGGGCGGCGGCCAGGGCGGCGGCCCAATGTAAAGCGGCTGCATTCGCATCCGGATCCTGTGAACAAAAGAACAGAATCGGGTGCAGATACAGGCAGAAAGCAGAGAACCTTATATCCTGAAATTTTAAACAGATGGGAGGCAGACAGATGTCAGTACCTGAGGAGACAAAAGAGGCGCCCCTTACCAAGGACGCAGATATGAACCCGAAACCACAGGCTTTTACGGGCGAGGAGGAAGATCCGGAAGCAGAGCACTATGATGAAATCGAGAAGCTGGCAGCCGCGGCAAAGCAGCAGGGAAACTTGCCTCCGGCGGGACACGAGGGAGAGAAGCCGTTGCTGGAGCTTCATGATATTTATAAAATATACCAGATGGGCTCCGAGGAGGTGCATGCCAATGACGGCATTACCTTAAATGTTTATGATGGGGAGTTTGTCGCCATTGTCGGTAAGTCCGGCTCTGGTAAGTCTACGCTCATGAATATCATCGGCGCGCTGGATGTTCCGACGCGCGGGCAGTATCTCATCAACGGCGAGGACATCTCTCAAATGTCAGATGATGAACTTGCGGACATTCGGAACCGGAAAATCGGCTTTATCTTTCAGCAGTATAACCTTCTGCCTAAGGATAATCTCCTGGACAACGTGTGTCTCCCGCTGCTTTACGCGGGCGTACCCAAGGAGGAACGGCAACGGCGGGCAATGGAACAGCTGGAGCGGGTCGGGCTTCAAGATAAGTGGATGCAGCACCCAAGTCAGCTTTCCGGTGGTCAGCAGCAGAGAGTATCCATTGCGCGGGCGCTCGCCGGTCAGCCCGAGCTGATTCTTGCGGATGAGCCCACCGGCGCGCTGGACTCCAAAACCTCCCGGCAGGTGCTGGGATTTTTAAAGGATATTAACAGCGATGGTAATACTGTCGTAATGATAACACATGATAACTCGATCGCCGTCGAGGCCAGACGGATTGTGCGGATCTCTGACGGCAAGGTCGTTTATGACGGATCAGCGGAGGAATATGCTAAACTCATTTAATCTCGCGTTAAAAAGCATATGGTCAAACAAGATGCGGTCGTTTCTCACCATGCTTGGCATCATCATCGGTGTTGCTGCCGTGATCATCCTGGTGGGACTGGTTAACGGAGAAATGTCCTATATGACCGAGAGCTTTGCATCCCTGGGTACCAACCGGATTACAGTGAATGTCACAAACCTGAGCTCCCGCTCGGTCTCTGTAGACGATATGTATCAGTTTTATGAGGATAATGCCCAGTACTTTAACTATATGTCTCCCAATGTCACAGTCAACGCTACGGTTAAGGTGGGGAATGAAAACTCGACCAGTACCACGGTCACCGGTGTATCGGAGGATTATCTGAGCATCCTGGATTACAGCCTTGCCGAGGGACGGTTCATCCAGTATGCGGATATATCCGCCCGGCAGAAAGTCGCTGTAATCGGATATTATGTTGCGACGACATATTACAGAAATGCTTCCTCGGCCATCGGACAGGAGATCAGTGTCAACGGCGAGAAGTATAAGATCGTGGGTGTCGTGGAGCGGCAGACCTCGGAGAGCGATGAGATGTCAGAGGGCGGTGAGGATGACTTCATTTACATGCCATATACAGCGGCAGTCAAGCTCTCCCGTAACGGGACGATAAACAATTATACCTTTGCGCTGAAGGATACGTATGTGCAGCAGGCAACGACAGTGAAGGGCATCATTGAGGACTATCTGTACTCTGTGTTTAAGGATGACGATCTCTATCATGTAACCGCAATGAGCGAGCTTCTGGACTCTATGAATGAAATGATCGGTACCATGTCCATGCTGCTTGGTGGTATTGCAAGTATCTCGCTGCTGGTGGCAGGCGTTGGTGTCATGAATATCATGCTGGTATCCGTAACGGAGCGAACCCGTGAAATCGGTATCCGTAAGTCACTTGGTGCAAGGAAGCGGACGATCCTTACACAGTTTGTAATTGAGGCAGCGGTGACCAGCTCGATGGGCGGTCTGATCGGTATTGTAGTCGGCAGTATTGCGACTAAGTTAGCTGGAAATATCATGGGGATTGACGCGGCGCCAACATTCGCCTCTATCCTCGTATCCTTCTCCGTGTCCGTTGCGATCGGACTGATTTTTGGATATATGCCGGCGAGGAGAGCTGCAGCGCTGAATCCAATTGATGCATTACGGTCTGACTGATGCCTTGAAATCCCCCGGATTGCTCTTACCATCCGGATATGCTATAGTGAGAGCAGTAATTGAAACAGTCTGCATTAGATATGGTATGATCCGGATTATGAAAGCCTGCGTTTTGTTCTGTGCTGTGCTTCCGCTTCCGGGCTTCCGGATGGAACTGTTTCAGCACAGTATACGTGATTCACATGTTTATGCCAGGAGGGGTTTCTAAAGCTTCATGAAAAAATTATACAGATCGAGAGAGAACCGCATGATTGCAGGTGTCTGCGGGGGAATTGCCGAATATTTCAATATAGATCCGACACTGATCCGGCTTCTGTGGGCGGGGCTTACTCTTTTTTTCTGTTTTGGCATCGTATTTTACATTATCTGTGCCATAGTGATCCCGGATGCTCCGTATGGACCTTATGGTGACAACGGAAGCGCCGGCAGAGGATATTGATAGAAACGCCGCGGCTCTCAGAAAAATTTGCCAGCCGGTAAAATCGGAATGAGCCAGAAAAACTGAAAACCGGAAAAAAATATTGCCGGCTTTGGGAAATCCGTTTACAAAGCCGGTTTTTTGAGTTATATTTTTTCTGTTTTTATAGCATGATCATGGGGCGACAAAGGCGTCGACGTAGATACAGGAAGTATCTGCCGCCTTTTCCGCCTCATTTTTTTGATCTGTTGTCCATCACCGATGTATCTTTTGACCATGAAAGGGGAGTATCTATGATCAAGTATGTATTTGTTACCGGCGGAGTAGTTTCCGGACTTGGCAAGGGAATTACGGCTGCGTCTCTGGGACGTCTTCTGAAAGCAAGGGGCTATAAGGTTACCATGCAGAAGTTTGATCCGTATATCAACATTGACCCGGGTACGATGAATCCGATTCAGCACGGCGAGGTATTTGTTACCGATGATGGCACGGAGACAGATCTGGATCTCGGACATTACGAGCGTTTTATCGACGAATCCCTGGATCATAAAGCTAATGTTACCTCAGGTAAGGTCTACTGGTCTGTTCTTAACAAGGAGCGTCACGGAGAGTACGAAGGACATACCGTGCAGGTCATTCCACACATCACCAACGAGATCAAATCTGATTTCTACCGGTCAGAAGATCCTAACGAGGACCGGATTGCAATCATTGAGGTTGGCGGCACTGTCGGCGATATTGAGTCGCAGCCGTTTCTTGAGGCGATTCGCCAGTTCCAGCATGATATTGGCCATGAGAATGCGATCATGATCCATGTGACGCTTGTGCCGTATCTGCATGCATCCCAGGAGCTTAAAACCAAGCCGACACAGATGAGTGTCCGTGAACTCCAGAGACTGGGACTGCAGGCAGACATCCTGGTATGCCGTACCGAGCAGCCGATGCCGCAGGAAATCAAGGATAAGATTGCGCTTTTCTGTAATGTGCCGGCAAGCCATGTTATTCAGAACAATAACGCGGAGTTTATCTATGAAGTGCCGCTGATGATGGAACACGAACACCTTGCACAGTCCGTCCTGGAGTGTCTGCATCTTCCGTGTCCGGAGCCGGATCTCACCGAGTGGAAGCAGATGGTGGAGAAGCTTCGCCATCCGGAAAAGGAAACGGTAATTGCGATCGTCGGGAAGTATACACAGCTGCATGATGCATACTTAAGCGTGGTGGAAGCCTTAAAACACGGCGGTATTGCAAATAATGCCAAAGTCAACATTCGCTGGGTGGACTCTGAGGAGCTGGAACATGTCGGTGCGGCTACGCTGCTGCGCGGTGTCAACGGCATCCTCGTGCCGGGCGGTTTTGGATCCCGTGGCATTGAGGGTATGATCCTGGCGGCGCAGTATGCAAGAGAAAACAAGATTCCGTATCTTGGCATCTGTCTTGGTATGCAGATTGCCATCATTGAATATGCGCGTAATGTACTTGGATGGGATGATGCCAACTCCACGGAGTTTGATCCGCAGACCGAGCACCCGGTGATTGATCTTATGCCGGAGCAGAAGAGTGTGACGGATCTGGGCGGCACGATGCGTCTCGGCGCATATCCCTGTGAGCTTCGTGAGGGCACCAAGGTGCGCGAGCTTTACGGATCAGAGCATATTTCCGAGCGTCACAGACATAGATATGAGGTGAATAACACCTACCGCGAGGAGCTCGAGAAAAACGGCATGCAGCTGGTCGGTCAGTCTCCAAATGGACACATTGTGGAGATGATTGAGCTTAAGGATCATCCGTACTTTGTAGCAACACAGGCACATCCGGAGTTTAAGTCCCGTCCTAATAACGCGCATCCACTATTCCGCGGTTTGATCGAGGCATCCCTCGGCGAGGACATTCGCTGATTGTGTAATGAACGCTCGGTACGAAATAGCAGGATTCGTTAGTAAAGCTTTTATAAACTGAGCACCTTTCCTCATAGTGGGTGGGTATTCCGGTGGTAGTCGAACTGGCTTTAAGGCTCTGGCAGAGATCTGCCGGAGCTTTTTCTTGCATAAATGAACATATTTTAATGTGTTACTATGTCGTGGAAAAGTATCAAGAGATAGAGTTAGTTATATATAATTTTGGTGAACAATTGCGGATGAACTTTTAGGTAAAAGCGTGCTAAAATCATAAAGCTGTGTAGGAGAAATCTTTTTTTAAGGAGTACAGATTAGACATTATGATTTTTGATGCATTTATGGATGCAACGCTGGATACAGTGAAGCTGCTTCCATTTCTATTTGTTACCTATCTTGTTATGGAGTACCTGGAACACCGTACCGGCAGCGCTTCTGCGGCGCTTCTGGAAAAGTCCGGGAAATTTGGTCCTCTTATCGGAGCAGTGGTAGGTCTGTTTCCGCAGTGCGGGTTTTCTGCGGCAGCCGCCAGTCTCTTTTCCGGTGGTGTTATCAGCCTCGGAACCTTGATTGCCGCATTTCTGTCTACCTCGGATGAAATGCTGCCGATTTTTATTTCGGAGGCGGTTGCACCTGTAACGATCGCAAAGATCCTTGGGACCAAGGCGCTGCTTGGTTTGATCAGCGGTCTGTTTATTGATCTTATCATCCGGCAAAAACGAATGCAGCTTTCCGAGAAGCACATTCACGATCTCTGCGAGCATGAGCACTGCCACTGTGATGACGATGAAGATGATCCTGAAGGCACTACGAGAAATCAGGCTGCACAGACCGCAGCATCTCAGCAGAGGTCCCTTCAGAAGTCTCTACATGAAACGCATCATGAGCATGAGCATCACCATCACCACCATCATCGGGGAATCCTCTGGTCAGCACTCTGGCACACACTGCAGATTACGATCTTTATCTTTATCCTTACCTTTATCATCACGGTACTGGTGGAAGGCATCGGCGAGGATGCGATCGGCAGCTTCCTGTCCGGTAAGCCTGTAGTAGGCGTATTTCTTGCAGGTATGGTGGGACTGATTCCAAACTGTGCGGCTTCTGTTGCAATCACGCAGCTTTATCTCATGGGGATCTTGAATGCCGGTCAGATGATGGCAGGGCTGCTTGTCGGAGCGGGAGTCGGACTTCTGGTTCTGTTCCGAACCAACGACCATCCCAATGAAAATCTTAAGATCCTTGGACTTCTGTATACTGCCGGCGTCTTCTGGGGGCTGATCATTGAGTCTATGGGCATAGTATTTTGATAATTCTGCCGAATATGTCAGGAAGGACCGCATTAAAAATAAGTAAGTTTGTAAATTATTTATGTTTACAAATAATTTGATTATCATATAGAATAATTATAGTTATGCAACTAGTGTGATGTAATTAGACTTAAGTGTCCGCGGTTATGAAAGGAAGAATATCATGGATACGGAAAATCTGATCTACGTTGAGATGCTCGGCGGTTTTTCCATTTCTGTAAACGGGCAGTGTATCGGACTCGGAAATAATAATAAAGCCAATTTTTTAAAACTGATCCAGATCGTATTACTGCATCGGGAGCATGGGATATCCAAGCGCGAGCTGATCGATGGAGTTTTTGGATATAAAGATCTGCTGGATGAAAACAACAGCTTAAATAACCTCCTTCATCAGGCGAGAACGCAGATGAAGCGGGGAGGCATCCCAGGTAAAAAGTTTATCGAGGGCAAAAAAGGTGTATTTTTCCAGGAGAAGCTGGATGGCTATACCACAAAAATAGACGTATTTGACTTCCGGGCATACTGTCACCAGGCAGAGCAGTCAGCGAGTGATGAAGAAAAGGCGGAGCTGTATCAGAAGGCATTTGACCTGTATAAAGGGGAGCTGCTGCCGGTTTTTGCCACGGATTACTGGGTAATTGTGGAGAGTGTGCAGCTTAAGCACATGTATGATGAGCTTGTGGAGTTTTTGGGCAAGTACTATCGGGAGCACCAGGAGTATGACAAGCTCTATCAGCTTTATTTCCGTGCCAATCAGATTTATCCGGATAATGGATGGCAGATCAATGTCATTGATGCCCTGATTTTACGGAAGCAGTACAAGGAGGCATACGAGCTCTACCGCAAGACAGCAAAGTATTATCTGGAGGAGCTGGAGGTGCCGCTGCCGGATGCATTGATGGAGTGCTACAACCGGATTTACAATAATGATAAGGTCGCTTCCGATAATATTGAGGAAATACAGGAGAGCATTGTACAAAGAGATGCTGCATTAAAGCGGGCAGAGGATGGTGACAAGCTGGGAGCATATTACTGCCAGTTCTCAAGCTTTGTGGATGTTTATCATGTACTGATGCGGAACCTGTCCCGCAGAAGCAATTCCATATTTATGATGCTCTGCACGCTGGTGGATTATGAGGGAAAGCCAATCCGCAGCCCGGAGAAGCTGAGCGCAAGAGCAGATGCACTGAAGGAAGCGCTCTCCAGCGGTTTAAGACAGGGAGATGTTTATACGAAATACAGCGCAAGCCAGTATCTGATTTTGCTGATCGGCACCAAAAAAGAAAACTGCTCTAAAATTTATCAGCGGATTTCCCGGAAGCTGAAGGACATTGCAGGTCCAAGAGCAGATTTCAAGTACCGCATTGTATCCATGTCCGAAATCCCGGTCATGCTGGAAAAGCCTAAGGATGCGGAACAGTAATAAAGTGATGACATGAGATAATTGTTAACAACGAGACCTTTAGCTTGGTATGTTGGGTTGATCCCTGACAGTACCTGAGACGAAGGTCTTTTTTGATATGATATTAAAGGGATGTTTTTACGTGACGGTATCGGGAACTCATCATAGAGTTCCTTCTTTCAATAGGCTCTGAATTGGAGGCCGCTTTTTACATGACAGTGTAGAAGGCTTCTTTTATGCTTCGGTGGACTTCCAGCTAAAAATATGCTATGAAATAAAAGGTTATTTTACGTATTTGGAGGATGATCAATGGCTCGTGAAAGCTTTAAATCCAGAATCGGCTTTATCCTTGTAAGTGCTGGCTGCGCGATCGGTATCGGAAATGTGTGGAAGTTCCCTTATCTGGTCGGGCAGAACGGAGGAGGATTTTTTGTACTGTTTTATCTTCTCTTTCTGACAATCATGGGAATTCCAATCCTTACGATGGAGCTTGCCGTCGGAAGAGCCAGCAGAAAGAGCGCGGTGAAATCCTATGAGCAGCTGGAACCGGCTGGCAGCAAGTGGCACATCCACGGTTGGTTTGCCATCGCAGGTGCCTACCTTCTCATGATGTATTACACAACAGTTTCCGGATGGATGCTGTCATACTTCTTTAAATTTGTCTTCGGAATTTTTGACGGGCTTAGCGCAGAGGAAGCTGATACGGTATTTACTACCATGCTGGGGCGACCAGAGGAAATGACACTCTGTATGGTCGTAACGGTGCTGCTTGGCTTCCTGGTGGTTTCCTTTGGACTACAGAAAGGTCTTGAAAAAATTAGCACCGTTATGATGAGCTGCCTTCTTGTATTAATTGTGGTACTTGCACTCCATAGTCTGACACTTCCGGGTGCTAAGGCCGGCACAGAGTTTTATCTTATGCCGAGTCTTGAGAGAGTACGGGAGACAGGCCTTAAAAATGTAGTGATGGCAGCGATGAATCAGTCATTTTTTACATTGAGTCTCGGTGTTGCATGCATGGAGATTTTCGGTTCCTACATGTCAGATCAATATACACTGGCTGGAGAAGCCGCCAGAATCGGAATTCTCGATACTTTTGTGGCGATCGTCGCAGGACTTATCATTTTTCCGGCATGCTTCAGCTTTGGAGTAGAACCAAACTCGGGTCCGGCACTCATATTCCTGACGCTTCCCAAGGTCTTTATGCATATGGCTGCCGGCAGAATATGGGGTGCGTGCTTCTTCCTGTTTATGACATTCGCAAGCTTCTCCACGGTCATCACAGTATTTGAGAACCTGATTGCGACCTCGATTGATAATTTCGGCTGGAACCGCCGTAAAGCAGTGATCGTGAACTGCATTTTCATGCTGTTGGCAAGCATGCCCTGTGTACTGGGATATAATCTCTGGTCCGGACTGCACCTGATCGGCGGAAGAGATGTCCTGGACTCCGAGGATTTTATCGTGAGCAACCTCCTTTTACCGATTGGCTCACTGATTTACTGCCTGTTCTGCGTGAGCAAATGGGGCTGGGGCTTTAACAATTATATTGCAGAGTGCAACAAAGGCGCTGGTCTTAAGATGCCACGAGCGTTTAAATTTTATTTCCGCTTTATCCTGCCGATCCTGATTTTGATTATTTTGATTCAGGGACTTAGATAAAATGAAGTTTTTATCCATTTGGCTGGAAGCTGCCGACTCTAATAGATCGAGCACTGAGGCAGCCATCATCCCCCACTCAAGTTTTAATTTGAGCGGGAGAAGATTCATCCGAAAAGACTGATTCTACCTCGATCGGATGACTTTTCCATCTATTACCAATCCCATTTTAGCTTTTCCCGACTTGCAGATTACAAGCAGCCATCCGATCCTCAACTATGTTGTGGTTTCGGATGGCTATTTTATTGAGTTCCCCGGAGGGATTCATCCGAGACGGTTGGTGTTCCCCGCACCTGCGGGGGTGACTCTCATTGAATTATCTTCGCATATAAGATTTCATTGCCGGACGCTATTGCAAATCCGGTGTAACAGCGTACAATGGATTTGTCGATTTTTTAACAAGTCATCCAAATTTGTCTAACTTGATAAAAAAATTTAAATTACTGTGGAACTTTGTTAAATTATAGACTAGAATGTACTTATTGCTAGTCAACCATTGAGTGTCAGTTCCATGCTGGAAATGACGCGAAATATTTGCAAGGTTATGATGGTACTAAGTAAAGGAGAACTGCAGACATGGAAATTCAGTTACAGGAATTAATCGATAAGATTAAGTCAGACGGAGTGGCTGCTGCAGAAGAGGATGCAGCAAAAAAGCGGGATGCTGCAGATGCGGAAGCCCGTAAAATTGTTGCAGACGCTAAAGCAGAAGCTGCCAGGATCGAAGCTGCCTCAAAGGAAGAAAATGACAGACTGGTGAAGGCAAGTGAAGAAGCGATCCGTCAGGCTGCAAGAAACATTCTGATCGAGTTCCGTGAGGGCATTACCAGAGAGCTGGATGCAATCCTTAAGGCGGAGGTCGACAAGGCGTACTCGAGAGACATGCTTGCTTCTCTTATTCCCAAGGTAGTTACGGAATGGGTGAAGCATACAGATGCACAAGACATTCAGATACTTTTAAACAGCGAGGATCTTGCTGCGTTGGAAAGCGGACTGACAGCTGAGCTTAAGGCTAAGGTTGGTGCCGGAGTCGTATTAAAGGCTGCAGACGGTTTGGAAGGCGGTTTCCGTATTGCGGAGAAGGATGGAACTGCTTACTATGATTACTCTGCCGATGCAGTCGCGGATCTTTTTGCAGCATATCTGAATCCTCGTATTTCAGCCATTATGAAAGAGGCAGTGAAGCTATGACAGAGCAATATTACCTGGTTGCACAGCTTCCCGGTCTGGACGGACTGGATGAAAAATCCTCTCTGCCTATACATACAAAGGAGTTTAAGGAAGTCTGTTCCCGGTATCTGGGTAAAAAGAGTCAGCAGATTCTGGAGGGATTGTCTTTAATCCCGCCAAGAAACGGAGCATCCACCGGATCCCGTCTTGTGGACAGATGGAATCAACAGGAGCGTGAGCTTCGACTGGCTCTCGGAAGCATTCGCGCATCAAATATGAAAAAGCAGTTTGATGCCGGCGACACTCTGATTCCTTCAGATCTTTTACAGATTTCCCGAACTGCGGCAGGTATGGAAGATCCTTTGCAGGCAGAACAGTATCTGCTCCATTACAGACTGGAAATGCTCGGCAGATTAAGACCTATGGACAGTTTCTGCGAGGATGCGGTCTATTTCTACGGACTCAGGCTGATGCTTCTTGAGCGAATGCAGAAGTTTGACAGGCAGAAAGGGATTGCTTCCTATAATGAAATATATAACTCTGTTTTAAATAGAGATCATCAGGAGAGGTAACATGGCAGAAAATATTGGAAAAGTGGTCGGCATTAATGGAAACATGGTAACGGTCCAGTTTGACGGAAATGTTTCCATGAATGAAGTCGGCTACGTTAAGGTAGGCGATACGCGTCTCAAAGGAGAGATCATTCGTATCCGCGGCAATGAAGCGCAGATGCAGATCTATGAGATGACCAACGGTATCGCATGCGGAAATGAGGTGGAATTCACCGGAGATCTGCTTTCCGTAACCCTTGGACCGGGGCTTCTGGGACAGGTTTATGATGGTCTGCAGAATCCGCTTCCGCTGCTTGCTAAGAAAGCGGGCTGGTTTCTCGAGAGAGGTATCTATGTGGATCCTCTGGATGATGAGAAAACATGGGCTTTTACGCCAAGCGCCAAACCCGGCGATGTAGTAAAAGCAGGCGAATATATCGGTTCCGTACCGGAGCGCGCATTCACACACCGTATTTTTATTCCATTTTATTTATTAGGGAGCTATACGGTAAAGTCTATTGTGCCTGCCGGAGACTACAAAATTAATGATACGGTTGCCGTCATCACAGATGAAAAGGGCAAGGACATTGAAGTTAAAATGTGCTTCAAATGGCCGGTAAAGCGTGCAATTAACTGCTATGCGGAGCGGCTGGCACCGACGGAGACCATGGAGACCAAGGTTCGTCTGATTGATTCCTTCTTCCCGGTGGCGAAGGGTGGAACCTATTGTATCCCAGGGCCGTTTGGCGCAGGTAAGACGGTGCTGCAGCATACGACATCGAGATATGCAGACG
Source organism: Oribacterium sp. HCP28S3_H8 (assembly GCF_052064775.1). Classification (NCBI taxonomy): domain Bacteria; kingdom Bacillati; phylum Bacillota; class Clostridia; order Lachnospirales; family Lachnospiraceae; genus Oribacterium; species Oribacterium sp. HCP28S3_H8. The sequence continues at coordinate 123,784 of NZ_JBQHUZ010000003.1, read as the reverse complement.
TGGATATTGTTATTATTGCAGCCTGCGGCGAGCGTGCCGGTGAGGTTGTGGAAACTCTGACAGAGTTCCCGAAGCTTACGGATCCGAAGACCGGCAGATCGCTGATGGAGAGAACTATTATCATTTGTAACACTTCCTCGATGCCGGTTGCGAGCCGTGAGGCATCCGTTTATACAGCAGTGACTCTGGCGGAATATTACAGACAGATGGGGCTTTCCGTTCTGCTTCTTGCAGATTCCACCTCTCGTTGGGCACAGGCGCTGCGTGAGATGTCCGGACGACTGGAGGAGATCCCCGGCGAGGAAGCATTCCCGGCATATCTGGAGTCCTACATCGCTGCTTTTTATGAGAGAGCCGGTTACGTCAGACTTCCGGACGGCAGCACAGGATCGGTTACCATCGGCGGTACCGTATCTCCTGCCGGAGGTAACTTTGAGGAGCCTGTGACGCAGGCTACACTTAAGGTTGTCGGCGCGTTCCACGGACTCTCGAGAGAGCGTTCGGATGCAAGAAAGTATCCCGCCATTGATCCGCTGACCTCATGGTCCAAATACAAGAGCGTCGTTGATGCGGATAAGATTGCGTTCTGCAGAAATATCCTGGAGCATGGCGTCGAGGTCGGTTCGATGATGAAGGTTGTCGGTGAGGAAGGTACAAGTCTTGATGACTTCATCATTTATCTTAAAGAGGAAATGCTGGATGCGGTGTATTTGCAGCAGAACTCCTTTGACCCGATCGATGCCGATTGTTCAGTTGAGAGACAGCGCTATGTAATCGACAAGCTGGTCAAAATCCTTGGCTCCTCGTTTGCACTTACAGATAAGGATGAGGCGCGCAGCTATTTCAACCAGCTGCGTCAGAGATTCACAGACTGGAATTACACCGAGTTTAAGAGCGATAAGTTCCGGGCGGCAGAGGCTATGATTGATCAGCTGTATGACGAGAAGTCGGGCAAAATGAGCCCGGAAGCAGAGAGTCTTTGCAAGGGTGGTAATGCGTAATGAATAAAGTATACAATCGAATCGAATCCATCACGGGTAGTGTAATTACTGTCCGTGCGGAGGGCGTTGCCAACAATGAGCTGGCGGAGATCACCACAAGATTTGGTAAGTCGCTCGCCGAAGTCAATAAAATCGATAAGGATATTGTTTCGCTGCAGGTTTTTGCCGGTGGTCGAGGCGTTTCCACGGGAGATGAGGTCCGCTTCCTCGGACATGAAATGAGAGTTTCCTTTGGTGATGACATCCTCGGACGTATTTTCAATGGTTCCGGTGAGCCGAGAGACAATGGACCAGCACTGACCGAAAACATGGTCCCGATCGGCGGACCATCGGTTAACCCGTCCAAGCGTATCCTGGCAAACCGTATGATGAGAACAAACATCCCGATGATCGATATGTTTAACTCTCTCGTGGTTTCACAGAAGCTGCCGATTTTTTCCATTTCCGGAGAGCCCTATAACCAGCTGCTTGCGCGGATTGCCATGCAGGCAGAGGCGGATGTCATTGTACTCGGAGGCATGGGACTGAAGTATGATGATTTCCTGTACTTCAAGGATACACTGGGCAACGGCGGTGCACTGAGCAAGACCGTCATGTTTATTCATACCGCTGCGGATCCTACGGTTGAATGTATCAAGATCCCGGATATGGCGCTTGCGGTTGCGGAGCAGTTTGCGCTGCAAAATAAGGATGTGCTGGTACTTCTCACAGATATGACAAACTATGCCGATTCCCTTAAGGAGATTGCGATTACCCAGGAGCAGGTACCTTCCAACCGAGGTTATCCGGGCGATCTGTATTCTCAGCTGGCAGCCAGATATGAAAAGGCGGTTGACTTTGATAATTCCGGATCCATTACGATTCTCGCTGTAACAACGATGCCGGGCGATGATGTTACACATCCGGTACCGGATAATACGGGATATATTACCGAGGGTCAGTATTATCTTAAAAACGGTCATATTGAACCGTTTGGTTCACTGTCACGTCTTAAGCAAAATGTCAATGGTAAGACCAGACCAGATCATCGTGCGCTGATGGATGCAATGATCCGTCTCTATGCTTCCTATAAGGATACACTGGAGAAAAAGAGCATGGGCTTTAACATGAGCCGCTGGGATGAGAAGCTTCTGAAATATGGCGATCTTTTTGAAAAGAACATGATGGATCTTTCCGTCAACATGCCATTGGAGCAGTCTCTGGATTTGGGCTGGAAAATCCTTGCGGACTGTTTTGATAAAGATGAAACGGGCATCAAGTCTGAACTGATTGAAAAGTACTGGCCTAGTAAATCATAACGAGGCAGAGATATATGGCAAAGATCAAGCTGACAAAAAATGAGCAGAAGGCTCAAAAAGATGCACTGAAAATGTATCAGCGATATCTTCCGACCCTGACTCTGAAAAAACAGCAGCTTCAGACCGAAATCCGAACCATCGAGGCAGATGCAAAAGCCGTCCGTGCCAAAAGGCAGGAGCTTGAAAAGAAATTTGAGAGCTGGATCGGCGTGTTTGGTGAGGAAGAGGTATTTCCTCCGGATGCAGTAAAGGTTAGCAATATAAGAAAGGGTACTGGAAACATTGCCGGTGTAAGGATACCAACCTATGAGGGTGCGGATTTCTCCAGAGGAGATTATGATTTGTATTCCACTCCGCTTTGGGTTGATCTGGCAGCGGATTGTATGGAGCAGGCTCTTTCACTGGATCTGCAGGCTGAAGTTCTGGATGAACAGGTCCGGCTCCTGAGACAGGAGCTGACGACGACCTCACAAAGAGTAAATCTTTTTGAAAAGGTCAAGATTCCGGAGGCAAAGGCAAATATTAAGAAGATATCGGTATATCTTGGGGATCAGGACACAAGTGCAGTGGTTCGTTCCAAGATTTCCAAGAAAAAGATTATGCAGCGTGAAGCTGCACAGCTTACAAAGGAGGGAGCCGTCGTATGATTGTGCCTATGAAAAAAGTCTCCCTTCTGATTTTGGAGGAGGACAAACGGTCGGCGCTGAAAGCCCTGAGGAAGCTCGGTCTCGTCCACATGGAGGAGGTACAGGGATCCGGCGATAAGCTGCAGACGCTCAAGACGGAAGCAGATAAGCTTACCAATGCAGTATCCATTTTGGAGGATGTCCATAATAAAAAGCTTTCCGTGCCGCAGCAGAGCTTGACGTTAGATGATGCGCTAAACATAGCAGAAAACATTCTCGCAATTTCCGAGAGCAAAAAGGCACTTCTGCAGAAGCGGAATCAGAATATTTCTGAAATTGAGCGTGTGGCAAAATGGGGTGATTTTCATCCGGAGGATTTTGATGAGCTTCGAAAGAAGGGTATCATTCTTACACCGTATGAAATGCCTAAGGATGCGTACCGGGATCTGGATCAGGACCTTAAGACGATCCGAATCAATGCGGATAAGTCAAGCGTTCGATTTCTGCTGATGACAGAAGCGACATCATCAGAACGCCCGGAGACACTGCCGCCGTCGGCACAGGAGTTTCTAATGCCGGCTAAGTCGATTTCCGAGATGCGGAGCGAAAATACAGCTCTGGAACAGCAGCTTAAGGAAAAAGACCACGAGATTGATGCAAAGTACTCCGGAGTCAGCGCGATGAAGGAGATGGTCCTGAAGCTGCAGAGAGAAATTATCTTTGAGACACTTGACAGTGGAGCGGAAAAGACCGTGCTTTCTGACAAGGTGAGTCTTGCAGGTCTCACGGGATATATTCCGACAGAGGATCTCCCGCAGCTTGAGGCATTGGCTAAGAAACAATGCTGGGGGCTTGTATCGGAGGATCCGACACCAGAGGATAATGTACCGACCAAATTAAGAAACAATAAATTTGTCAGTCTGATTTATCCGCTGACGGATTTCCTCGGAACAGTGCCTGGATATTTTGAATTTGATATTTCCTCGTGGTTCCTGGGATTTATCCTGATTTTCTTCGGAATTATTTTTGGAGATGGCGGATATGGACTGCTGATCACAGGATGTGCCCTTGCTTTGATTATCAAGGCTAAGGCAGCCGGCAAGGAAGTGCAGCCGATCTATTTACTTTTGGGACTGTTTGGAATTGTCACGATTATCTGGGGCGCGATTACCTGCTCATGGTTCGGCATCCCTGCGGAGTCCGTTCCGATATGGCTTCAGAAGCTGTCTGTACCAGTGCTATCCAATGTGAATGAGAGCAGGATCTGGTATCCGTTCTGGACAGATGGTAAGGCAGGCCTTACGACAGCGCAGAATCTGCAGATTTTCTGCTTTGCACTCGCGCTGATTCAGTTGACCATTGCGCATCTCATCGTCTGCACCAGATGCTACCGGTCACTCAGCCTCATCGGTCAGATCGGAAATATCCTTGAGCTCTGGGGTATGTTTTATGTGGTCCTGACGCTGGTTGTAAATGGAGCGGTATTTGGTCTTGACCGGGTAATCGCTGGCATCCCCGTCGGGAAGATTTCCATTACACTGGTTGCTGTGGGATTTGTGATGAACTTTATTTTTGGAAGCTATGAAGGAAGCATTAAAGATTCTATCCTGGATAGTCTTAAAAATATCATTTCGATCCTGCTGGGTGTGGTGAATGTGTTTTCGGATATCGTGTCCTACATCAGACTCTGGGCAGTCGGACTTGCCGGAGCGGCGATCTCCAGTACAGTCAATCAGATGGCCGGACCGATGCTCGGGCACTTGACACTGATTTTATTTGCAGTAATTCTGCTGGTATTTGGGCATGGACTCAATATCATCCTGAACGTACTTTCGCTGATCGTTCACGGCGTCCGCCTCAATACGTTGGAGTTCTCCTCGCATCTTGGTATGTCGTGGAGCGGTCATAAATATGAACCTTTTAAGTAATATATAAGATCCGGAAAAATGATCCGGGATCATAAAAAGGAGTAAATTATGAATATTGGATTGTTAGTATCAGGTTTGATTATGGGTATCTCAGGTGTTGGTTCTGCAATCGGTATCGGTATTGCGGGTCAGGGTGCGATCGGCGCATGGAAGAGAGCATATCTTAACAACAAAACAGCTCCGTTTATCCTGACGGTATTTGCCGGTGCGCCTCTGACACAGACGATTTACGGCTTCCTGCTGATGCAGACCATGAAGTCCTCCAGTGCGGATCCTGCATTTATGTTTGGCCTTGGCATTGCTTCCGCACTTGCGATGGCAATGTCTGCAATCGCACAGGGCAAGGCCGGTGCCGCAGCCTCCGATGCGCTCGGTGATACCGGCAAGGGCTTCTCGCAGTACATCATGGTTGTAGGTCTCTGCGAAACAGTCGCATTGTTTGCCCTGGTATTTAGTATGGTTGCGCTTGGATAAAAACAAAATCTGGTTCATATGCAAATTGAGCTAATTCCCTGAAAAACACTTGCTTTCCGTGTATGCGTGTGGTATAGTGCAATAGTATAGTTGACTGATAAAAGGAGCAGGCATTCGGCCTGCTCCTTTTACGTAAGTCGGGGCTGATTGAAAAAGGAAATAAACATGTATACAGAAAAAGTCAGAAATTACCTGAGATCCATCCTGCCGGAGCTTGGTTATGAGCTTGACAGTGTTACATGGACAAAGGAAAACAACGAGTGGTATCTAAGGGCGTTTATTATGAGATCCGACGGCGCAGATATGACAGTCAATGACTGTGCTCTTGTTTCAAGGAGACTGTCCAAATGGCTGGATCAGACAGATTTTATTGACGAGCAGTACATGCTTGAGGTTTGTTCCATGGGATTTAAGGATCAGCCGTCCCCGGAGGGCGATACGCTCCCGGAGGAAACCGACGAGGAGCCGGAAGCTTGAACTCATACTATAGTATAGATACCGGGAGCGTAGCTCCTGTTATAAGAAGGAGAAAAACATGAATACAGAACTGCAGGACGCACTGGAACAGCTGGAAAAGGAAAAAGGTATTCCGAAGCAGGCGTTGATCGAAGCAATACAGGTATCCCTTCAGACTGCGTGCAGAAATCATTTCGGACCATCCGATAACATCAAGGTCAATGTGGATCCGGAAACCTGTCAATTTTCTGTGATTGCCGATAAAACTGTTGTGGAAAAGGTCAGCAATCCGACCACGGAAATCACCCTTGCCGACGCCAGAATGATGGACCCGTCCAGTGAGCTTGGAAACATCGTCCATGTACCCATTGACTCCAAGAGTTTCGGCAGAATCGCAACGCAGAACGCCAAAGGCGTCATTGTACAGAAGATCCGTGAGGAAGAGCGGCGAATGCTGTACAACGAGTATTATTCACTTGAGAAGGAAGTAATTACCGGCACCGTGGACAGAGATAATGGCAGATCCATTATCATCAATCTGGGCAAGGTTGACGGATATCTTTCCGAAAATGAGCAGATCAAGGGCGAGAAACTCGAGCCGAATGACCGTGTCAAGGTATATGTGGTAGAGGTCAAGGACAATCCCCGTGGACCAAGAGTCATGCTGTCAAGGACACACCCAGAGCTGGTAAAACGCCTTTTTGAGGAAGAAGTTTCCGAGATCAGAGATGGCATCGTGGAAATCAAAGCAATTGCTCGCGAAGCCGGTTCCAGAACCAAGATGGCAGTGATGTCCAACGACCCTGATGTAGATCCGGTAGGTGCGTGTGTCGGTCTTAACGGAAGCCGTGTTAATGCAGTTGTGGACGAGCTGAAGGGTGAAAAAATCGATATCATCAGCTACGACGAAAATCCGGCATACCTGATTGAAAATGCGCTTTCCCCGGCAAAGGTCATTGCGGTCATTGCCGATCAGGATAACAAGGACGCCATGGTCATTGTACCGGATTCCCAGCTCTCTCTTGCTATTGGTAAGGAAGGTCAGAATGCACGCCTTGCAGCTAAGCTCACAGGCTACAAGATTGATATCAAGTCCGAGGCACAGGCGCAGGAGCAGGGTATCTTTGATGAGATGGGCATCGATTATAACGGTGATGATGCGGAAGATGATACCGAGGATGCTTCCGACGAGGGGTATGAGGATACCGAGGAAGACAGCTCAGTAGAGGATACGGAAGATACAGAGGCATAAATTTATGAAAAAAATACCACAGAGAACCTGTATCGGCTGTGGAATGAAAAAGGATAAAAAGGAGCTCGTCCGGATCGTCCGGACACCGGAGGGCACGCTTCAGATGGATCTCACCGGCAGGATGAACGGGAGAGGCGCGTATGTCTGCAGGGATACTGCCTGTCTGGATAAGGCGCTAAAAAGAAAGGCACTCCAGCGTTCTTTAAAAGAAGAAATTTCTGAAGATGTCATCCTGAAGCTCAAGGAGGAGTTTAAGCAGCTTGATCAGTAAAATGATAGGATTGATCGGACTTTCGCAGAGAGCGGGAAAGCTCCGAAGCGGTGAATTCGCTGTAGAGAAGTCCGTTAAAGAAGGCAAATCAAAGCTGGTGATCGTCTCGGGGGATGCCTCGGAAAACACCAGAAAAAAATTTCGAGATATGTGTGCGTTCCGTCATATCACTTATGCGGAGTATGGAACCATGGCAGAGCTCGGACATGCAGCGGGTCGCTCGGAGAGATCGTCCTTAAGTATTGAGGATGAAGGATTTGCTGAGCAGATGAAAAAATATTTAAACGGAGGTAATGCGAATGTTGAATGATAAAGAGAACGGAATGAACAGCAAGGATGCAAACAAATCTAAGGAAGCCGGTAGTACACCTAAGAAAAAGAAGCTTGCTGTTGTATTTCATTCGCAAAATTCTGTAAATCATAAGAATCATCCGCTCGGAAGTAAATTTCTCTCTAAAGTTAAGGATACCAGGGAGTCAAAAGCGGATAAGGCTGGCACAAGGACGGGCTCTCCTAATGGTAGACCATTGCCGCCGGGAACCGCCAGGGTCACTCCGTTAAAGGAGCTGAACGAAAGGCAGCGTCAGGAGGAAGCCAGAAAGCTTAAGGAGTCTGCTGACCGCGAGCAGGAAGCGCGTGAGGCAGAATCCCGCAAGGTAGAGCAAAAGGCCGCTCCGGTATCAACAGAAGTATCAACTGCTAAGGAAACGGCTGCCAAGGAAGCAGCTCCTGCTCCGGCTGTCAAAGCAGAGGCTCCTGCGGAAGCAGTGAAGCCAAAAGAAGAAGCAAAGCAACAGGAAATGTCAAAGACTACAGAAGCGCCAAAGGCAAAGGAAGCACCAAAGCCTGTAGAGGATCCGACGCTCGCAGCGATCCGTCAGGCACAGGCCATCGAAGCTACGGCAAGAAGAATCGCCGCAAAGCGTGCCGAGGAGAGAGGTCAGAGAGCAGATAACGGCGGACGTGGCGGCAGAACCGGCTATCAGGATCGCCGCAATGCATCAGGAAACCGCGGAGACCGAAATGGAGGACGTACGGATAGAACCGGCGCGCGCCCTGCATTCAATAAGGATGGAAGTGGAGACCGTAACGGAAGATCCGGGCAGGGCTTTGGCAGGAGAGATGCTGCCGGCACAAGACCTGCAAGAAGGACAGAGGCACCGGCAGCGGCAGAGAGCCTTATGGATACCAAAAATACCCGTACCAGGCATGATGCCACAAAGCCGCAGAAAAAGACCTACGGCACCAAGAATTTTGATAATGAGAAGGCAAGTATTTCTCAGAGAAATCGCAATAACCGTAAGCAGAACAAGTACTCTGCGGAGCAGTCCTATGAGAGAGATGAGCAGCTGCACAGACCAAAGAAAACCGGAAAGGGCGCATTTATCAAGCCTGAAGTAGTCAAGAAGCCGGAGGTCGAGGAAATCAAGGCAATTACCATCCCGGAGGTAATCACGATCCAGGAGCTTGCTGATAAGATGAAGATGAAGGCTGCCGATATCATCAAGAAGCTCTTTATGCAGGGGCAGATGGTGACCATTAATACAGAACTGTCCTATGAGGAAGCGGAAAATATCGCGGTGGATTATGATATCCTCTGCGAGAAGGAAGAAAAGGTCGATGTCATCGCAGACCTTGTCAAGGATGATGTCGAGGATGATCCTAAGGATCTGGTAAAGCGTCCGCCGGTTGTCTGCGTAATGGGACATGTTGATCATGGTAAAACCTCAATTCTCGATGCGATCCGTAACACCAATGTTACCAGTCGTGAGGCAGGTGGTATTACGCAGTCCATCGGTGCATATCAGGTAAAGGTCAATGTAAATGATGAAGACCGAGTTATCACCTTCCTTGATACACCAGGTCATGAAGCATTCACCGCAATGCGTATGCGTGGCGCACAGTCGACGGATATCGCCGTACTGGTTGTAGCTGCAGACGATGGCGTAATGCCGCAGACCGTAGAGGCAATCAACCATGCCAAGGCTGCTAACACGCCGATCATTGTTGCAATCAACAAGATTGATAAGCCGGCTGCCAATCCGGAGCGCGTAAAGCAGGAACTCATGCAGTATGATCTGGTTCCGGAGGATTACGGCGGAGATGTGATCTGCTGTCCTGTTTCCGCAAAGACCGGTGAGGGACTGGATAACCTCCTTGAGAACATTGTCCTTGAGGCGGATGTCATGGAGCTTAAGGCAAATCCGAATCGTGCCGCCTATGGCGTTGTCATTGAGGCGGAGCTGGATAAGGGCCGCGGATCGGTTGCCAGACTTCTGGTACAGAAGGGTACCCTTCACCAGGGTGACGTTGTAGCTGTCGGCTCTGCCTATGGTAAGGTCCGTGCTATGACGGATGATAAGGGCAGACGTATCAAAAAGGCACTGCCGTCGCAGCCGTGTGAGATCCTCGGATTAAATGCGGTACCAAATGCCGGAGAGATTTTCCAGGTAAAGGACAGCGAGAAGGAAGCCAAGGCTTATGCTGCAGCCTTTGTAACAGAAAACAAGCAGAAGATGATAGAGGCATCCAGAAAGAAGGTATCTCTGGAGGCACTGTTTGATCAGATCAAGGCGGGCGAGGTCAAGGAGCTGCCGATTGTGGTCAAGGCAGATGTACAGGGATCTGTGGAAGCTGTCAAGGATAGTCTCGAGAAGATCAAAAATGACGAGGTACAGGTCAAGGTTATCCATGCCGGCGTTGGTGCCATCAATGAGTCCGATGTTGTACTGGCAAGCGCGTCCAATGCGATTGTGATCGGATTTGATGTAAAGCCGGACGCCACCGCCAAGGAAATTGCCGAAAGAGAGCATGTGGACATCCGTCTTTACAACATCATTTACAAGGCAATTGAAGATATTGAGGATGCGATGAAGGGTATGCTGGCTCCTGTATATGAGGAGAAGGTCATCGGCCATGCCGTGATCCGTCAGGTATTTAAGTCCTCTGGCGTTGGTAATATTGCAGGCTCCTATGTGCTGGATGGTATGGTACAGAGAGGCGCCAAGGCAAGAATTACCCGCGGCAAGGATCAGATCTTTGATGGTGAGATCGCTTCTGTCAAGCGTTTCAAGGATGACGTTAAGGAAGTCAAGACCGGTTATGAATGTGGTCTTGTATTTGAAAACTTCTCAGATGTGCAGGTAGATGATATGATCGAGTGCTACATCATGGAAGAGGTAAAAAGAGGTTAACCATTGAAAAGAAAGAATTATAAATATGAGAGACGGAATGAGGACGTAAAGCGTGCATTGTCCGTGCTGATCCGGGATGAAATCAAGGATCCCCGGGTCTCCCCAATGACAGATGTGACCGGCGTCGATGTTACTCCGGATCTCCAGTACTGCAAGGTTTATGTCTCCGCGCTTGGCGGAGAGGAAGCCCTTGCCAGAACAATCGAGGGGTTGAAGGCCGCTTCCGGATTTTTAAGACGGGAGCTGGCGCAGACCGTAAATCTCCGTCATACTCCGGAGCTTCAGTTTATCCCGGACCATTCCATTGAATATGGCGCCCGTATGGATGCGCTGATCCGGAAGGTTCAGGAGGAGGACGCAAAGCATCATTCTGAGGATGAGGCATCTTTGGAGGACATGGATGTATCGGAGGCTTCTGATGCTGCCAATGATTCCGGCACAGAAACCCAGGAGTAATCAGCTTATATGAAAGAGGATTTTAATCGACTGATCCGGGAAGCGGACAGTATCTGCATACTTGGACATACCAATCCGGATGGAGACTGTCTCGGCTCGACGCTGGGCACGAGACAGTATATCCGGAATCGCTTTCCGGATAAAAAGGTCACGGTATATCTCCAGGAGGCAAGCAGCAAGTTTCAGTATCTGCCGGGCTTCCCTGGGATCGTGCATGTGCCGTCCGACAGAAAATATGATCTTGCGATCGTCTGTGACTGTGCCGGGAAGGACAGGCTCGGTGATTTCGCGATCCTTATGGAGCATGCAAAAGAAACTTATGTAGCGGATCACCATCTGACCAATGCCGGAAGCTTCCAGTACAGTACCATCTTACCGGATGCATCGAGCACCTGCGAGGTGGTGTTTGATCTTATGGATCATGATTTTATAGATCAGGATGCTGCAACATGCCTCTATACCGGTATTGTGCATGATACTGGTGTTTTTAAATACAGCTGCACAAGCCCACATACCATGGAGATTGCCGGATTTCTCATGTCCAGAGGTATCGATTTTGGTTTCATCATTGATGATGGCTACTACATGAAAACCTTTGCACAGCAGAAGATTCAGGCTAAGGTCATGCTTGATAGTGAGCTCCGGCTTAATGACCGGGCGATTGTCGGCTGGGTGACGATAGGCGATATGCAGAAATATCATGTCACAACTAAGGATACCGACAGTATTGTGACCAATATGCGGGAAACGAGAAACGTTGACTGTGCAGTATTTGCATATGAGGTTTCCAACCAGGTATTTAAGGTAAGTCTGCGCTCCAATAACAATGCACTGGATGTCTCCCGCGTTGCGGGAGCTTTTGGTGGCGGCGGTCATAAGCTTGCCGCCGGATGCTCACTCCATGGCGGATACCGGGACGTACTGGATCATGTACTTCAGGAGATTGCAAAGCAGCTGGACGCACCAGGATTTAAAAGCAGAAATGATGAGTAACGGAACAGATGGATGGAATTATTAATGTTTATAAGGAGCGCGGCTGGACCAGCTTTGATGTCACCAAAAAGCTGCGTTCTGTGCTGAAGGAAAAGAAAATAGGACATACGGGGACGCTGGATCCTGATGCAGAGGGTGTGCTGATTGTCTGTGCGGGCAAAGCCACCAAACTGGTAAATTCCATCACGGCTTCCGAAAAGGTTTATGAGGCTGAAATTACGCTGGGACTTAGCACCGATACGGAAGATATCAGTGGTACGGTGCTGGAAAGAAGACCTGTCAATATAACGGAGGATGCGTTCCGGCAGGCAATACTGTCCTTTATAGGGCAATACGACCAGATCCCGCCGATGTACTCCGCCAAGAAGATCAACGGGCAAAAACTGTATGATCTTGCGCGGAGGGGAAAAACCGTAGAGCGTAAGCCAAACCGGGTTACGATCAAAGCTATTGAGATCAGGGAAGTTTCACTTCCGCGCGCGGTATTTACAGTTACATGCTCCAAGGGAACTTATATCCGCACACTTTGCAAGGATATAGGTGAAAAGCTGGGCACAGGTGCGGTGATGTCCTCTCTTAAACGTCTTCGTGTCGGAAAATTTGATGTCCGGGACAGTCATACCATTACTGAGATAGAAGCACTGGCAGCGGAGAACCGTCTATATAAAATTTTGCTGCCTGCAATTTATATCCCGGAAAAGACTGTGCTGACCTTTGGTAAGTTCGATGGCGGGCATCTCGGGCATCAGGTTATTTTTGAAAATGTATTCCGCCTTGCAAAGGAAAAACATCTCAAAACTGCCGTTCTTACCTTTACGCAAAACCCGGATGTCGTGGTAAAAGGAATCAACCGACCGGGGATCTCTACGGAGCAGGAGCATGTTACAAGACTCCGGAATTATGGCTTCGACTACGTTTTTGAATTTCCCATGACCAAGGAGACCATGCGGGTACCAGCCGAGGATTTCCTTAAGACTACACTGATCCGTGCAATGAATGCTTCTGACATCGTGGTAGGCACGGATTGCAGCTTTGGATATAAAGCCGAGGGAAATGCTGCGCTGCTTACAAGGTTGCAGGATACCTACGGCTATACAGTCCATGTGATCCCTAAAAAGCAAGTGCTGGATGAGCACGGCGACTATAGGGAAATCTCCAGTACGTTTATCAAAGAAGAAATCACCAAGGGAAATGTCAAGCGGGCACATGAACTTCTCGGCAGATATTTTTCCATTTCCGGTGTGGTACAGCACGGAAAAAAGATCGGATCTACTGCGCTTGGATTTCCAACAGCCAATATCCTGCCACCGGAGGGCAAAACGCTTCCGGCAGATGGGGTATATGTGACCCGGGTATTGATTGACCAGAAGCTCTACCGGGGCATGACCAATGTCGGCACAAACCCGACGATAGCAGAAGGAAATCCGGTCGATATCGAGACCTATGTGCTGGATTTTAGTGGAGATCTTTATCATAAAAAGATCCGTGTGGATTTTGTAGACCGGATCCGGGATCAGCAGAAATTTGATTCCCTGGAAGCATTGAAGCAGCAGCTGAAGCTGGATATGGAGGTCACCAGGAATTATCCGATCCCGGAGCTTTCAGGCATTTAAAGTACCTGATAAGGATATTACCTGAAATCTACAGAATGCAGATTGACTTTGTGCCGGTCTTCTGCTAATATACGAAAGGTTACACGTTAGCGTAGTGATATGGACTCCTTCCGATTGCTCCGCAAAACGCAGGATCAAAAAATAGTAAAGGAGAGAATCAAAATGATTACAAAAGAGAAAAAAGCAGAGTTAATTGAGAAGTACGGACGTAAGCCTGGCGATACCGGTTCACCGGAGGTTCAGGTCGCAATTCTTACAGAGAGAATCGCAGAGCTTACCGAGCACCTCAAGGCTAATCCTAAGGATCACCACTCCAGAAGAGGACTTCTGATGATGGTTGGTCAGAGAAGAGGACTTCTCGCATACCTTCAGAAGACAAATCTTGAGAGCTACAGAGCACTGATCGAGAAGCTTGGTCTTAGAAAGTAATTTATCATATCCAGGGGCAGAGAATTTTCTCTGCCCTTTTTGCGTAATTATGGATATTCAATTTGCTGTTTTATCCTAGCAATGGTATAATCAGTACGCATTTTTAATATTTGCAGACAGAAGCTATCCGAGATCACTGAAATGTTTCCGATGTACGGATTGGACGGATGATCCGGTCGGGCGCAGTTCAGTGGCTTTGGACCTTCTGCCTTGCTTTTATACACAGGAGGTACTTATGTACAAGAGTTATTCCATGGAGCTCGCCGGCAGAACACTGACCGTTGATATTGATCGTGTTTGCGCACAGGCTAACGGTGCAGCTCTCATGCATTATGGTGATACGACCGTGCTGTCTACCTGCACGGCTTCCGCTGCACCAAGAGACGGCATCGACTTTTTCCCTCTGCAGGTAGAGTATGAGGAAAAGATGTACGCTGTCGGCAAGTTCCCGGGAGGATTTAAAAAGAGAGAGGGTAGAGCAAGCGATAACGCGATTCTTGTTTCCCGTGTCATTGACCGCCCGATGAGACCGCTGTTTCCTAAGGATTACCGGAACGATGTCCTGATTGACAACGTCGTACTTTCCGTTGAGCAGGACTGCTCTCCGGAGCTGCTGGCAATGCTTGGTTCCTCCCTTGCTACGGCGCTCTCCAATGTGCCATGGGATGGTCCATGCGCATCTACTCAGGTAGGTATGATCAATGGCGAGTTCATCATCAATCCGACCAATGCGGAGAAGGCAGTTTCTGATCTTGCGCTTACCGTAGCTTCCACAAGAGATAAGGTCATTATGATTGAAGCAGGTGCCAACTGCATTTCTGATGATCAGATGATTGAGGCAATTTACAAGGCGGATGAAGTCAACAAGCAGATTATCGGATTTTTTGATTCCATCATTGCAGAGTGCGGTAAGGAAAAGACACCATATGAGAGCTATGCTGTACCGGAGGAGCTGTTTGAGCGTATCCGCGGCATTGTAACTCCGGAGGAGATGGAAAAGGCGGTATTTACCGATGACAAGCAGCAGAGAGATGCCAATATTGCCGAGGTGACAAAGCGTCTCGAGGAAGCGCTGGCAGATGATGAGGAAGCATTGGCACAGCTGCCACAGGCGGTTTATCAGTACGAGAAGAAAACCGTCCGTAAGATGATCCTTAAGGATCACAAGAGACCAGATGGTCGAGCAATTGATCAGATCCGTCCCCTCGAAGCAGAAGTGGATGTACTTCCGAGAGTTCACGGCTCCTCAATATTTAAGCGTGGACAGACACAGATCATGGACATTGTCACACTGGCGCCGCTGTCCGAGGTACAGAAAATTGAGGGACTTGATGATTATGTAACAGAGAAGCGTTACCTCCATCAGTACAATTTCCCGGGATATTCCGTAGGTGAGGCAAAGGCTTCCCGTGGTCCGGGACGTCGTGAAATCGGTCATGGCGCACTGGCAGAGAGAGCACTGCTTCCGGTGATCCCATCGGTTGAAGAGTTCCCGTATGCAATCCGTGCCGTATCAGAGACAATGGAGTCCAATGGTTCCACATCCATGGCTTCCACCTGCGCTTCCTGCATGTCTCTTATGGCTGCCGGTGTACCGATCAAGGAGCCTGTTGCAGGTATTTCCTGCGGACTTGTGACCGGAGATACAACGGATGATTATATCGTGCTGACAGATATCCAGGGGCTTGAGGACTTCTTCGGTGATATGGATTTCAAAGTAACCGGCACACATACCGGCATTACAGCAATTCAGATGGATATCAAGATCCACGGACTGACCAGAGAAATTGTAACCGAGGCAATCCACAGAGCACACGAAGCACGTAACTTCATTATGGATGGAGTTATGCATGACGCCATTGCAGAGCCTCGCAAGGAGCTCTCACCGTACGCACCTAAGATCATTACCATGCAGATTGACCCGCAGAAGATCGGCGATGTCATTGGTAAGCAGGGCAAGACCATCAATGGAATCATTGAGGAAACCGGAGCCAAGATTGATATCGATGATGCCGGCATGGTATCCATTTCCGGTATTGATAAGGATGCACTCCTCAAGGCTAAGAACATCATCGAGTCGATTGTTAACGATATCGAGGTTGGACAGGTGCTGAGAGGCAAGGTTGTGCGTATCATGAATTTCGGTGCCTTTGTACAGTTAAGCCCTAATAAGGATGGTATGGTGCATATCTCAAAGCTTGCTGACGGCAGAGTTAACCGCGTTGAGGATGTCGTAAATATCGGCGATGAGGTAACAGTCAAGGTTCAGGAAATCGATAAGATGGGCAGAATCAACCTGACCATGCGTCCGATGGACTTAAAGGATGCGCAGCCGGAGTTTTGATCTGCCGAAATGTAACTCTTTAATCTGCGTTACATATTGAAATGAAATTATAGAGGGTCCGGGTTCAGGCGTCTGGACCGGAGCCTCTTTTTTGCGATAGGATGATCATCATATAAATGATCCGCAAAAACTTATCAGTAGAGTATAGACAGTAGAATATTATCAGAAGATGAGGATACGAATATGAAAATCAGAACAAGATACGCGCCAAGCCCGACGGGCAGAATGCATGTTGGTAATTTGCGGACCGCTCTTTATGCTTATCTGATTGCAAAGCATGAGGGCGGAGACTTCCTTCTGAGGATCGAGGATACCGATCAGGAGAGATTTGTCGAGGGTGCCGTTGAGCTGATCAATCAGACCCTTGCGGATACCGGGCTGATCCCGGATGAGAGCCCGGACAAGCCAGGTGACTGTGGTCCGTATGTTCAGTCCGAGCGGGTAAAAGCAGGCATTTACATGAAATACGCAAAGCAGCTTGTGGATGAAGGCAAGGCATATTACTGCTTCTGCAGCAAGGAGCGCCTGGAGAGCCTCAAGACGGTCGTAAATGGCGAAGAGATCATGCATTACGACAAACACTGCCTGCACCTCTCCAAAGAGGAGGTTGAGGCAAATCTTGCATCCGGTATGCCATACGTTATCCGTCAGAACAATCCAACCGAGGGGACCACGACCTTCCATGATGAGCTCTACGGAGATGTCACAGTAGATAATTCCGAGCTTGACGACATGGTACTAATCAAGTCGGATGGATTTCCAACCTATAATTTTGCCAACGTCATTGATGACCATCTTATGGGCATTACCCATGTGGTACGCGGCAATGAGTATCTTTCCTCAAGTCCGAAATATAACCGTCTTTATGAGGCGTTTGGATGGGAAATCCCGAAATACATTCACTGCCCGCTGATTACCGATGAAAATCATAAAAAGCTTTCCAAGCGGTCAGGACATGCATCCTTTGAGGATCTGATCGAGCAGGGCTTTGTTGCGGAAGCTGTTGTTAACTTTGTTGCTCTGCTTGGATGGTCTCCGGAGGACAATGAGGAAATCATGTCACTTGAGGATCTGGTCCGGAAATTTGATTATACCAGGATCTCCAAGTCCCCTGCAGTCTTTGATATGGAGAAGCTCCGCTGGATGAACGGCGAATACATCAAGGCAATGGATTTCGACAAGTTCTATGAGAGAGCACTGCCGTATCTTAAGGAAATCATCCATAAGCCGTTGGATTTAAAGCATATTGCCAATATGGTTAAGACAAGAATCGAAATCTTCCCGGATATTGAGCAGCATATTGACTTCTTTGAAGAAGTACCGGAATACAGCACGGAACTGTATGTCAATAAGAAGTCCAAGACCAATCTGGAAAACTCGCTTGCACTTCTTCAGGAGGTAAAGCCGATTCTGGAGGCGGAGGAGGATTACTCCAATGATGCGCTTTTTGCAGTATTGTCTGCCTTTGGCAAAGAGCACGGTTACAAAACCGGTTTTGTGATGTGGCCGATCCGTATAGCACTTTCCGGTCGTCAGATGACACCGGCTGGTGCTACCGAAATCATGGAGGTACTCGGCAAGGAGGAATCTCTTAAGCGGATAGACGAAGGCATTGCCAAGCTCCAGGCATAATTAAAAAATATATACGTCCTTATCGCTAAAAGGATATTATCTTTTTATGAAGTATAGGGAAATTGAAAAACTCATGCTAAACTGACAGCATGAGTTTTTCTTTTGAGCAGGAAATGGCAATAGAACATGGTGAAGGACCGATGCTGGTGCTTGCCGGTCCTGGTTCCGGTAAAACGACGGTAATCACCGAGCGTCTCCGCCGGCTGATAGAAAAGGGTGTTCCGGGGGATCGGATCCTGGTGATTACCTTTACGCGGGCAGCGGCTGAGGAAATGGAGACCCGCTTTCTTAAGGCAATTAGTGTAAGGAATAATACAAAAAATCATACAGATGTAAAAGCAGCAGCACTACAAGCATCAGCATTAAAAGCATACGATCTCAAAGCAGCAAGAGACAAATCTATAGAAATCAAAAATATGGCAGCGAGAGTCGATATAACAGCATGCCAAAAGGAGATAGCCGATTTAGGCAGGCAGCGGCTTCCTGTTTTTGGAACCTTCCACTCGATCTTTTTTCATATCCTGAAGCTCCGGTATCGGCTCGATTTCCGAAATATTATTACCGAACGAGAGAAGGCACTGACGCTTAGGGAATATGCTGAGCGTGAGAAGCTCGATACAGAGGATACAGATTTTTTACGACTGCTGATTGGAGAAATCTCAAGATATAAGTCAATGGCGCATCCTGAGAGCTTTCAGTCGGAAATCATGGATACAGCCAGGTTTCATCGGATCCTCATGGGCTATAAGAGATCTCTCAAGGCACGGAGACTGCTGGATTTTGACGATATGCTGACGCTGTGTCTGGAGCTTTTTTGTAAACAGCCGGAGGAGCTTCGACTCTGGCAGAAAAGATTTCAGTATATCCTTGTGGATGAATTTCAGGATATCAGTCCGGTGCAGTATGAGGTAATCCGTAAACTGGCGTTACCGGAAAATAATCTTTTTATAGTAGGCGATGATGATCAGTCGATTTATCGCTTCCGTGGTGCAGAGCCTGCCATCATGCTGGGGTTTCAAAAGGATTATCCTGATGCTAAGCGCGTAGTACTAACAAAAAATTTCCGGTCGCATGCGGAGATCGTTGCATTTGCGTCCAGAGTGATCCGACATAATGCACAACGGTTTCCTAAAGAGATTGTGGCTGCACGGGGAAGCGGAGGCAAGACACTGTGCTTCACTACAGAAACAGCTTCACAGGAATATGCTTTTCTGATAAGGTCCATACAAAATGAACTTCGGAGCGGGCTTCTGCCGGAGCAGATTGCGGTCCTTTACCGCAGCAGTATTCAGATCCGCCCGCTTGTGGAGGAGCTTGACCGGAGTCAGATCCCGTATATACTGCGCGAGCATGTGCCGAACTTGTATGAGCATTTTATCGCAAGAGATATGATCGCATATCTTAAGCTTGCGATCGGACAGGGGACACGCGGGGATCTCATCCGGATTATGAATCGGCCGCTTCGGTATCTGTCAAGGGACGCAGTGCAGGGCAGAAGCATTCGCTTCCGGGACATCATCGAGTTTTATCAGGATCGTCCATGGATGCAGCAACGGGTGCGGGCATTTATGGATGAGCTCACTGTTCTCAGCAGACTGCCTACAGCAGGAGCTCTGGTGTATCTCAGAAAAAAGATCGGATACGAGGAGTGGCTTAGGGGGTATGCGGTAGAACATCATACTTCTTACGATGCCTTGCAGGAGGTTATGGAGGAGCTTGATGCATCTGCTTTAAAATATCCGGACAAGCTTGCCTGGATCCGGTTTACGGAGCGTTTCGGCGAGGAGCTGAGGACGGCAGAGCAAAAAAAGACCGTACAGCGGGGTGTGCGGCTCATGACGTTTCATGCCTCCAAGGGTCTGGAATTTGATACGGTACATCTCATAGATGCGGTAGAGGGCATTACTCCATTTGCTAAAGCTAAAACAAAGGAGGAGCTTGAGGAGGAGAGACGGGAATTTTATGTGGCTGTAACCCGTGCCAAGAGGGAAATTCACATTTATGTCACAAAGCAGCGATACAGTAAAAATTGCAGTCCATCCAGATTTCTTTTGGAGGGAACTTTGAAAAAAATGCCGTAGTGATTCCGGAGTAGCATAAAGCCGGGGATAAGGATAAGATGAGGTTTTTGTATGGAGAGACTTAAGGTTCTGGTGGTAGATGATGAGGAGAGGATGCGGAAGCTGATTTCCGATTTCCTTAAAATCCGTGATTTTGATGTGGTGGAGGCTGGCGACGGCGAGGAAGCCGTGGATAAGTTTTTCCAGGACAAGGACATTGCGCTGATTATCCTGGATGTGATGATGCCCAAGATGGATGGATGGGAGGTGCTTCGGACCATCCGGGAACATAGCAAGGTTCCGGTGATTATGCTGACGGCAAGATCCGAGGAAACGGATGAGCTTAAGGGCTTCCAATACGGAGCGGATGAATACATTTCCAAGCCATTTTCCCCAAAAATCCTGGTGGCGAGGGTAGAGGCGATTCTCAGAAGGTCGGGCATCAATCAGGATGAAACGGTAAAGATCGGAGGGATTGAGATCGATAAGTCTGCGCACGCTGTTAAGGTGGATGGCAGGGAAATTGAGCTTAGCTTCAAGGAGTATGAGCTGCTGCTTTACTTTGTAGAAAACAAGGGCATTGCCCTCTCGAGAGAAAAAATCCTTAATAATGTATGGAACTATGATTATTTTGGAGACGCGAGGACCATTGACACCCATGTCAAAAAGCTGCGAGCTAAGCTTGGAAACAAGGGAGATTATATCAAAACCGTCTGGGGCATGGGGTATAAGTTTGACCCGGACAGCACGTCTACTGAGGCTAAAAAATGAAAGTCGTAAATACCATAAAAAGGTCTATCAAGTGGAAATTTACAATGATCTTTATATGCCTCATTTTGTTTCTGCTGATGACTATTTTTGCTGCCAATTCCTTCCTTTTGGAGCGATATTACACTAAGGAGAAGGTTTCGACACTGGAGAGCGCTTACAATTATCTGGACAGTATGATTGCCGCGGCAGGTACGGATGGGGATGGTGCGATTGCTCTGTTTCCGGAGGATGCAGACAACCAGGATACGGGTAACGAAACGGATGCTGTCCGTTATGTAAAATCCTTATCAGAAACCAATAACTTAAGCATTGTCATACTGGATACAGCCACGGACAGGGCGTTTGCCGTCGGATCCAATGCTGAATCACAAGCACAGAAGCTCACAGAGTATATCTTTGGAAACCGGGATCATTTCCAGGGAAACGTCCTGGAACGCTTTGACAATTATTCGATTGAACGCAATATGAATAAAATGACCAAAAGCATGTATCTGGAGAGCTGGGGGTATTTTTCTGATAATACCACCTGCTTCCTGATGTCCATGCCGGTTTCCGGTCTGCATGATGCGGTGCACTTTTTTAATCGCTTCCTGATAGTGATCGGATTGATTGCACTGATTCTTGGTTCTGTGATTGTTTATTTTACAAGCCGCAGAATCACAAGACCGATTAATTCACTTGCCAGATTATCCGAGCAAATGTCCAATCTTGATTTTTCCGCAAGATACGAGGGAGATTCCGAGGATGAAATCGGTGTGCTCGGAAATTCTATGAATGTACTGTCCGAGAAGCTGGAGAGCTCGATCGCAGAGCTTAAAACCGCCAACAACGAGCTGCAGTCCGACATTGAAAACAAAACCAGAATTGATCAGCGCAGACAGGAATTTGTTGCTAATGTTTCTCATGAACTGAAAACTCCGATTGCACTGATCCAGGGCTATGCAGAGGGATTGCAGGACGGCATGGCGGAGGATCCCGCATCCAGAGATTATTACTGCGGTGTCATCGTGGATGAGGCACAGAAAATGAACCGGATGGTGAAGGAACTGCTAAATGTATCCGCAATCGAGCAGGGACGGGATCTACCTGATATTGCTCTGTTTAATCTATCCAAGGTGGTCTCGGGTGTTGTTACGGCATCAGACATCCTGATCCGTCAGTCAAATGCACATGTTGAGGTAGATGTACCTGAAAGCATTAATGTCTGGGCGGATGAATTTAAAATTGAGGAGGTTATCAGCAACTATCTGAATAATGCGCTGCATCATCTTAAAGAACCGAATCAGATCAGTATATATTCGGAAAAAAAGCCAAACGGTATCATAGAGCTGCATGTTTCCAATACAGGAAACCCTATCCCGGAAGAAGATCTTGACAAAATCTGGGAAAAATTCTTTAAAGTGGACAAGGCACATACACGATCCTATGGAGGCTCAGGACTGGGGCTTAGTATTGTAAAGGCGATCATGGATGCACATCATCAGAAGTGTGGCGTCAGAAACACTCGAACCGGGGTGGATTTCTGGATTACGCTCGATGCCGAGGAGAAGCAGCATGCTTAGGTAATATAAAAGTTACATACAGTAAAGAAAATAATTTCCTATTTTAATCGTAATAATAAGTGATTATAGTACAGAAAACAGCTTGTATACATATATTAATTATGCAAATACGGCAAAATTATGTGATATTTGTGCAATTTGCACTGGAAATAATATCCTTTTTTAAGCCTTTTGCCGTTTTTGTGCAAGATTCACAAAAAAGTCTTGTTTGCTTGTTGACATAATCAAGACAATGTTGGTAACATAGGCATGACTCTTTGTGGAGGAAGGGTCTTTGTGACTTGTTGTAAAAGTCAATGGAGGCATTTTTAAAATGTATAGTAAGTATTTAAAGTCTTTTATTCTTGCAGCAGATCTTAACAGTTTTAACAAGGCTGCTGTTGAACTTCATGTATCACCAACTGCCATAATGCGTCAGATGGATGTTCTTGAGGAAACTGTTGGTATTACGCTGCTTAAAAGAACAAACCATGGTGTCTGGCTGACAGAAGCCGGTGAGTACTTTTATAAGGAGTCAAAGGAAATCATTAACAGATGTAACGAAATTATTGAGGAAGCAAAACAAATCCAGATGAGATCCGAAGCTGATAATGCTAATGCATAAGCATAATTGTAGATGCCTAAACATTTTGTTTAATAGCTTTGAATCCTCTCTAAAGAGCTTCTTAGACAATTTCAGAAATTGTAAGTAAACGTGGCCGATGATACAATGTCATAGGCCATGTTTTTTTATACATTGCTTTATTAAAGGTATTTTTAACTTCTTGTTAATATGTATATGTAGATATTATATTCATACTGGTATGATCTTAACCGGATTTTCCGGAACAGAAAGGAAAGGATCGTAAATGGAGCGAAATGTAAAGGCAGATGATCTGTATCAGACATATGATGTGGATGACACTGTTACAATGGATGCGGATGGATGCAAAGGCTGCTCGCATTGCTGTCAACATGCGGGAGTTTCTATTGTACTGGATCCCTGGGATATATATGAGCTTGAGAGAGGCACCGGCAGGACCTTTATCGAGCTTCTGGAAACAGATAGGGCACTGGAGATTCATATCCAGGAGGGACTGATGCTTCCCAATCTCAGGATGAGAGATGAGCACGGCTGCTGCTTCCTTAAGGATGGCCGCTGCACAATTCATCCATACCGTCCCGGATACTGCCGGCTCTTTCCCCTGGCACGGCTCTACCAGGACCATGGTTTCCGGTACATCCTGCAGTCCGGCGAATGCTTCCGGACGCTGACGCAGTCGCGGACCATCCGGGAGTGGATCGGCATAAAGGAATATGAGGAGTATGCTGCATTTGTATTATCCTGGCATGACTTCCGTAAAAGAATTACGGATGGTCTGACAAAAATTACTTTGCCGCAGCAGAAAATGTTTGATCGTTATCTCCTCAGGCGATTCTACCAGGAACCATATGATCTTGACCGCTCCTTTTATCCGCAGTATAAAGAACGACTGACGCTTACGGAGCTTGCCTGGGAGAGAATCCCCGGAAAAAACTGATCGTTCCAAAATATTTTTACAAATATTTCTAAATTCGTAACATAGGTTACGGAAATCCCCTCTGCGATGACGTAAAATATGCCTCAGTTGATGAAGCTAATGCAGGTTGCTGCATTTCTATTACAAAGGAGATTTATATGGAAAGAAAGATGTTTTGTTATCAGTGTCAGGAAACTGCCGGCGGAAAGGGCTGCACGATCCAGGGTGTATGTGGTAAAAAGCCGGAGGTCGCTGCAATGCAGGACCTGCTTATATATGTAACCAAGGGATTATCCGTCGTTACTACCGAGCTTCGTAAGGAAGGCAAAAAGGTCGCTAAGGAAGTAAACCACTTTGTGACCATGAACCTTTTTATCACCATTACCAATGCCAATTTTGATAAGGATGCCATTGCAGACAGAGTAACAGAGACTCTGAAGCTTAAGGCAGAGCTGCTTAAGGAGCTTGCACCGGAGACTGTTAATGCACTGCACAGCGCTGCCCGCTGGCAGGGAACACCGGCAGAGTATCCGATGATGGCTGCCTCTGTTTCTGTACTTGCCACAGAAAATGAAGATATCCGTTCTCTGAGAGAGCTGATCATTTACGGACTCAAGGGACTTGCTGCATATGAGAAGCATGCCAATGCACTGATGCAGGACAATGAGGAAGTGGATGCATTTTTACAGAGAGCTCTTGCTGCAACACTCGATGACAGCCTGACAGTGGATGATCTTGTAAATCTGACACTTGAGACAGGAAAGTTCGGTGTAGATGGTATGGCACTTCTTGATAAGGCAAATACTTCCGCATACGGAAATCCTGAGATTACCGAGGTAGACCTGGGCGTACGTAAGAATCCAGGTATCCTGGTTTCCGGACATGACCTGAGAGATCTTGAGATGCTGCTCGAGCAGACACAGGGAACCGGCGTAGATGTATACACTCACGGTGAAATGCTGCCAGCACATTACTATCCTGCATTCAAGAAATATCCTAACTTTGCCGGTAACTACGGTAATGCATGGTGGAAGCAGAAGGAAGAGTTTGAGGCATTTAACGGACCGATCCTGATGACAACCAACTGTGTGGTTCCTCCTCTTGACAGCTATAAGGATCGTCTCTGGACAACTGGTGCTACCGGAGTACCAGGTGCAAAGCACATCGATGCTGCATATGGCGAGACCAAGGATTTCTCCGCGCTGATCGCACAGGCCAAGACCTGCCCGGCACCGACAGAGCTCGAGACCGGAAAGATCGTCGGCGGATTTGCTCATGAGCAGGTGTTTGCGCTTGCGGATAAGGTTGTAGATGCAGTAAAGTCCGGCGCAATCAAGCGGTTTATCGTAATGGCAGGCTGCGATGGACGTATGAAGTCCAGAGAGTATTACACAGAATTTGCGGAGAAGCTTCCAAAGGATACGGTTATCCTGACTGCCGGCTGCGCAAAGTATAAGTATAATAAGCTGAATCTTGGAGATATCGCCGGTATCCCAAGAGTACTGGATGCAGGTCAGTGTAACGACAGCTATTCCCTTGCTCTCATTGCATTAAAGCTCAAGGATATCTTTGGAGTTGACAGTATTAACGAGCTTCCGATTGTTTACAATATCGCATGGTATGAGCAGAAGGCAGTCATTGTGCTCCTTGCACTTCTGTACCTCGGTGTTAAGAACATTCACCTTGGACCAACGCTTCCTGCATTCCTGTCCGAGAATGTAGCCAAGGTGCTGGTAGACAATTTCGGCATCGCCGGTATCGGCACAGTGGATGATGATCTCAAGCTCTTTAACCTTGCCTGAGATATAGAAAAGGATCTGCGGGAATCTGCTTCCGGTAGAGTTCCTCTGAAACAAAACATAATTACTTAAGTATAGAAAAGATGGTCATATGTCCTGATCGGCATAGGACCATCTTTTTCTTTTAAAAAGCTTCTAAAAAAGTATATACTGGTATCAATAGGCAATACTCCCATAGTATAAAATACGGAGGCAGAAAATCATGCGATATACCGACCTGGAGCTTACAGAACGAGAGCTTGCACGTATCCGGCAGGAGCAGACAGATCTGCTCCTATCAATGGAGCTTCATTATGACAGAGATACTGCGGAGGACTTTGAAAAGTGGTGGTTCACCGAGGGAAATTTCCGGAAATATCATGAGCTTGGTCATCAGCTTGAACTTCTGGAGGAAAAGAAAAGCAGATTATCACTTTTTCAGCAATTAAGAACAAGAAAGATACAAGCATAATTGCTATATTCATGCTATGATATCTATAAGGATAATAATTATTCTTATGGAGGACACTTATGAATAGAAAACTGCTTGGAAAAACAATTAAACTGTATCGGAAAAAGGCCGGACTGACGCAGTCGGAGCTTGCCAAAATTCTTGGCACCAGTAACATCCATATTTCACACATTGAGATCGGTGCAGTCACACCTTCCGTGGAGGTCCTGCTTGGCATTGCCGAGGTTTTGCATGTCACACCCAATGATCTTTTTGCGGGAAACTATGCGCTTAGTGAAAAGGTGGAAGCGCAGGAGTCTGAGGGAGAGATACAGGACCCCTCACATGAGTAAGGGTGGTGTTTATACTTTCAGCGGTGCCGATGATTCCGGTGCCGTTTTTTTTGCGGAGTTTTATGATTCATGCTATAATCAGCTCGTAAACTTGTCTTTGGTGAAGGAGCGCATGAATAGAGGAAACCAAGAAAAATCACCAGGCCGCCGTACAGGAAAACAGGCTCATGCAGGAAGACAGATTACAAGCAGAAAGCCTGCCAAAAAGCAGCTGCATAGAAGCGCACAGAGCATCCGGTATTTTTTAATGATCCCGGGGCTTATTATCATCCTGTTAACAGGTTTGATCGGCTATCGGCAATATCTCAGTACAAAGCTCTCGGACGAGGTACTGAGTTTCCGCCCGATGGTTAAAAAATATGCCGCACAATATGGAATTTCCGGATACACGGATGAGCTGCTTGCGATTATGCAGGTGGAATCCCGTGGACAAGGAAATGACGTGATGCAGTCCAGCGAATCCCTGGGTCTGTCGGTCAATACGTTAAACACGGAAGAATCTATTGCACAGGGGACAAAATACTTCTCAGAGATTCTCGCGATCGCGGAAAAAAACCGCTGCGACCTTGATACAGCGATACAGGCATATAATTACGGCAAAGGATATGTATATTATGTAGCAGAGCATGGGAGGCATCATACGCTGGAGCTTGCGGAGCAGTTTGCAAAGGAGAAATCCGGCGGCAGAACCGAGAGCTATCCTAACCCGGTGGCGGTGCTTGCCAATGGCGGCTGGCGCTATAAATACGGCAATATGTTTTATGTAAAGCTGGTTCATAAATATACATAAATTTACATGCAGGTTGATTTTATGACGTTGCAGATCAGATGTGGGTAGTAAAAAATCTGTCTGAATAATCTGACAGGAAAACGGAAATTGAGAGACATATGCGATGATCATACTAACAGAAGAAGCATATCTTAAGCAGAAAGAGGACCTTGCAAGGCTTCGGCGGGATGCGGGGAAGCTCCTGCTTGAGCACATTCGCCTGAGCCGCACAGACCGTGAAAAGCACCATAAATGGTGGGTAATCGGGGGAAATCTCAACCGCTATGCAAGGCTCTGGGACAGGGTACAGAGGATGGAGCTTGCGCTTCGTCCGTATGAATTTTGTCACGGTATTGTGTCTCCGGTACAGCCGGGGAAATATGATCTTACGAAGCTTAATACAGGAGAGAACTATGGCAGTGTATGGGAAGAATCAAAAAGGCAGAAAAAAAGACGGGCAGGAAAGCAAAAGTGACTACTTCCGGAGAGCATCCGGTTTCCGTCATTATGAAAAAAAGGATGGAGCACAGCGAGGAGACTATGTGATCATCAGCGATGGAAAAAACCGGATTCAGACCCGGGTCAGCACCGATGATCATCCGTTTTATAAGAAAAGGGTGGGTGATACCGCAACCATTAAGGGTATAAGGTATACACTGGTCCGTCTGATCCGTCAGGGCACTGAGGAATATCACAAGGTCTACGATCATGATTCCGAGCGAGAGCATTACGGGTTTTAAGGCAGCGTGACCAGAAGCAGGTAACAAAAGGTATATGTGCCATAATAGGGATAAAATATTATTTTATATAAAAGCCCTGCGGCGGCTGGTCAGAGGATGTTTCCCCATCTTATGTGCTCTCATTCCGGCAGCGGCGGTCGTTTCCGGCTGTGCCCGGCAGTCTCAGATACAAAATCTCCAGATGACTATGGCGAATGCAGTCCAGCCGGAGTCTGTCCCGGAACAGAGTAAGCTTGTGATTTTTACCTCACATAAAAAGGAGGTCTACCAGCCGGTCGTTCGGGAGTTTGAGGAGCGCACCGGCATCTGGGTTCAGGTGACTGCCGGAGGCACGCAGGAGATGCTGGATAAGATCCGGGACAATGTCGACTTCGGCGATGTGGATCTCATGTTCGGTGGAGGAGTGGAGAGCCTCGAAGCCTACAAACAGAGCTTTGCGCCATACCGTGCACAAGATGCAGCAGAGCTTGACAGCCGTTTTTTGTCTGTTGATGATTCCTGGACGCCATTCACCGAGCTTCCGATCGTATTTATCTATAATCCAAAGCTGGTATCCCTGGAGCAAGCCCCAAAAGACTGGCAGGAGTTTCTTGACGGTACCTGGAAAGGACAGATTGCCTTTGCAGATCCATTACATTCCGGTACAAGCTATACAATCTTATGCACAATGATGGCAATTTCCGGCATGCATCAGAAAAAGCTTCTGGATACCTTTAAGGCACAGCTGGATGGACGGGTACTTAGTGGATCCGGCGATGTTCTTACAGCGGTCGCGACCGGACAGTGTCTTGTGGGGATTACGCTGGAGGAATCCGCACTTAAGGAAATCGCAAAAGGAAATGATATCGCGATGGTATATCCCGAGAGCGGGACCAGTGCATTTCCGGACGGATGCGCAATCTTGAAAAATGCGCCGCATCCCGACAATGCGGAAAAATTTATTGATTTTATCATAAGTGAGGACACGCAGGAATTTGCAGTGGAGAGTCTTTACCGGAGACCAGTCCGGGAGCACATCGCATTACCTGAGGACCGGCAGACATTCGAGCTCGTGCCATTGGACGTTGTAAAAAACAGTCGGGAGGAGGCTGAGATTCTATCTCAATGGACGCAGGGCGCCCTAAACGGCTCAAATATCCAAAGTACCGGAAGCCAAGGAGAGGAGGCAGCACCATGAAGTTGCCGCACCGCTCCTTCCGCACACAGCTTTTAAAGAGCTTTTTTCTGGTTTCCGTCATTCCCCTTCTGATCAGCTGTGTACTGACCGTAAATCTGTTTCGGTCCAAGGTTGCAAGAGACATTGCCGCCAGCGACATAGAGGAGGCAGAGAGACTTAACGGTAAACTTACACAGCTTTTTGACAGCTTCCGGGCGGTTACGGATCAGATCTCGGATGATACCTATATCCAGCAAGCACTGACAGAGGGCAGAGTAAGGATTCCAAGCGTTTACGCTTCCCTGTACCGGGAAACAGAGGGCATCCGGAACATTTCCACCGTGGATATCTACTCCGGCAGGAACCGGATCTACTCCACGGGACGAGGCACGGAGGATAAAACTCTGCCGCTTCACTATGGTGTGCTGAAACGTGCCTCCGAGCATCCGGGAGAACTTGTATATACCGTCGGTATGGAAGGGATGGATACAACAACTCCCACCCTGGATATCGCCCGTAAAATTAATCAAAATGACGGATATGTCGTGATTACAATGCATGCGCAGGGCTTTACCACGCTGCTTGGCGGAGGACTGTCCGGGCAAAACGGATTTGCAGTAGTGAATCGTTTTTGGGAGCCGGCATTCCGCATGGGTTCACTTGCGAATGCTTCGGTCCTCGCAGGCTGCCGTGATAATCTTATGGCCGGTAAAGGCTATAAGGATGGTTTGACAGGCAGCTTTTACCTCTCCGATCTGGGAGACAGCGGTCTCAGGTCCATTTATACAGCGCCTCCTGCACTCTCTCAGGATATCATAAGCTCTATGTACCGGATTATACTGATCCTTGCTGCCGTCAGCATGGGCTTCTGCCTCCTGGCATCTGCCTGGATGAGCCGCGCACTGTCGCAGCCGATCCATGAGTTGTCGGATGCAATGAAACGCTTACGGCATGGAGACCTTGACGCACATGTGGACATGCAGCGGGAGGATGAATTTGGCCAACTGGCAGAGGGCTTTAATAAAACCTCCGTCAGGCTTAAGACCTATATGGAGGAGCAGGTCAGCCAGCAGAAGCAATTAAATGATACCAAGACTGCAATGATGCAGGCACAGCTTAACCCACATTTCCTCTATAATACGCTGGATACCATCAAGTGGGTGGCAAAGGAGCATCATGTACCGGAAATTGCCGCCTTGTCTCAAAGCCTTGCCAAAATTCTCCGGCGCAGTATCTCAGGCGAGCCATTCTGCACGCTGGAGGATGAGATTGATCTGCTTGAGAATTACTGCAGCATTCAGTCATTCCGCTTTGATAACAGCTTCGTATTTGACTACGACATTCCGGAGACGCTGATGCATGCGGTGATTCCCAAGCTGATCCTGCAGCCGGTCGTGGAAAATGCGATTATCCATGGCCTTGAAGGCGTCCCGGACGGCAGAGTCCAGGTGCTTGCTAAAAGCTGCGGCGCAGAAGATAAGGATCTGGAAATTCTGGTAACAGATAATGGCAGAGGAATCAGCAATGAAATGCTTCAAATGCTTGCGCGGCATGAGGCTCCAAGTCTCTCCGGGCATCTCGGCTGCCGCAATGTGGATACGCTGCTTCGCTTAAATTACGGCGATGCCTATGGGCTCAGTGCACGGCGGCTGCCGGAGAGAGGCACGGAAATGCGGATTTTGCTTCCCCTGCGATTAGACAGTGGCAGCAATCATAATGGTTAAAGTGAGGGATGGCAATGAACCGGGTATTGATTGTAGATGATGAACGCTTTGTCCGTATGGGTATTGCTTCTAATACAGACTGGAAAAGTGTAGACTGCGAGCTTGTGGGAGAGGCGGTAAACGGACAGGATGGTTTTGCAAAGGCGCTTAAGCTGCATCCGGATCTGATTATCACGGACATCCGCATGCCAGAGATGGACGGGATTGAGATGGTGCGCCGGATCCGCGAGGAGCAAATGGATGTTAAGGTGATTTTCCTCACAGCCTATGAGGAGTTCTCCTATGCGCAGCAGGCGATCCGTCTTAAGGCATCAGACTATATCCTTAAGCCATTTGACGATGGCGAGCTGGAGGAGGCGATCAGTCGGCTTTTATATGATCGCTCCAAAGCATCGTATGTGCGGCAGGAGGAGGATGCAGTTCCTCTCCGGGAAAAAACTCCGGAAATGCATCGCTATGTTCAGAATGCAATCGACTTTATCACGGATCACTATCCGGAGGAGGGTCTTAGTGTCAGCAGTATCGCAGCCGCTGTCAGCGTCTCCGAGGGACACCTCTCGCGGCTTTTTAAGCAGGAAACCGGCATGAGCATCAATACCTATATTACGCATTACCGGATGCGCGTGGCGGTACGGCTTCTGCAGGATGTCCACTATAAAGTATATGAGGTAGCGGAAAAGGTCGGGTACAAAGATATCGGATATTTCTCCAGTACCTTCCGTAAAATCCTGGGCGTGCTGCCATCGGATTATCAAAACGGCATCAGAAACCATGAAAAAACAGAAAAGCAATAATATCTATAACGTATGCCGGTCTGTATATACATATATAAAAAATGATGGTTTTTACCATCATTTTTTTATTGCAAGAAAGTCAGATTTGACAGAAAAATAGCAGAATTATCCTGTTTTTTGTTCTAAATTTCGGATTTATAATAAAACTAATTTAAGGGGCAGACAGAAAGTCTGTTTTTTACTGGAGGAGGTATTATCGTGAAAAACAAAAAACTGGTATCTTTGGCAGTAACAGGTGCCATGGCAGTCAGCATGCTGGCGGCCTGTGGCGGCAGTTCCTCTGCACCGGCAACTACAGCGGCTGCAGGAGGAGCAGAAACAACAAAAGCAGCGGAGAGCGAAGCAGCAAGTACAGAAGCTGCATCCCAGGCAGCTAAGGACACAGGCGCAGAGGCAACCGGTGTGGATGCTATCATCAAGGAAGCCGAGGGCATGAGCCTTGATGAGCTTGCCAAAAAGGCAATTGAGGAGTCTAACGGAGCTACCTTCTATGGTGTTGGAAACTCCAGCCGTGGTAAGACTGCCCTTCCGCTCTTTATCACTTATCTGCAGACCATTGATCCAAATTACAACATGAATTTCGAGTGGCAGCAGCCCAAGAACAATAAGATCTTTGAGCAGCTGCAGGCAGACTCCCTTAAGGATCAGGGAACCTTTGCCATGACACTCATTCAGGATGGCAACCAGATCCAGACCAAGATGGTAGATCAGGATATTTTAAAGACCTTTATCCCCAAGGACTGGGCGGATGCTAATGGAACGACAGCCGATGCATATGAGGGATTCCTGCCGCTGCAGACACTGAACAAGGTATTTATGTTTAACAATACCGGCAGTGCGCAGTTCAAGAACTGCTGGGATTTTGTTTATAAGGATCAGCATCCTCTTTACATGGATATTGATTCCGAGCTTGTCGGCAAGAACTTCCTGTACATGCTGACACAGGATAAGTACGCAGGCTGGCTCAAGGATGCTTACGATAAGCTGGATGATGAGCACAAGGCTTACTTTGATCCGATTATCGAGGAGGTTTCTCAGGAAGCTGATGATTTCGGACTTGGTGAGAACGGAAAGTATGCTATGGCATGGATCAAGCTCTGGGTTGAAAATTACAACGCACAGACCGATGATGGTCCGATCTGCAATACCCTTGTAGATACTTCCGCAAAGGATCAGTCCGGACTGCTGGTATACTCCAAGCTTCGTTCTGTAGAGGAGTCCGCAACCGTTTCCGTTAATAACATTACGGTTGCAGCTTATCAGGATGATTATGTTGGTATCGGCGGATTTGGATATAACCACTATCTGTTCCTGACCAAGAACTCACCGCTTCCATGGACCGCATGCGCATTTATCGCTTACCTCACCTGCACAGAGGATGGATTCTCTGCATGGGGCAAGGATATGGGCGGATATTCCTCCAATCCTAAGGTTGCAGAAGCAATCGAGGCAACCTACAACCACAAGAAGGGCGGTTACAACGAGGCAGGACAGGATCAGTTCCCTGCTAAGGATGACCGTGGATATGACTGGTGGACAACAGATGGCGAGCTGGTACTTGAGGATCCTCAGTACTGCGCAGATGCAGCATTTGGTGTCGGCAGCTGGATTGAAACTCTGACCAAGTACGCTGACGCTCAGAAAGCCGGTTAAACTCGGATACCCTAAGGTGCTGTAATGCAAGTTACAGCACCTTTTCTGTTATTTATGCTGCACTAAGTTTCTCTCAAAGGAGTCTTGTATGGAGATGACTGCTAAAAAAAATAAATCCGCCGTCTTCCGTAATTCTGTCAGGACCTATTTTTCCAAGCCGGAAAATGTGATTCTGCTGATCTTTGGCATCCTCTGCACGCTGGCTACCATTATGCCAATCGTAGCGATTGTAAGAGATACCTTTAAGATCCATCCCGGCACAATTGATCAGCATCTGACCGGCAGAACCAGCGGATACAGCGTTGCAAACTACATTGATCTTTTTACAAGCCGGCTGGCAATGACCAATTTATGGAAGCCGCTTGTCAATACCTTGTTTCTGTCGGTTCTGTCCTGCGCGATCTCGATTTTGTACGGCGGTTTTTTTGCATTTCTTGTAACCAGGACAAATATGAGGTTCAAGAAATATCTGAGCTCTATTTTTATCTTCCCGTATATCATGCCGCAGTGGACACTTGCAGTAGTATGGCAGAATCTGTTTAACTCCAATGCTGTCGTTGGCACTGCGGATGGACTGCTTGCCAATATGTTCCACATCTATATGCCGAAGTGGTGGTGCGTCGGTCTTTTTCCAAGTGCTATGGTGCTGGGTCTGCACTACAGCGCCTTTGCCTATATCATGATCGGTGGCATCTTTAAAAATATGGATGCAAACCTTGAGGAAGCGGCAACAATCCTGGATACACCAAAGTGGAAGATCATTACAAGGATTACTCTGCCGATGATCCGTCCGGCAATCCTCTCCACCATCCTCCTGGTATTCGGTTCGGCAATGGGCTCCTATCCGGTACCGCATTATCTCAATTTTACAACGCTGTCCACAAAGTACATCACCATGAATTCCAAGTATACCGGAGAGGCTTCGATCCTTGCAATCATCATGATGATCTTTGGACTTCTGATCCTGGGGCTGAACCAGATTTCTCTACGCAGCCGGAAAAATTATACGACCGTCACCGGAAAGTCAGGACAGCTTTCCAAGATCAATCTTGGCAAGGCCGGAAAATATATTGTGGCAATCATTTTTGTGCTTTCCACCTTTTTTACATCCATCTTTCCGATTTTGCTGTTTGCACTGGAGACATTTCTGCCAAATCCGGGAGACTACAGCTTCCTGTATACAGGAGACATGTCAAATCTTACCGACAAGTGGTGGATTACCAAGGAAAACATCACAGAAAATGGAATGTATGGTCAGCAGGGTATCTTATACAATCCGACGATCTGGCATGCCTTTAAGGGTACGCTGATCCTTGCGTTTGCCTGTGCGATCCTTGCCGGAACCATCGGCACACTGATCGGTTATGCGGTTGCTAAAAACAGACGATCCAAATGGGCAAACTATGTAAATAACATTGCCTTCCTGCCATACCTCATGCCGTCCATCGCCGTTGGTGCCGCATTCTTTATCCTGTTTTCCAACGAGCACATCAACCTCTTTAATACATATACGCTGCTGATCATTGCGGGTGTTATCAAATACATTCCATTTGCATCGAGAGCATCGCTTAACTCCATGCTGCAGCTGAGCGGCGAGATTGAGGAGGCTGCCGTCATTCAGGATATCCCCTGGATCAAGCGCATGACCCGGATTATTATCCCGATCCAGAAGTCATCGATTATCAGTGGATTTACGCTTCCGTTTATGACATGTCTACGTGAACTGTCACTGTTCCTGCTTCTCTGCACACAGGGCTTTATTTTGTCCACGACACTGGATTATTTTGATGAAATGGGACTGTATGCATTCTCCAGCGCGATCAACCTGATTATGGTCATCACGCTGCTGGTAACCAATGCACTCGTAAATATCCTAACTGGTGCAAGTCTTGATAATGGTATCGGAGGTTAATATGCCGTCAATTACATTAAAAAATGTTACAAAACGCTGGAAAAACTTTTTTGGCGTAGATAATATCAGCCTGGACATCCCGGACAACAGCTTTATCACACTGCTAGGTCCGTCCGGATGCGGTAAAACCACAATTCTCAGAATGATTGCCGGCCTGGAAACTCCCACCGAGGGACAGATTAAAATTGGAGACCGGGTCGTGTTTGATTCGGAGGCCGGGATCAATATCCCTGCCAACAAACGTAAGGTAGGATTTCTGTTCCAGAACTATGCTCTGTGGCCGAACATGACCGTATATCAGAACATCTCCTTTGGACTTAAAAATATCAACGAGGAGCTTCCGATCGTAGATGTGGAAGCCAAAAAGGCATCGGATATGGTGCGTGCGCTGCAAAACGGACGCAAGGTCAAGGATCAGATTGAGGACTGCAGCGATAAAAACGGCAAGATGGATACGGAAAAGGCGTACGTCAAGCTGATGGATACATTTACGCTGTCGATTTATACTGCTAAGGAGCTTTTTAACTTGAAAATTCATGAAGCGCAGGATCCGCAGGCAGCTGCAGACGCAAAGCGTGGCGAATATGAAAAGAAGCTCTCGGCGATAAAGGATGAGCACAAATCCAAGGGAGAGACTCTGAATGAAAAATTTGAGGTTTTAAAGGATGGCAAGATCCTCACGGCAAAGCGGAAGCTAAGCGAGGAAGAAGTAGATGCCCGTGTACGTCACGTTGCCCGCATTGTTAAAATCGGTATGTTCATGGGCCGGTATCCCGCCGAGCTCTCCGGTGGACAGCAGCAGAGAGTCGCCATCGCAAGAACCCTTGCTCCGGAGCCTGAGGTTCTGTTTATGGATGAGCCGCTCTCTAATCTGGATGCAAAGCTGCGTCTGGAGATGCGCTATGAGCTTCAGAGACTGCATCTTGAGACCGGAAGTACCTTTGTCTATGTTACACATGACCAGATGGAAGCCATGACTCTGGCAACCCGGATCTGTCTCATTAATAACGGCGTACTGCAGCAGTACGATGCGCCTCTGACGGTTTACAATCTGCCAAGCAATCTTTTTGCCGCGGATTTTGTCGGCAATCCTTCCATTAATTTTGTGGAAGCTAAAGGCGCGCAGACCGCAGATGGAAGCGTTGCACTTACGATCCTCAATGGCGTCAAGGCACACTTTATCCCTAACGAGAAACTGAGCCTTGATACCTGGTTCCACGAGAGAGATGCAGCGCAGAAGGAAAAGGAAGACGCGGAGAAGGAACGGCTTACGCATAAGGGTGCAGTAGAAAAGAGCAACAAGGATGAGGTCTTTAAATACCATATCCAGAAGGTTGTGGAGGAGGATACGTCCATCCAGGATGAGCCGGTGCTGACCAATGAGGATCTGGTGATTGGTATCCGCCCGGAAGCCATTGACATCGAGGATAACGGTGCTCTCAGGACTCTGGTTTATGGTGCCATGCCGACTGGTATGGAATCAACCCTTAAGCTACGCTACGGCGAATATCTCCTGACTGGTGTGATCTTTGGAAACACAGAGTATAAGATCGGTCAGGAAGTCGGCATCAATATCAACGGCAAAAATATCCTGCTCTTTGATCGTAAGTCCGGTAAGCGGATCGCGGCCGGAGCGCTGGTGATCGACTGATAGGGCTATATCTTTGTATTATAAGGATCGGTTTAAAATAACGGTATTTAATATAGAGGTTGACCCTGGCGTCCAGATGTGGTTTGATATAGCAAGTTTCATAGCGCTATCGTATATGGCAAGTTTTATCGTCGCTGTCAGCTTGACACACTGAATGAAGCATGTATAATAGTTTAGGGCTTGGAAAGTCAGACATGGACAAAACAAGGTCCAGCTTTCCAAGCCTGTTTTGTTTTCTTTTAAAATTTGTTTTTAAATTCTATGAAAGGAGTACGTATTTATGGACGGAGACGGTGTTCGAATATGGACCTGCTTTACTGCTGGTAATGAAAAATATACGGTAAACACGATCGCATGCGTGCTCCCTGCATTGGTCTGAGAGCTTCGCATCCCGAAATAGATTCTAAAGAATTAAGGATTTTCAAGAAATAAGATTCCATTTGCGGATCCCATTTTGGTGTAAATTTCCGCAGGTTAAATTTTATAGATTTTCCTGGAATTTCTGTGATGGTTCTGCCTTAAAGGGGCTTGACCATCTTTGTTTCCGTTGCATTACAATTTCATACCCCGTAAAGCAGCTGCATGAGACAACATCAGTCTTCTTCAGAAAGGCAACATGATGGCTGATCCACTAAAACCGTGGATCCCTGAACTTTGAAGGAGAATGATTATTATGACAATGGAAAAAAGGGTAAAGCAGATTGAAGAGCTTCTCGCAAAGCATGACCTGACCGGATTAAAGGAAGCCTTTCAGCATCTTGAGCCTGTGGATATTGCCGAGATTCTGTCGGTTTTTCCGGAAGAAAAGAAGATGGTTCTTTTCCGGATCCTTCCAAAGAGCGAGGCTGCAGACACCTTCAGTGAGATGGACTCGGAGGAACAGCAGAAGTTTCTCGCTAACTTTACCGATCAGGAGGTAAAGGATGTCCTTGCGGAGATGTATACTGACGATGCTGTTGACATGCTGGAGGAAATGCCGGCGAATGTTGTACGTCGTGTATTATCCAAGGTGCGTCCGGAAGACCGGAAGGATATCAATGCTCTCCTGAAATATCCGGATGACAGTGCCGGTGCCGTAATGACGACCGAGTATGTCCGCTTGCTTCCGACCATGACGGTCATGGAGGCAATCCGCTGGATCCGTATTAACGGAGAGGATAGTGAGGACCTCTATACTTGTTATGTGACGGATACCGCTCAGAAGCTGCTGGGTGTTATTACTGTACGGGAAATGCTGCTCTGCAAGCGGAATGCCCCGATCAGCGAAATCATGACAAAGGATGTGATTTCGGTTCATACGACAGAAGACCGTGAAAATGCGGCTAAGCTTTTTGACCGATATAACTTTACAACCTTACCTGTGCTGGATGCGGAGGATCGGCTGGTCGGTATCATTACCGTAGATGATGCAATTGATGTCCTCACACAGGAGACGACAGAGGACTTCCAGAAAATGGCAGGTACCACACCTGAGGAAGCACCGTACCTCAAAACACCGGTCATCCGGATGGTTGGACATCGTATTATCTGGCTGGTGGTACTGATGATGGCGGATATGGTTTCCGGCGGTATCCTCGGTAAGTTTGAGGATACACTTACGGCAATTCCGCTCCTGATTACATTTATCCCGATGCTGACCGATACCGGCGGAAACGCGGGCGCACAGTCCAGCACACTGGTGATTCGTTCTCTTGCCCTGCATGAAATCAGCGTGAAGGATGCTTTAAAAGTTATCTGGAAGGAGCTGAGAGTTGCATTGATCTGCGGGCTGATCCTCGGAGCGCTTAACTTTATCCGCATCATGATCCAGTATCCTGGCAGTGAACTGATTGGGCTCACCGTCGCAATTGCTATGATGTGTACGGTTATTATGGCAAAGGTAATCGGCGGCGTGCTTCCGCTCATTGCGACAGAACTGCATCTGGATCCCGCAATGATGGCATCTCCGCTCATTACCACCATCGTGGACTCCTGCTCACTGTTGATCTTTTTAAGCATTTCAAGGGCACTGCTGCACATCCCGGTGTAAGGTGTGCAAGACTTGCTTCGTCGCCTCACGATCCCGTCGGTGGAATATACTGAAGCGGCAAATCATCCGAAGTTCGTTGATAAGACGAGCTTCGGATGATTTTTTTGACTGAATTTCAAACTGTAAAATTGAAGGGAAATGCTTTCTGCTTTATAATAACAGCTATACTACAGAAATTTTAAGAGAGGCAATACGTGGACCATATGAAAGCAGAATGCCCAAAATCAGAAAGATTTGAAAGAAGCGAAATAAAATGCAAATCAGAAAAAAATCCCGGAAAACTCACTGATGTGAAATACCGTCTTGCGAGAGCCATGGGAGTGTGCATGAAAACTGCTCCGGTGGAGTCCATCACTGTCAGAGAAATCACAGACTGCTGTGGTGTTTCAAGACAGACTTTTTACCGCAATTTCCTTGATAAATATGATCTTATTAACTGGTACTTTGACAAGCTTCTGGCAAAATCCTTTGATCAGATGGGGAAGGGTCGGACAATTACAGAAAGTTTGATTTTGAAATTTGACTATATCCGGGAAGAACGTCATTTTTTCACAGCAGCATTCCGAAATGATGACCAGAACAATCTACGCGAGCATGATTTTGATATGATATTTGCCTTTTATAGAAATCTTATCAAGGAAAAAACCGGAGCGTTTCCTACGCGCGAGATGGATGAAATCCTGGAAATGTACTGCTGGGCACAGATCTATCGCACGGTAAAATGGGTGCTTGGCGGCATGAAGATGAGTTCAAAAGAGCTTGCGCAGATGATGGTCAATGCAATGCCACAGCCAATTGAAAAGCTTTTTCGGGAGTTAAACATCCTGGAATAATATCCCGGAATACGTTTGTAAGTTCAATAACAAATCCTGAGAGCCATTCACCGCAAGTGTTACACATCCACTGAAGTGTAACTTACATTTCCTTCCAAGACATGTTATTTTATTAACAGATGATTTGAGAATAAATTTTCCTAAGGAGGATGGAAACATGGCTAACAGAATTTCATTAAATGGCACGTCGTATCATGGAGCCGGTGCAATCCAGGAAATTGTCCCGGAAATGAAGGCAAGGGGCTTTAAAAAAGCATTTGTAGCATCAGATCCGGATCTGGTTAAATTTGGAGTTACTGCCAAGGTAACAGATCTCCTGGATGCTGCACAGGTTCCGTTTACATTATATTCCGATATTAAACCAAACCCTACGATCGCTAACGTACAGCACGGAGTAGAAGCATTCAAAGCATCCGGGGCGGACTGCATCATAGCAATCGGCGGCGGTTCCTCCATGGATACTTCCAAGGCTATCGGCATCATTATTACCAATCCGGAGTTTGCTGATGTAAGAAGCCTGGAAGGTGTCGCTCCCACAAAGAACCCATGTGTACCGATCATTGCTGTACCGACAACCGCAGGAACCGCGGCAGAGGTTACCATTAACTATGTTATTACAGATGTAGAGAAAGAACGGAAGTTTGTCTGTGTTGACACACATGACATGCCGATCATTGCCGTAGTAGATCCGGAGATGATGTCTTCGATGCCTAAGGGACTTACTGCCTGCACAGGTATGGACGCCCTGACACATGCCATCGAGGGATATACCACCAAGGGTGCCTGGGAAATGACCGATATGTTCCACATTGAAGCTATCAGACTCATAGCAGAGAACCTGCGTGATGCCGTAGCAAATACCAAGAAGGGCCGGGAAGGTATGGCACTTGGCCAGTATATTGCCGGTATGGGATTCTCCAATGTAGGACTTGGCATTGATCATTCCATGGCACATACACTGTCTGCGCACTATGACACACCTCATGGTATGGCTTGCGCTATGTTCCTTCCGATCACGATGGAGTTTAACCGTGATTATACAGGCACAAAATATAGAGAAATTGCAAGAGCCATGGGCGTTAAGGGCGTAGATGAAATGACGCAGGAGGAATATCGTGATGCCGCAATCGCTGCTGTAAAGCAGCTCTCCAAGGATGTTGGCATCCCTGAGAAAAATGACCGTATCCGTGAGGAGGACCTCGACCAGCTTGCTACAGATGCTCTGAATGATGCCTGCTACCCGGGAAATCCACGTGAAGCTACAAAGGAACAGGTGATCGAGATGTTCCGTCAGCTGATGTAAGTCTGATGTAATTTAGAAAACCATTTGCGAAAAACAGTAGAATTAAAATATTTCGCAACATTTCGCAATAAAATAAATTAAAACATTTTAAAATGCTTCTCCATCATGGGGCTGCCGTTGGCGCTGAAAGGTGCTTATGCGGCAGTCCCATAAACTTTATTTATTGCAGCTTTATCATTTCCCTGTCCCTCATATTACGAGCTGTTCCAAACTGCCTGAAGTTCATAGTCAAAGCTATACGCCGCTGATCGTTGATAGTCTGGGGATAGTCCAGGGATCTTTTTATCTGCTTCCTTCTGAAAGAAAGGCATGGTATAATTTTATTATTAACAAAAACGATAAGGAAGCGATAGTCTCTTAACATCAAAGGTGCATGGCATATGGACGAAATTAAAAGATTCCTTCTGTATGGAGGATTGACAAGAGCAGAGTTTGAGGACATTCAGACGGACCTCAACAAGGATCGAAGAAAGATGCTTCTCATTTTAAGCTGCGTCTTTAGCGTTACCTTTTGCATCAATACCATTGTCAATGTACTGATCGGAGCCTTTGATACGCTGC
This sequence comes from Oribacterium sp. HCP28S3_H8, assembly GCF_052064775.1. Classification (NCBI taxonomy): domain Bacteria; kingdom Bacillati; phylum Bacillota; class Clostridia; order Lachnospirales; family Lachnospiraceae; genus Oribacterium; species Oribacterium sp. HCP28S3_H8. Next base: position 82,218 of record NZ_JBQHUZ010000003.1, on the reverse strand, counting down.
AATGGACAAACCATGTATATCTTGGGACGGCAATACTTTATCTTCTGATCTTCGTTGCCGCCCTGCGGATTTCCGATAAGGATATCCATCAAATACTGCCGTTACTTCGCATGACCGTGCTTCTGTTTCTGATCGTTTCCATCGTGCTTTCCGTAAACAGTCCGGATTCACTTGCCTCCACTACCCATGCTACACTTGTGCTTGCCGCCTTTCTCTGTCTGGATGCGCCCTGGTGGCTTTATCTGGAAACCATCGGGATCCTGATTCTGGGCACAGCTTATGACATAACCTTCCGTACTCCGGAAATGCTCGTGACAGATTTCTGGGATGGAATGCTGTATGCCATGATTGCGCTTGTCATGGGCAGCTGGTATACCCAGATCCGTTTTCAGGCGTATTTAGATCATAAGAAGCTGCAGGAATCTCTGGACATTGACGGTTTAACCGGCGTGGGCAGCAGGAGCCTCTATTACCACAGGCTGAAAGAACTGGATCAGGAAACAGAAAGAACGAAAGCCAGTATTTTTATCGATGTCAACGGACTGCATGAATTAAATAATAAAAAGGGACATGAAGCAGGAGATGAGATGCTCCGGTCAGTAGCGGATGCTCTGGCAGTGGAGTTTGAACGTAACTGCATCTACAGAATCGGTGGAGACGAGTTTGTGCTTTTATTATCTGATGTTACATATCCGGAGCTTTGCCATCGGATACAGTCTGTGCGTACACATCTTGGCAAAAAAGGCTATTATATTGCGGCTGGAATTGCATGTGCAGATATGGAGGATAAGATATCTATGACGGAGCTTGTACAGCAGGCAGATTACAGGATGCGGAAAGACAAGGACCTTTATTATCAGCAAAGTGGCATGAGAAATGCGAGGAAATAGTATTCGTCATTATGCAGCAAGTCATTTGACTAAAATCGACTTTTATCCGTCATATTTCCCATATTTTTATCCTTCTTCTATTGTAATAATGCACAAATATATATAAATAATTTTAAGCATAATGCTCCTATCTTTTGAGTTTATAATATTTTAATATTTTGACAGAGATGAGATTTGTGGTTCTGCAGACACGTTTCATCAATATCCACAAATCATATGATTTGTGCGTAAAAAGAGGGGGAACTATATGATTAGCTTTATCTTGTGTCTGGCGATTCTGATATGCGGCTATTTTACCTATGGTAAATTTGTTGACAACATCTTTGCACCGGACGACCGGGATACTCCGGCAGTTGCCATTAATGATGGTGTCGACTATGTCGTGATGCCGCAGTGGAAGTTGTTTCTGGTAGAGCTGTTAAATATTGCAGGTCTTGGCCCGATCTTCGGTGCCATGCAGGGTGCCTTGTGGGGACCGATCGTATTTCTCTGGATTACCTTTGGTACGATCTTTGCAGGCGGCGTGCATGACTATATGTCCGGTATGCTTTCCGAGAGACATCAGGGCGTATCTATTGCAGAGGTTACAGGTACATACCTCGGTCATACGATGAAAAACATCATGCGTGTATTCTCCGTGGTGCTCCTCATCATGGTAGGTACCGTATTTGCAGTAGGGCCTGCTGGTTTGATTGTGAAACTCATTGATCCCAGTAAGTCCGGAAATGGTGGAGTTTTCTCTGCAACAACAACCTGGCTTGCCATTATCCTGATTTATTACTTTATTGCGACCTTCCTCTCCATTGATAAGATCATCGGTAAGATTTATCCGATTTTCGGAATCTGCCTGATTGCCATGGCAGTTGGTGTTGCTATCGGTCTTCCGCTCCACGGATATAAGATCCCCGAGGTCTGGGCAAACCTGCATAACATGCATCCGGCAGGAACTCCGATCTGGAGCTTTATGTTCATTACCGTAGCATGCGGTGCCATCTCCGGATTCCATTCCACACAGGCGCCTCTGATGGCAAGATGCTTAAAGAGCGAGCGTCAGGGTCACTTCGTTTTCTACGGTGCAATGGTAGCAGAAGGTATCATCGCGCTTGTATGGGCAGCAGCAGGATGCTCTCTCTATGAAGTTACCAATGGACTGAATACAGGTCTTCAGGCAATACTTAAGGATGGTCAGTCCGCTGCGATTTATGATGTCTGCATCACGACCATGGGACATGTTGGTGTTGCACTTGCAATGCTCGGTGTTATTGCCTGCCCGATTACCTCCGGCGATACAGCATTCCGTTCCGCAAGACTTACCATTGCAGACTGGGCCAAGATTGAGCAGGGCAGTGCTAAAAATCGTCTGAAGCTCTGCATCCCGGTTCTTGGCGTCGGTGCAATCCTCGGATTTGGTAATACTCTCGGTGTGCTGTCCTATACAGTAATCTGGAGATATTTCTCCTGGACCAACCAGACTCTTGCCATGATCGTCCTCTGGTCCGGTGCCATGTATCTTGCAAAGGAGAAGAAGAACTTCTGGGTATGTGCTATACCCGCAACCTTCATGAGCGCAGTTTCCATTACCTACTTCATGATGGCTCCGGAGTGCCTCGGCGCATTCGCGGCACTTAAGTACAACACCAGCGTGGCTTACCCGGTTGGCATTATTGCAGCGATTCTGTTCTTTGCACTTTTCTGGAAGGCAAAGAGTCATGCAGATCAGATCGCCGCATAAGGCGGGTGCTTGATGGGTAAGCATTCGCCGAAAACACAGTTACTTAAAATGCGAATGTTTATGCTTTAAAATGATCACATCCGGCAGACCGTATTACTGCAGAGATACGGTCTGCCTGTTTTTTCATCAGGAGGCTTCAGATGATATTGGCACCGGTTGCTGTAGGAAATCAAAGACTTAACGATAAAATACTTGCAGAAGATAAAAAACATTGCCGGAAAATCGGCCCGTGCGGCATGGGAGAGAAGGCCGTTTATCTTAACAGCTTTTTCCTGGACCGACGCTATTATGCCGTCTGGCCCGATGTGCGCAGAGTATTTAAACGCATTGCCATGAGCAGAGGCGGATTTTCCGGAAAAGGGATCTTTGGATCAATCCCTTATCTTGTTGTGCAGCTCTCCAGTGGCAGAGAACTGAGCTGTAATTTTAAATACGAAGATGAAGTAGATGAATTTCTGAGAGCCGTACAAAGTGCGCATCCGGAGATTCCGATTCATTCACAGGAAGCAGAGCATCGCTTGGCGGCAGCAAGAGCACGAGAAGAAGCCCGTTACGTAAAACAACTTTCGGATACCGCTAGAGCTTCGCTTACCACGCTGAGAGAAGCTCGTTCCTACCTCGAGGCATGTCCGGAGATTGGTGAGGATCTCTCCCGCACAGCCAGAAATAAGCGTTCTGTTGATGGCGTTAAAACCTCCAATCTTTTAATGGCATGGGGAATACTGCTGGTTTCCGTGCTGCTCACGGTCATAGGAGTGGCATCTCTCATTGCAGGAAAAAGCAGCTGGCCTCTCTACTTTGTCCTGTTTGGCTTCGCCGGAATCTTTTTCATCTCCGGAGCAGGGATTATCCCCACCGGAAGACGCAGCCGTAAGGCGGTTCAGGCAGACTGGGACAAGGCGGTTGCTAAAGCAGAAGCGTATATAGCAGAGGCCCCATCCTTCCCCGTTCCTCCACAGTATGCGCATCCGGCAGTACTTGACCGTATGATCCGAGTGATTCGCGAAGGTAAAGCAGAAACGGTTGACAAGGCTTTTATGCTTATGAAAGAGGAGCTCAAGGGGCTTGATCATACTAAAACTGTATCACAGGAGGAGTATGATGAAATCGTTTTGGTAAAGCCTATGTTCCGGGTAATGAACTATCAGTAAATGGTCAGAAAACGATCTGTAAATCATCAGAAAATGCTCCGTGGCAAAATAAAACGGATAAATGTGAACGAAAGCGAATAAGGCTATGTGAAGGCGTGTTATGAAAGATATTCTTACATTTTTAAAGGATGAGGGGATGGATCCCGCGCTTCTGGACGGACTCAGGGATTTCAGAGCGCAGCATAAGACCCCGGAGGAACTTACGTCGAGAGTACCATCTAATTTGGTCCGCTACCTGGGTACTCCGGTTTGGGAAAAGTCTACCGCCGCACTGCTCAGCGGCAAAAATCTGCTTCTGGCAGGTCCCAAGGCAACCGGCAAAAATGTCCTTGCGGAGAGTCTTGCGGAGGCATTTGGACGCCCTGTGTGGAATGTTTCGTTCCATATCGGTGCCGATGCGTCATCCCTGGTTGGGACCGATACCTATGACGGTGAACGCGTGGTTTTCCGGGAGGGACCGGTCACCAAGTGCGCAAGATACGGAGGCTTTGGCATCCTGGACGAGATCAATATGGCTAGAAATGAGGCACTCGCAGTGCTGCATTCGGCGCTTGACTTCCGGAGGATCCTGGATATCCCCGGATATGAGCTTGTAAAGTTAGAGGAAAGTACACGCTTTATCGCAACGATGAATTACGGCTATGCCGGGACACGTGATTTGAATGAAGCCCTTGCTTCGCGTTTCGTTGTCCTCGACATGCCGCTCATCACAAGAGACAATCTGATCCGGTTGATCCGTGAGCATGCACCAAAGCTTCGGAGCGAGAGAAGCGAGGAGCTTGCAGATCTGTTTTTTGATCTGGAGAAGAAGGCGGAGAGTGCGGAGGTTTCCGGCAAGGCGGCGGATCTCCGGGGGCTTCTGGACGCGATTGACCTCTGCGGGCATGGACTTAGTGCAGGTGATGCTCTTACGATGTGTATCGCTGATAAGATCTTTGATCCGTATGAAAAGAAGCTTATCACGGATGTCATTGACGAGCGAATTGACCCGGCATTGAAAGGGTGTGATCTGTTTGAATAAAAAACACTACACAGGACTTCAGCGCAGGGCGGAAAACATTATCTGGAACGCAGCGGGTGACTACTCCTTTGATCCTCCGTATATGGCATTTTATGAAAACGGCCAGCCGGATCCGTACTTTAATCTGGTGATCGGACTTACTCATAAATGGCTGGATCTCGACCGGATTACGGAATTTTTTCAAAGCCTTGACGGTTCTATCCATGCGGAAGAATGGTGCGAAATCCTGTGGCTTGGTATAGAAAACTGTGTATATCTCAAGGAGCTTCCGGAGAGGCCGAGACTTAAAGCGCTCAGGATTAAGAAGGCGGAGGAATTTTTTAAAAGCCGCGGTATGCTCTCCCGCCAGCAGATGATGCTGCAGTCGATGACCGTATATAATCAGCAACAGGCGCGCTGGTCAAAGGTGCTCGGGAAACGTGGAGACCTGCTCTCACCCAAAGGGCGTAAGCTCCAGACTGCGCTGGAATTTCCGGGGAACCTGGATACAGAAGGTGTAATCCAAAAAATGCAGGAAATTGTGACCGACCTATTTCACGGCCATATGCGTATGGGTCACACATCTTATACACCTGTAAGCGGACTGCGCAGGGTGATCGCATCTACGCTTTTACGTCACCATAGTCAGAGTCACGATACACTTTTTGTCCGCAATGGCACAGGAACCGGTGATGAGACAGGCTCAGTCCAGCTTGCACACGCAGGGAGCGCAGGAATCCGTACGGATCATGCTGCCGGTGATCGGGCGTACATCGAGGCAGTCCTTGGCAGAAGTATACTCGGAGAGCAGGATCTACACGTGTTGGAAAACAATCTCTGTGCCGGTCCCCACGCATTCTGCCGCCTCTGGGTTAGTAAACCATGCGAATGCAGTCAACCGGAACTTGGTCACGAGACACGGCTCCCCGTGTCAACGCTCGAGGCATTATCTCCCGGAGACCGGCGCGAGCTTACATCGGTACTCAAACAGGCTGGTACGCAGGCTTTAAAAAATCAGAGTTTCCAGAAAGATCACTCGATACAGATTGCATCCGGGATCCGGAAGCTCTCCTCCAGAGTAGATGAAGTCCTGTCCGGTACCGAGCGGGCACTGCCGGAGCTTGCAAGACAGGGGCGGCTTTCATCAGAGCTTGCCTACCGCTTGCCGATCCTGCACGATACCCATGTATTTCTACAGCAGGGAGAGGAGACCGAGCGAAGTGTTTCCCTTGACCTTCTGCTCGATGCTTCCGCGTCCCGCTTAAATTATCAGGAGGAGCTCGCAGCGCAGGCAAAAATCATTGCCGAGAGCTTCAGTAAGGCAAGAGTCGCCGTACAGGTGGAAGCCTTCCGGTCCGTCCGGGGCTATACAGCACTCCAGATTCTGAAAGACCGGAACCAAAAGGATACCTCCGGTGTCAGCCGCTATTTTGCGGGTGGATGGAATCGGGATGGACTGGGATTACGGCTTGCCGGAAGCATGCTTCCTGACAAAGACGCATACGCTCGTCGTATCTTATTTGTCCTTACCGATGCATCTCCCAACGATTCCGTAAAGCTTCCGCCAGAGCGCGGAAGTGTTTTTGCCAGAGAATATCAGGGCAGCGCTGCCGTCCTTGATGCGAAACAGGCAGTTGCAGACCTCCGAAAGGATGGCATTTCCGTTGCCGCGATCTTTCTGGGACCAACATTGTATCTTGAAAATCTGCATACGATATATGGGAAGGAGTGTGTCCGGATTCACCGGATTTCCCAGCTTGAGGAGGCCGTCAGCGATCTCCTCGAGATGACACTCCGGGGAGTAGAAAATGTTTACTGATCTTTTTTCTAAGGGTCACCGTAAGGTAACAATATACAAAACGCATGACAAACGGGAACGGGATCTCTATGCCTCGCGCCTTAAAAATGCCGGGATCTGGTGCCAGACGAGAGACTCCGAGATGGCACGGAACACAGCAAGCTTTGGGAGCAATTTCATTGACATCCAGCATTTTGCCGGCGATAAAACTAAAGACAGTAATTTTTATGCCATTGATGTACATGCCGAGGATGCTGACAAAGCTAAAAAGCTCCTCGGCGACCGCTGCAGGGTGATAGATACGCAGCTGATTTAGGCGCATATCCAATCTTTTACGCAATTGTACATATCCTATCACTTACTCACTTGCTTCATTGTTGCTTGTTCAATATTTCCTGGTCATTCGGATGTTTTTGAAGTATACTTATAAAAATTTAAGATGGTTATAAGAAAGAGGGATGGAATAAAGAGGGGTTAGATAGCTATGGATGAATTTAAAATGACTGAATTTCGTAAAATGAGGCGGTTCAAACAGGAGATCACAGAGGCGGAATGCATAGAAGTGCTGAAAAATGCACCGAGAGGAGTGATGGCATTTCATGGTGAAAATGGGTATCCTTACGCTATCCCGCTGAACCAGTTCTATAATGAGGAGGATGGCAAGCTTTATTTTCATGGTGCCAAAGAGGGGCTGAAGCTGGATTTGATGGCTGCTGACAATAATGTCTGCTTTACTGTCATGGACCAGGGATACCGGAAACAGGGAGACTGGGCACTGACCATCCAGAGTGTAATCTGTCTTGGACATCTCGCAGTTGTAGAAGACAAAGCTACTGCTCTTGCTATTTTACGGAAGCTTGCACTTAAATATTATCCGACGCCGGAAGCCGCAGAAAATGAAGTGATCAAAGATGGTGCCAGAGCAAACATGCTTGTAATGACCATTGACCGGATGACCGGAAAGCGGGTGCATGAGGCATAAGAAGTAAAAATGCTACTTGACAGCGGCGGAATCTATGCTATTTTAGTATCAACTTCATATTTTGTTTTCTCCACCACCGGGTGGAGGGTAAAGGACATTCAGAGCTTATGCCGTAGGTACGGCGCGTTCAGCGTTATAAGGCAGAGCTTTGGATGTCCTTTCGTTTTTTACAGGAGGATAAAATGAATATCAAACCTTTTGGTGTAGAAGAGTGGATGAATGCTTGGGAAACCGGTGCCAGGTACAATATTGCTGAGACATGTGTGGATTCCATTTCCATGGATGAACTTTTTCAGCTGACTGGAGAAAACAAAGAGGACTTTCTTAAAAATTTCTGCAGCAGAAGGCTCACATACGGCGATATTGAAGGTGCCCCAGCACTAAAGCGAGGAATTGCAGGGCTGTATCATTCGATCCATGAGGATGAGATTGTGCCAACCCACGGCGCAACGGGCGCAAATCACCATGTATTTTATTCACTGATTTCTCCGGGCGATCGGGTGATCAGTATTATGCCAACCTATCAGCAGTTGTATTCCATCCCGGAATCGTATGGCGCGGATGTTAAGCTTGTGCATCTCAAAAAAGAAAATGGATACCTTCCGGATCTTGAAGAAATACGTCGTTTAGCGATACCTGGCACAAAAATGATATGTATCAACAATCCAAACAATCCGACGGGTGCACTGATGGACAAGGAATACCTTGAGGAGATTGTAAAAATTGCGGAAAGCGTGGGAGCTTATGTACTTTGCGATGAGGTTTACCGGCACCTGACCCAGGAGGATATCTGGAGTGAATCCATTGTGGACCTGTATGATAAGGGAATCTCGGTCAGCAGTATGTCAAAGGTATTTTCTCTTGCAGGTATCCGCCTCGGCTGGATTGCAACGCATGATCAGGAAGTATTGAAGTCTCTTTTTTCGCATAGAGATTACAATCTGATCAGCTGCGGAATGTTTGATGAAGCGGTGGCATCCCTTGCCCTGAAGCATAAGGACGTCCTGCTGGAAAGAAGCCGTAACATTGTCCGTGAAAGTCTTGCAGTTCTCGATGCCTGGGTACAAAGTGAGCCGCATGTCTCCTACGTAAAGCCAAAGGCAGGTACAACTGCACTGGTTTATTATGATCTTCCGATTGATTCCTACACCTTCTGTGAAGAAATGTACAAGACCACCGGTGCATTTGTCACTCCTGGCGATTGTTTTGAGCAGCCTCACAGTATGAGAATCGGTTATGCTTATGGAACAGAGTCGTTAAAAGATGGATTAAAAGCAGTCAGCAAATATATCCGGCTGAAAGGAGAGTACAATGCCTAAATTAAGTAACAGAGTGCAGACATTTACCGATTCTGTCATACGTAGAATGACAAGAATCAGTGATGAATATGGAGCAATCAATTTATCCCAGGGCTTTCCGGACTTTGATCCACCAAAGGAAATCCTGGATGCACTGGCTAAGGCAGCCTATGCCGGCCCGCACCAGTACTCGGTGACCTACGGGGCAGAGAATTTCAGAGCTGCCCTGGCTAAAAAACAGGCAAAATCCTTCGCAAGAGAAATCAATCCGGACACAGAGATTGTGGTAACCTGCGGTGGTACAGAAGCCATGATGTGCGCAATGATGACCATCTGTAATCCGGGAGACAAGGTCATGGTATTCTCCCCCTTTTATGAAAATTACGGAGCAGACGCGATTCTGTCCGGCGCAGAGCCAATCTACATTCCACTGGTACCTCCGACGTACAATTTTGACATCCGGTTGGTAGAGGATGGTTTCCGGCAAGGGGCTAAGGCGATTATTGTCTGCAATCCTTCCAATCCCTGTGGCAAGGTTTTTACAAGAGAAGAGCTTCTGGCAATCGGTAAGCTGGCACTTAAATATGATGCCTTTGTGGTTACCGATGAAGTGTATGAGCACATGGTCTATGCTCCGAACAAGCATATCTCAATGGCATCGCTTCCCGGAATGTATGAGCATACCATTACCTGCAATTCGCTTTCCAAAACATATTCCATCACCGGCTGGAGACTTGGATATCTCATCGGACCTGCGGATGTGATCGAAGGCGCTAAGAAGGTGCATGATTTCCTGACGGTCGGTGCTGCGGCGCCTTTGCAGGAGGCAGCCGTCACAGGACTTGAATTTCCGGAAAGCTATTATGATGATTTGCTCACGCTTTATACAAAGAAACGGCAGCGTTTCCTGGATGGTCTCGACCGGATCGGGCTAAAGCATAACGTACCGCAAGGCACATATTTTATCATGGTGGATATCCAGGAATTTCTCGACCAGCCAAAATTCCAGGGATATACTGACCTTGAATTCTGCGAATGGATGATAAAAAACATCGGTGTCGCGGCAGTACCGGGATCGAGCTTCTTCCGTGAAAAGGTAAATCACCTGATCCGGCTTCACTTTGCAAGAAGCGAGGAAACCATTGACGAAGCGATACGAAGATTAAGTAAATTGCGGGAAAACTGATTGACAAAACCGGAAATAGCTAGTAATATAAGTGAGTCGCTGATGAAACAGCAGCGAATATTTCCGATCGGGGTGTGGCTCAGTTTGGCTAGAGCACCTGGTTTGGGACCAGGGGGTCGCAAGTTCGAATCTTGTCACCCCGATGTATATTGAGCCCTTGAGAAATCGTTCTCAAGGGCTTTTTTGCGCGTAAATACGTGGGTTTTGAAGGGTTTGTTTGAGCTAATCGGATCATAAAAATAATTTGAATAGAAATGTGATTCTGTCCAAAAATATAGCTCATGAAATGTGATATATCTTCTTGAAGTGCCTGCTTTTTGTAATTTACAGTAATTACGGATTACAGATCTTGCATGGCTGGTAGCCGTCAGCGATGGCTTCGTCTCTTGTGGAGAATGTGACTTTGTTTTTGTCGCTCATCTTAGCCACAGATTTACAATCGGGACGGTGAAATTTCCTGGAGTTGCTGTTGCCGATATAATTTGCGCCTTGCCTCTTAACATTTCCGGAATCAGCAGAAGACTTGCTGCCGGTAGAAGATGCATTTCCGGAAGCAGCGGCACCTTCGGCAATACCGGCAGATCCTGTTCCAGAGCCCGTGTCACCGGTGCCAGCCAAACCATTAATTTCCCCGGTGCTCTGATTCCCTGTGCTGCCTCCGGTAAATTCCGGTCCGGAGCTGCTGCCATCAGTGTAATTAATTGTGATTCCGGGCTGAACATTATAGCAGTACACATTAAACTTCACTCCCGCACCATGGTCCTCCACAGATTCCGCTTCCATCAGCACACCGCTTGCCAGTAGATTTTCACCGGCGAAGATCGGTGTCACTCGATACAGAACATGATGATGCGTTGTCTTGACATACTCCGCGACCTCGTTTTCAAAAGGAAGCATGCCCGTGACGTTCAGATACCGGGTTCCTGTGATCAGATTCTTTTCATTCGCATTTTCTCCTGCGAGCTGATAGCCAATCAGATGGCAGCGATTATAGAGATAATTCCCATCGATGCCACTGTACTTCACAAGATGCCATCCTGTCGGTCGGACATTTCCGATCCGTCCACGTGCCTCTGTCGGCATAATTTCCAGAGAAATGTTGGCATATGCCACACCGCATCTGCCAAGGTGATCCAAAGGGCTGTAATTCTCAAAGGACGCGGTGGTAAGTTCGTTCTCAGTAAAAAACGGGACATTGCCGTTGATCTCAACATAGGGGCTCCCACTGTACGCCGGGATTTCAGAAGGATCCAGCGAAATTCCGGATGCTTTTGCCGTTGCACCGGCAGATGATGAAGCACTTTTTGATCCTAACGCTCCGGCATACGATGTTGATCCTTGTGCACCTTGAGCTCCGGCATTTGCTGAAATACCCTGTGCGCCTGCCAATGGTTCTGTATTAGCTGTGCCTTGAGAGACTCCTGTCGAGATTCCGGCATCCGACCCATCCGATCGCGTATCTGTGTCCACACCGGCATTGGACCCATTCAAGCCTTCTGACCCCGCATTGGACCGATCTGCGCTTCCTGCGTCGACACTGGACTCACTGCCTTCTGCGAATGTCTCCGCGCTCGTTACATTCGTATCTGCATTTATTGACGCATCCGCCGATACCTGCGTATCCTCATCTGCGCCACCACCGGACAACGCCGTGCCCGATGCATTCGCAGCCCTTACTCCCGATGCATCCGGCATTGCTTCTGCTTGTATAGAATCACGAGATGCAGCCGTTTCATCTACTGCGTGCGTGCGCCGCGCCGCAACTGGGGTAATCGTCAGCAGCAAGACACCCAGCGCAACAATCATCAGCCGAATCCCGGACAACCCATGAGATTTTCTGGCTTTTTTCATATTCGCCTCCATATCAGATTTTGAAATAGGGATGCCTATATTATAGCAGTGGGAAAGTTTTATGGAAACATACCGTCCCAAATGTGTGCGTAACATAATTACAAAATCATAAAAAATGAGAACGAGCTATTATGGAAATCAATTCTGAAAACCGGATCTTACATAGAACTGCAAACGGATCCGCCAGTTAAAAACGTACTGCCATATTCTCATTTTTGCGGTATAGTATGATCATGATAGATTCGTAATATAACTTTTACCTATCTATACTCAATACACACTTTGGAGGTATCCGTATGTACGATTATGATGTGTTATTTATTGGTTCTGGTCATGCGACCTGGCATGGCGCGTTGAAACTGGTACAGGCGGGGAAGAAGGTTGCCTTTGTGGATGGTGATCTGATCGGTGGCACCTGTACAAACTACGGATGCGATGCCAAGATCCTGCTGGATGCTCCGTTCGTCTTTGTCAATGGGCTTAAGCGTTATAAAGGAATTGGTATTGAGAAGACGCCTAAAATCTGCTGGGAAGATCTCATGAAGTATAAAAAGCAGGTGATTCAGCCGCTGCCAATGGCGCTTGAAAAAGGGATTTTTGCCAAAGCCGGGATGCCGGTCATACATGAAACGGCAAGGTTCGAGGACGCTCATACGGTGATTGCAGGCACAAAGCGCATTACCGCAGATAAGATTGTGATCGGCACAGGTGAACACCCGGTAAAACGCGACATTCCCGGGAAGGAATACATTCATGATAGCAGAGATTTCCTGGATTTGGCGGCATTCCCACAGAGGGTCGCATTCATCGGAGCCGGCATCATCAGCATGGAGTTTGCTTCCATGGCTATTGAGCTTGGTGCCGAGGTCACCGTCATTCACCATAACAGCCGTGCGCTCAAAATGTATCCGGCGAAGTATGTCGACATCGTTGTCAAAAAGATGGCGGACGAAGGTGTCAAATTTGATTTCAACGAGTCGGTAGAGCGGATTGACAAGGTCGAGGACGCATTTTGCATCACTTATCAGAGTGGCAGGAGCATTACCGTTGACTATGTAATGGAAGCAACCGGGCGGGAGCCTAATGTAGATGAGTTGGATCTTGCGAATGCAGGCGTTGCGTACAGTCGTCGTGGTATCCAGGTGAATGCGTATCTCCAGACGACCACACCGAATATCTATGCGTCCGGTGATGTCATTGATAAACGGATACCGAAGCTCACACCGACAGCGACCTTTGAATCCAATTATATTGCCGACCATATCCTTAACCCGAATACCGCGCCGATTCAATATCCAGTCATCCCCAATCTGGTTTTCACGCTTCCAAGGATTGCACAGGTCGGTGTTTCTGTGGACACTGCCTTAAAGGATCCGGAGCATTATCAGGTCGTTTCGGTGCCGTATGGTAAGACGCTGCTTTTTGAAGCTAAAAATGAACAGTATGCAGACTTTACCTTTGTTTTTGATATGGAGCATACGCTTGTTGGCGCCGCCTTCCTTTCCGATGATGCGGGTATGTTTGTAGATTTGATCACTTTAATCATCAATCAAAAGCTGACAAAACAGCAACTCAACCAGATGATATTTGCATTTCCAACGGAGAGTTACGGACTGATCTCCATGGTCAGTGGTTTGTTAAAATAATACAAAGCGCGAAGCAGAAGGAATAAATAGGAAAGGAACACATATATGCCGGAAGCAGTGATTTTTGATTACAATGGCACGATGGTAAATGATGAGATTTATCATAATGATGCCTGGAATTTATTTATGGAGCGCCATATTGGCAGGAAGCTCACGGACAGCGAAATGGACCAGTACATTCACGGGATCCATGCGGATGTTACGATCCGGACGTTTCTGGGTTCAGATTTGCCTGACGCGGAGGTTGCGCGTCTGGTGGCAGAGAAGGAAGCAACGTATCGGGAGATCTGTCTCTCGCATATCGATATTTATAAGCTGAGAGATGGGCTTCCGGAGTATCTGGACCGGTTAAAGGCTGCAGGAGTGAAGCTTGGGATCGCCACGTCTTCGCCAATTGAGAATGTTGAATTTTATTTTAAGCACATTCCGCTCAAGCGGTGGTTCACGATGGAACAGGTGACCTATAATGATCACAGCTTCCCCGGGAAACCGGCGCCGGATATCTTTATTAAGGCAGCGGAGAAGCTGCATGCAGACATACACAAAAGCTATGTATTTGAGGATGCGAAGTCTGGTGTGCAGGCGGGTGTTGCGGCAGGAGCGGAGAGAGTTATTGCCCTGGATGTGACGGCGGATCGGCAGGAGCTGCTTAAGCTTGGCGCAGATCAGGTGATTCACAGCTACCGTGAGCTGCTATGAGATGCCAGTAAGCTGCAATACGCTAAAGTGCGGCTGCAACTAATAATGAATTGCAAAAGGCAGCTGCCCTGAATCATTGGGCGGCTGCCTTTTACTTAGTATTATTTCTATATTTCCAGGACTTTTGTTTCTTTCTTTGATTCAGAGCCTTCATTCAGCAATTTTTCTTCGGGGGCTTTACCCAAAGGTTTGGTTCTATTGCCTTATCGCTGCACCAGTCCTCACTGAATCAGTTTTTTCACTTCATCCACGAAGTCGGATTTGATCTCGCTCTGCACATATGCCTTGCAGAAGTTTTTCATACTGTTCTTAGAGTAGCGGAGTCCGTGAATGATCTGTGCCATACGGTTCACGGTTCGTTCTACGGTATCATTGATCAGAACATAGTCAAACTGATCGGCGCAGAGAATCTCCTCCTGTGCATCCAGAAGGCTTTCTTCAAGGAGCTTCGGATTGTCTTTGTGCCGTGCGATCAGACGTTCCTGCAGCTCATCCCAGCTTGGTGGGATGATGAAAATGAGCGTAGCATCCGGGCACTGCAGCTTTACATGGATGGCTTCTGTGACATCATCAATCAGGAGGACATTGCGACCTTCCTTACGTGCCTTCTCGATAGACTCCATCGTTGTACCGTAGCCGATCCGATTATAATACGTATAATCAATGAGCTGATGCGAACGGATCATCTGATCAAACTCATAGGTGCTGATAAAGTAATGCTCCACGCCCTCGACCTCCTCCGGGCGCTTCTCACGTGTGGTGACAGTCGGCAGCTTGATTGCCTTCGGATGCTGCTTCAGATATTCCTTCACAAGGGTACGCTTGCCGACACTTCTCGGTCCAGAAATCACAATCAGTTGCCCATACTCCCCGACTCTTGCGAAATAGTCCTTCTCAAGATTTTGCATAGTTCCTCCTTTTCTGTAAGGGCAGATCATCCATCATGCTGCATGGTCTCTTATATAACGAACGTTCCACGGATGACCTCCCGGTTTTTCTACGAAATCTCTTGCATCTGTCTATATTATAGCATCCCATGAGCATATAGAGAATGCTTTTGTTTTCGGTAAATGCAAACTGTCGCACAGGTTTTCCATACAGCAGTCGCTTAATTTGCACAAGTTATGCAACACAATGCAGAATATTTCACAATATTTTATCTGAAAATGAGAAATAGCAGCATATAGGTTTAATCTATATCCGGTGCAAAATAATAGTTATTATACAATACACTAGTAAAATGCTATGATTTAGAAAATTTAAACAACAATACAGGTCCTATTGTAACGTGGGATCTCGCGATATAGCGGATCTGTTGCATTCACATGATTTATATAAGGAGAAAACCATGGCTGACGTTTGTGATATTGATGCTCACAGAAGGAGAGTTGCTGCGGAGGCTGCCGCATCAGATTATACGGATCAGGAGGCGGAGGAGCATGCCAGGGAGGTAGGTGTCCCGCCAAGACCGATGGAGACCAAAAACGAGATCGATGCGCGTGGTGCGTTTTGTCGTCAGGCGAATGCTTTTATCCAGCCGTTTGGCGATAAGGCGGGGGATTTAAAAGCCGAGGCAAATCGTTATGTTCTGTACTGGGCAAAGGGCTGTAACTGGTCCAATCGTCCTGCCATTGCCAAGGATCTCCTCGGGCTTGATAAGGTGATCGGGAATGTGCTTTGTACGTCTACCGGAGACAGCAATAAGTACGGTCATGGCTTCCGGGATCAACCGGGACATAAGGACCCGTTTACCGGTGCGTATTTCCTGAGTGAGTTTTATCAGAAGGCAAGACCCGGATTTAAGGGCAGAGCCACAACACCGACGCTTGTGGATGTCATTGAAAAAAAGGCGGTCAATAACGACTATCACCGGCTCACAAATTATCTTGAAGTGCAGTTCCGTCCGTTCCAGCCTAAGGATGCGCCGGATCTTTATCCCAAGAAGTTCCGGAGGGAGATTGATCAGTTAAATGACTGGCTTTTCCCGCATATCAACAACGGGCATTACCGGATGGCGTTCTGCCAGTCTCTGGAAGCCTATAATGAGTCCTTTGATGACTTTTATGATTCCATGGACAAGCTTGAGAAGCGTCTTGAGACCAACCGCTTCCTCTTTGGCGATTATGTGACGGACAGTGACATTCGCTTCTTTGTAACACTGGCAAGATGGGATATCAGCTATTTCCGTAATGTCGGTCCTGTGAAGCATCGTATTGTGGATTATCCAAATATTTGGGGCTATGCGAGAGAGCTTTACAATATCCCGGCATTTAAAAAGAATACGTATCTGCATGATCTTGCGGTCGGAAGAGGTCAGAGCGACATGAACAAGCAGATTTTTGCCGACTGGAATACGAGGATTGCACCTCAGATTGATTTTGACAAGCTTTGGGCGTCGGATGGTGAGAGAGCAAAGCTCAGCAAAACGCCGGACGAAATGTTCCTGAGGCATCCGGAAAATGAAAGCTATGAGGACTATGTGAGCGAGATTTCGGTATGTCCATGGAATGATCCGGATCCGGCTCGGAGAGAGGCGGCTAATCCTGCCAACAGTCCGCTGGACCAGGATGCATCGATCAATCCGCTGAAGGGACTGCTGTAATCTCAATTTTCGTAAGTATACCGGTGGTAACTACAATGGGCTTAAGGGTGCCGGATGTAATAGCTAAATCCTGAGGATAGTAGTTACATATAAATCAGGTAAATACATATCGACCAAATACATCAGAAAGGCAGAAAAATGTCAGATATCGAAGTATATAGAGTCACCGGGGATTCCCCGCGGTGGCAGAAGATTGCATATGACTACATCCGTCTGGACTCGTTTGTTGTAGGACAGGGAATCCCGGTAGAGCTGGAATTTGGTCACGATGGTCCGGAGGATGACATCCACGCGGTCGTTCTGTTCAAGGAGCATAAGCCGGTCTCCGGATGCAGGATTGCCTATCATGGAGATCCGGAAAGCGGTTATGCCAAAATTGAGCGTGTCGCAACCGTGAGGGAGCAGCAGAGGACCGGAATCGGCGCAAGGATGGTCGCTGAAGCGGAGAAGTGGATTAAGGAAAACGGTTACCATCATGTACTGATCACGAGCCAGGACCGTTCCGTAGGCTTTTATAACGCGATCGGGTATGAGACTCGTTCTGACGAGGTCTACGCGCAGTATTTCCCGGAGGAGGCCGCGCGGAAAAAGGAGCGCGTCGTGCAGATCGCAAAGGAACGGGCAGAGGGGAAAGCCGGACCATTGTCATTCACCTGCGTACTCGTGGAGAAATATCTTTGATGTTTTAAAGCTTTTAGAGCGGAATTTCCGTGCTGAATTATGTAAAGGAATGAAGCAGGGCAAATAAAGTGATGCCAGCGGTCAGAAGCTCGGATACGGTGAAGGCAAGCCAGATGCCCTGCATGCCAAAGACCGCCGCCATGATTACTGCACAGAGGATGATGAACACCACGCCCCGCGCGAGAGACGTGATCAGCGCCCAGAGAGCATTGGCGGTCGCGCCGAGATACCCGCTGCCGATGATGTTAAAGCCGGCAAAAAGATATCCGATGAAGTAGAGCCGCATCCCGGTCTCTGCAAGGCTTGCCATTTCCGGACTGTTACCGGAATTAAACACATTGACAATCTCCGCCGGAAACAGGTTAAAGAGAATCAGAAATCCGGCGGCAAAAAGCATTGAAGTCCGGATCGCAAGCCCCAGCGTTTCCTTCAGCGCATCCTGCATTCGCATCCCGTAATAGTGGCTGAAAAGCGGCTGTGCGCCCTGGGAAACACCGTTAAATACGGATGTTACAACGAGCGCGATGTTGCAGATGACGCCGAATGCAGCGACACCGGTGTTTCCACTGAGTCCGAGGATGAGGTAATTGAATACGACGGTTGTCACTGCAGATGCGATCTCACCGATGAAGCCCGAAATGCCGAGCTGCGACGCGGAAATGATTCTCCGGAGAGACGGAAGCCGCCGGAGAAATTTCACACCGCTTCGCCGCGACAGGATGTGCGTACTGCAGATGGTGATCCCGACGCAGGGCGAAAATACTGTCGCGAGCGCAGCGCCAGCCATTCCCATGCGACATGGAAACATAAAGATATAGTCAAAAACCATGTTAAAAATACCGCTCATCATCGTCGCAAGCATTGCGGTTGTCGGTGCGCCGTCATTCCTTGTGAATGCATTGAAGATCTGGTTCACCATAAAAAGCGGAGCAAAAAGCATAAATATACGCATATAGGGAACGCCGACGTTTACAATGGTCTGGTTACCTCCGAGGAGACAGATGATGGGTTCCGGCGCCAGGGTGCCCGCCAGCATAAAAGGAATACCGGTGAGGATTGCCCAGAAAACGGCATTGGTGAAATATAGTTCAGCGTCCTTTTGTCCTCGTGCCCGGAGTATCGTAAAGCGGGTGGCGGAGCCGATGGCATACATGGCTCCAAAGGCATAGATCAGGTTAAAAAAAGGCAGAACGAGATTTAACGCGGTAATGCCGTCAGCGCCCTCTGCTTTGGAGATAAAATACGTGTCTACAAGGATGTACGCGGACATCCCGATCTGCCCGAAGATATTTTGCGCGACATAGCGGATGAAAAGAGACCTTGGTGTAGTCGATTGTGTCAATGTTGGATCGGTAGATTGCATGATTTCCGACACTCCTCTAATAATATTTATAGCTGCGTTGCAATTGCCAAGTATCGCATCACAGAATAGGTGAATTTCCTGGCATTGTCGAGTATAATGGCGACAGACATAATATGTTCTTATCCGGGCTTCTCAGTTACCGCCTCTTAGCATGGCAGCCGCAAGCTCCGGCAATTCCTTCACCAGACGTACCTGGATTGCCACCGGTTCTCCTGAGGGATTCACCTTAACCGTGAAATCCTTGACGAGCGGATATGTGAAGGAGATCTTGCTGACCGGATCCTTATACGAGAAGCTCACTGCCCGCTGAAGCTCAAACAAGGTCTGGCTTGTAAGCTTTAAATTTCTCCCCTTAATTACCATTATAGGGCTTGAGCCGCGCAGTGTATTATCCATGATTTTTCCAAGGAGTGTATAGGCCTGTGGCGAGATGACCCGGTCAATATTAAGATATACTCGATCCTCTAACAAAGCTCCCCCTACCTTTCGCCGAACAGTGTGCCTATGGACACGTATGTTTAATATTATCACACTATGGCGCATTACACTATGATGGAATTTCTGCTTAATTTAGTTTCTATTTCAGCCATTCATTTTACGTTTTGATGATTTCCATCCTGCGAATGCTGGCTCCTCCGGCATCCCGACTGATTTTCACCCAGACTTTAAGTTTTTCAGCCGAATGGTTTGACAGGCATATTACCCGGGTTTAAAATCAATTTATACGCAATTCAATAATTTTATGCCTGGGGTTCTGACCATATGAAAGACACCAAATTGTCGGAAGATAATATCCGGACTCAATACCATAAATTTTATGATCTTTTAAACGGCGGGATCTGTCTCATAAAGACCGATCCTGACGAAACAATCCTTTTTGCTAATCAAAGAGTAGCAGAGCTTTATGAATGCGAGTCTGAGGAGGAGCTTCTCACGTACTGCGATGCTTCTTATCAGCATATGATGGATGCTGACAGCTACCGATCGCTGAATGAACTGGCAAAAGCCCATCCGGAGCATTTTCATTTCATGTTCCATTATCGGACAAAGCAGGGACATTTCCGCCAGGCGGAGGGAATCGGAGCACTAAAACAGACCGCATACGGCATGGTCTATGTTATTCAGATCTTTTCTATGGAGCAGATCGCCGAGGATCAGGAAGCTGACAGTAATACAGGACTGCCCGGTATGCATAAATTTTTTGATGCAGCACTGCAGCAAGCCCGGGAGTATAAGGAGAATCATACACGAGCTGCACTTTGTCCTGTGAGCTTTGATATCACAAGATTTAAAGAATATAACCGGATGCACGGTACACGCCTCGGCGATCAATGCCTCAAAAAAATCGCAAATACCATCAGGGCTTCCTTTCCGGGCGCATTGATCGGGCATCTGGCAGCGGACCATTTTGTGGCACTTTTACCGGAGCATCAGCTGGAAAGCAAGCTTGAGGATGTATGCAATGAGGTCAATCACTATATTAATGACGGAGGCATCCGCCTGAAGGCTGGCGTTTACCGGACTCATGAAGAGGATTCTCTAAATAATTTCCGCCACTCGTTTGATGCTGCCAAGATTGCCTGTGACAGCATCAAATCCGATGGAAACCGTTCTGTGGCTGTGTTTACCGAAGCCATGGAGGAGAGCAACCGCAGAAAAACCTATATTCTCCGCAATTTTAACGAGGCACTGGAAAAATCCTATATCAAGGTATATTATCAGCCGATTCTACGGACACTCACTGGAAATCTCTGGGGCTTTGAAGCACTGGCTCGTTGGGAAGACCCGGAGCTTGGGATGATTGCGCCGGATATTTTTGTACCGGTTCTGGAGGAGGCACAGCTCATAAACCGGCTGGACCGCTATGTACTGGAACGGGTAATGCAGATCTGCCATGACAGGATACAAAATCTCCTGCCGTTGTTTCCTGTGTCCATAAATCTCTCAGGCTTTGATTTTGAGATCTCCGATCCACTCAGTACGATCGAGAAGCTGGTTGATCGTTACCAGGTACCGCGTAGTCTGCTTAATTTTGAAATTACTGAACGTGTTATGTCAAAAAACCAGCTCAGCATGATGTCCAAAATCTATGCAATGCAGAAGGCAGGTTTTCAGGTCTGGATGGATGATTTCGGAAGTGAATATTCGTCACTCAGTTCTCTACATAATTTTCATTTTGATGTCATTAAAATCGACATGGGATTTTTCAGGGATTTTGATGAACGCAGCCGTAAGATTATTTCTGCGATTGTGATGATGGATAAGGAGCTTGGCATTCAGACACTGGCAGAAGGAGTGGAAAACCAGGAACAGGTAGCGTTTTTGACAAAAATTGGCTGCGGACGAATTCAGGGATACATTTACGGGCAGCCGATGATGTACGAGGATATCCCAACCTATTTTCAGAAAAGCAGAATACAGCCGGAGGACCCAGAATCAGCGCACCTCCTGGACGCTACAGAAAGCGTCAATCTCATGTCAGATCTGCCGACGGCAATTTTCCGCTTTGATGGTAAGCATATTTCCCTGCTTATTGAAAATGATGCCTATATCCGTGAACTGAGAAGTACAGGCACGCAGAACCTGAAGGAAGCCAATGCCAATCTGATTGCAAAGGATTATCCGTTCAGAGGTATTTTTATACAGCTTTTAAAAAAGACACAGCGATCGCATCATGCAGAAACTACCGTTTATGTTGATAATGGTCAGTATATGAAGGTAACTGTCAATTGGATCGCCGGCAGCGAACGTCTCTTTGTCGGAGAGGCGCATTTATACAATATGAGTACAAAATCCGATCTGCAGGAAGCCGGCAATATGGATGCTGCATTACGAAATATCTTTCATATGTATGAAGGCTTTTATCTGCTTGACCGGAGTAAAAATGAGGTGCGGGTTCTGCAGTCCAACCACCACGAGGTAGCTGCGGAGCATGTTGATCCGTCTATTATGACCTACTTTATATCCTTTACCGATCATCTGGTATATCCGGAGGACCGGGAGAGGTTCATCAACTTTATCCGTCCGGAGAAGCTTGAGGAAAAAGTGCTGCAGGATAGTGGCAATCCCCAGATCGAGCTTGTGCGCATACGTAAAAATGACGGAAGCTACCGCTGGACAGTTTTTGAAGCAATGATCATTTATAAAAGTCTCCATAAAAATATCCTGCTTTGTGAACGAGAGGACATCTGGGAGCAGAAGCGTGACCGTGAAACGCTGCTTCCGGATTTCTGCCGCTCGTTTGGTATTACAACCTGCAGCTGTGCGCCGGGTATCTCCGAGGAGAGCAATCTTTTTCATACTCTCAAGGAATATGGTCCATACGCTTTTATCTGGAAGAATAGAAGCGGCAGAATCCTTGGTGCCAGCAGGAAATTTATCATGGAAGGTGGATTTACAAACGGAACAGAAATCCTTGGCAAAACCGAAACGGAGCTTGGCTGGCATGTCGATCCCTCTGTGCCTTCCGAGGTCGAGCGTCAGCTGCTGGAGCAGGGTAAGGATACGTTTACGACAACAGAGCCGGTTCTGAATGTCGGTAAAATTGAGGAGCTCTCTGTCACATGGGCACCCTGGTACCATGAAAAAGGGATCGCCGGAATCATGGGTATGGTCAGTGCTAAAAATACCACGGCACAGGATAATTTAAGACTTGGTCTTTCCGATCCCGAAACCGGGTTGCTCAGCTTCCGAGGCGCAATTGAAACAGGGCTTGTCTATGCAGATCAATATCGGGTAAAAAAGATCGACTACACAGGAGTGCTGATCGACATTACAAGCTATGCCGAGGTTTTACGGGATAATCCTGAAACAGCAGATCATATATTGAAAGAAATTATTGCATCTCTATGCGAGGCATTGATTCCCGGATGGACCATAGCACGTATAGGTCTCTGCTGCTTCCTTTGCTTTAAGCATAGAAACAATACAGATGATATTGCAGATAGGCTCGAGCAAGTCTCTGAAACGCTGCCGCTCCTCTGGCGGAACATGGGGCTGCGTACGATGCCGAGATGCACATATGCAATCACATACGGTTCTGAGGTAAACAGCTTTGACGAGCTTTTACAGCTTCTGATCCGTCGCTTGAGCAATGCCGAGAAGCATGTATACGGAGAGCGTCCTTATATAGGAGACCGTGTTGTGATCCGCCGCGATGCGCTGGATCGTGCACCGGATCGTATCGTAATCAGTGACCCCAAAACCTATGAGCTCGTTTATCTGAACCAAAGCGCACGTAAAGATGTGGGGCTGAAGCCGGAGGAAGATATCAAGGGAAAGCTCTGTTATGAAGTGCTGGAGGGGTTCCATGCGCCTTGTGCAGACTGCCCAAACCTCCAGCTCCGGAATGACAATATCTTTGCGACTGAACACTTATGCCATAAAAGCAATGATAGGATGCTGATCCGTTCGCTTCTGATCCCATGGGAAAATCGTGTGCTGCGCTTCACGCATGCCACAAACATGACAGAGTATGCCAGTACACTAGCTAAAGATCATGAACTGATTTATCAGGAGCTGCGTGCAAATGAGGCAATTTCGCTAGGTCTCAGGGAGGATGATCCCAATCGCGGTATTGAGAAGTTCATGGAATGCATTGCCAGAAATCTAAGGCCGGAGCGCTTTTTGATTTTTGAAGAGCGGGAAGATAACACAGTAAGTGCAAGCTATGAATGGACTGCGTCAGGGGTACTGCCATTAAAGGAGGAGCTTCAGAGTATCCCGAAATCAAACTTCCGCGCATTATATCATGGGTTTAACTTACATCATGTTGTCATCATCAGCGATATGGCTTCGTTTCAGTCGGAGCATCCGGATTTTTCACTCCGCATGCATGGCGTCAGAAGTTTTGCATCCGGTCAGCTGATGCTTGCCAACCGGTGTGAAGGATTTACCATGGTGATAAATCCCTCGGAGGATACCGTCCAGGCGGCAAATCTACTCCTGTCCACACTCACGGATTTCCTTGCGATCCTGATCCGAAACAGGAATGCGTTACAGCTTCTGGAGGATCAGAGCATGAAGGACCAGCTTACCAATATTGGAAACCGGCGTGGTCTTGAAAAACGGATCCGAGCATGGCAGGGCGACGGCGTCATTGGCGTGATTTCTGTGGATCTCAATGGTTTAAAGGACATAAATGATACCAAGGGGCATCATGCCGGTGATATCCTGATCTCCGAAACCGCCAGAATCCTAGGAGAGTGCGCAGGATTAAAAAATGTTTTCCGTACAGGAGGCGATGAGTTTCTTGTGGTAACAGAAGACCTGGACGCAAAGGACATCGAGCTTTTAATCCGTCACATGCGTGAAAGCGCCGAAAACCACGGCATCAGCATGGCAATCGGCTATGCCTGCACCGTCGGCAAAGTTACGGATTTTGATGCCTTACTGACCAAAGCGGATCTCAGCATGTATAAGGATAAGGGTCACAGCTACCGGAGAAGACGAGAGGACCGGAAGTAAAAGCATTCGCAGTATAAAAGGCGATGTGATTAAAAACCATCTGATTTAAAAGTATTATAAAAGGTTCATGTATTGTAACAGTTGAATTATTTCCTGCGATAGATTTTTTCAAAGCACCGGTACATGGCAAGTGCGCTTTCCGAGAGCTCATGATCCCGTCGCCGGACAAGGCAGATGGTACTGCATAAGGGCGCTTCCTCCAGTTCCCTGGCAAGAAGTCCATGGGATACCGGCAGAATCGAAGCCGGAACAAGCGCGATGCCCAGCCCGGTTTCCGCCCACTGGATACTGGTGCGGGCATCATCGTTGACACAATAATAATTAAGACGGGCTTTTTCATTTTCCGCGCATTCACGAATGATTTTTTCCCAGCGGCGGTACAGAATGAGTGGCTGCTTCCGGAGGTCGGAGAGATGGAGCGCTCCCTCCGGAAGCCGGATCATGAGCTGTTCGCAGCCCGCCGCTGTAATCGGATCCCGGCGCAGCTCCATCACATCCAGCCCATGCTCAAGAAATGGTGTCCGGATTACAGCAAGCTCGATTTTCTGATGCTCCAGCATATCCAAGAGCTGGTAGGTGTTTCCATCAAAGATTTTAAAATTCACATCCGGATGTCCGAGCGTAAAATCACGAATCCCGCGGAAGAACTCTTCACAAAGTCCCGAGGAGACAATCCCGATCCTGAGACTTCCTTTTTTGCCGGACTTTAAGGAGCGGAGATCGTCCTCCGCCGAATGCTTCAGATCCAGAATTTTTACCGCATAGTCATACAGTGTCTGTCCTGCCTCGGTGAGACGGATCTGCCGGGCGCCACGGATAAACAACGTAACGCCGCATTCCGCCTCCAGATTTTTAAGCTGCAGCGATACCGGAGGCTGGGACATGTTCAGTCGCCGGGCAGCGCCGGATATGGTTCCCTCCTCCACGACTGCCGTAAAATAGATCAGTTGCTCCATATTCATAAATAAAATCCTTTCTGTTTCGCAGGCGGCATCTCTTTCTTATCTTATCTAGTCTAAATGATCGATGTAACTATCGTAGCCTAATATATCGTGCCTATATATATCTAATCGATATAGTTTGTTTTAAAATATATATGTCTAATATATATTTGCCGTGTTATGCTTGCAATCGTAAATCAATAAAAACGCTATATGTAAATGAGGAATCACATTATGGATAAGCTTTGGGATTATCTGAAACATTACAAAAAAGAATCCATCCTCGCGCCGGCTTTTAAATTGCTGGAGGCTCTGATGGATCTGCTGGTACCGATCACGGTGGCGGCAATCATCAACCGCGGTATCGCGCAGCAGAATTTTGCCTATGTGCTCCGCTGCTTTGGCATATTGCTCCTACTTGCGGTGCTAGGCATGCTGTTTTCATTCACGGCACAGTGGTTTGCGGCAACCGCAAGCGTCGGAGCAGCAACCGATCTCCGTCAGGCTCTGTTTGATCATATACAAAGTCTGTCGTATCAGGAGCTGGATGTCCTGGGTACGGATACACTGATTACGAGGATTACCAGCGATGTCAATCAGGTGCAGACCGGTATCAACATGACGCTGCGTCTCATGCTCCGGAGCCCCTTTATCGTATTCGGCTCTATGATCATGGCATTTACCATTGATGTCCGCTGCGCACTGATCTTTGTCGTTGCGATTCCGCTATTGAGTATCGTTGTATTTGGCATCATGGCTGCCAGCATTCCCCTTTTTAAAAAGGTACAAACCGAGCTGGATGGATTGCTGAGGCTTACCCGTGAAAATCTCACCGGAGTTCGTGTGGTACGTGCCTTCTGTAAAGAAGCGGAGTCCATCCAGGAGTTTGATGGTCAGAACGATACGCTTACGCGCGTCAATGAGTTTGTCGGTAAGCTCTCGGCGCTCATGAATCCGCTGACCTATGTCCTCATTAACTTCGCCACGATCCTCCTGATCTGGCAGGGCGGTGTCCGCGTAAACACCGGAAACCTTGCACAGGGCGATGTGGTGGCACTGTATAACTACATGGCACAGATTATTGTAGAGCTGATCAAGCTTGCATCTCTGATCATCACCATCAACAAGTCCATTGCCTGCGCCAACCGTGTCGGCTCCATCCTGGATGTACAGCCCGGCATGGCGTATCCGGCAGCCGCCAGCTTAGAGACCTCCGCTATTGCTTCAGATGCGAATGCCGCTGCTTCTGCATCCTCGCCTTCCCGGTCGGAGAGTACAGCTACAGCTTCGGCAAACCGGGTTCCGGCGGTGGAGATGCAGCATGTCGGACTTTCCTACAAGGGCTCCGGCGCGGATGCTGTGACGGACATTAATTTCAGAGCAATGCCCGGTCAGACCATTGGCATCATCGGCGGTACCGGAAGCGGTAAATCCACGGTGGTGAACCTCATTGCAAGATTTTATGATGCGACCTCCGGCAAGGTCCTGGTTGACGGACAGGATGTAAGGGAGTATCCGGAAGGCGCGCTGATCCATAAAATCGGTGTGGTACCACAGAAAGCTGTATTATTTGAGGGCAGCATCCGGGACAATCTGAGATGGGGCAATGCCAATGCCACCGATGAAGATCTCTGGAATGCAATCCGCACCGCACAGGCAGAGGAAGTGATCCGCGGTAAGGATGGGATGCTGGATGCCTGGATTGAGCAGAATGGTCGAAACCTCTCCGGCGGACAGCGGCAGCGTCTTACGATTGCAAGGGCGCTCGTAAAAAAACCGGAAATCCTGATTATGGATGATTCGGCAAGTGCGCTGGATTTTGCAACAGATTTACGGCTCAGAACCGCAATTCATGGTCTGGAAGGGGAGATGACGGTATTTATTGTATCCCAGAGAACCTCCAGCGTCCGGACAGCGGATCAGATCCTTGTACTGGACGATGGTCAGCTTGTGGGACTTGGCACACACAATGAGCTGATGCAGAGCTGCCCGGTATATCAGGAAATCTATTATTCACAATTTCCGGAGGAGCGTCCGGAAGGAAAGGAGCAAGCATGAGCAAGAAGCAGATAAATGATAAAACAGCGATGGGGCTTGCGGTGTCCGGTTCCTCGATGGAGACCCTCCGCAAGGTCATGGAGGTCATCGGTAAATACCGGATCCTTGTGCTGCTCAGCATCCTGCTTGCGGCAATATCCGTCATCCTCCAGCTCTATATCCCGGTGCTGTTTGGTGATGCCATTGATACCATCCTCGGCGCAAAGCAGGTACGCTTTGACCTGCTGATGCCGTATCTTGTACGCATTGCGGGGCTTGTGGTGGCAGCATCATTTGCCACCTGGGTGATGAATCTCACCAATAACCGGCTCACCTACCGGACCGTGCGCGATATCCGTGCCAAGGCGATCCGGCAAATGCAGGTGCTTCCGCTCAGCACGCTGGATGCCCACAGCACCGGCGATCTTGTGCAGAGAGTCATTGCGGATGTTGATCAGCTCTCGGATGGTCTTTTACTTGGATTTACGCAGTTTTTCTCTGGTATCATCACAATTATTGTGACGCTTGGATTTATGTTTTCACGGAATGTGGAGATTACTATTATGGTGCTCGTACTGACACCGGTAAGCTTTCTGGTTGCACGTTTTATTGCAACACGAAGCTACAGCATGTTCCGGAAGCAGACGGAGACCAGAGGCCGGCAGACGGCGCTGATCAACGAGATGGTCGGAAGTGAAAAGGTCGTAAAGGCATTTGGGTATGAGGGACGTGCATCGGAGCGTTTTCATGACATCAACGAGAAGCTCCGTACCTACTCAAGAGATGCGATCTTTTTCAGCTCTCTCACCAATCCTTCCACCCGTGCAGTAAATAACGTGATCTATGCACTGGTTGCACTGGTAGGCGCGCACAGGATTATGTCCGGTGTCCTGACCGTCGGAGGGCTTACCATTCTGCTTTCCTATGCAAATCAGTACATGAAGCCGTTTAATGACATCAGCTCTGTTGTTACGGAGCTGCAGAACTCGATGGCTTGTGCCGCGAGAGTCTTTGCACTGATTGAAGCAGCCCCGGAAAGTGCCGATCCTGCAAAGGAGCTTGTACCGGATCAGGGACAGGTGGATGTCGAGCATGTTGCATTCTCCTATAATAAAGAGAAGCCGCTGATTACAGACTTTAACTTTGAGGCAAATCCCGGTATGACGGTGGCAATTGTCGGACCGACCGGCTGCGGTAAGACGACGCTCATTAACCTCCTCATGCGTTTTTATGATGTGGACGGCGGTGCCATCAAGGTCGACGGACAGGATATCCGCAGCGTCTCGAGGCATTCGCTGAGAAAGAACTATGGTATGGTTTTGCAGGATACCTGGCTTAAGAGCGGGACGATCCGGGAAAATATTGCATTCGGCAATCCCAATGCGACAGACGAGGAGATTATTGAGGCGGCAAAGGCGGCACACAGCTGGGAGTTTATCCGTCGTATGCCGGAGGGGCTTGACACGATGGTCAATGATGACAGTCTGAGTCAGGGTCAGAAGCAGCTGCTCTGCATTACGCGTGTCATGCTGCTCATGCCTCCGATGCTGATCCTGGATGAGGCTACGTCCAGCATTGATACAAGGACAGAGATGGAGATCCAGATGGCGTTCCAGAAGCTGATGGAGGGCAGGACGAGCTTTATTGTTGCGCACCGTCTCAGCACGATCCGTAATGCAGACCGGATCCTTGTGATGCGGGATGGCAGGATCCTGGAGCAGGGGACCCATGATTCTCTGATGGCAGCCGGCGGCTTCTACAGGGAGCTGTACCAGAGCCAGTTTGCGGGAGTTTCGGAATAAAAACCCGCTGTTAAACTGCGGTTAATCTTTTGTAAAAAGGTTGACGTAATTCCTTTATTTATGATATATTTCCGAAGAGTGAGCAGGCAGGAATGTTTTGCAAAACGAAATTGATTGTGTAGCTATAATCCTTGTGAAATGGTCAATCATCGTATATTTGTAGATATTCCGCTGTGCGGATAAAACAGAAAATCGATTGAAGTCACCACCGGCATGGTATCTATGGATACACAGTCCGGTGGTTTTTTAATGTCTAAATACTTACGAAATACTTATCTTATGTGAGGTAAATGTACTATGGATCTGATTCATCAGCGGACCGCGCCGGTATATGAGGCTTTGCTTGAGCTTCGGAAGCGGAGAGTGGTGCCCTTTGATGTGCCTGGTCACAAGCGTGGGAGAGGCAATCCTGAGCTGCTGGAATTTCTCGGTCAGAAATGCGTCGGAGTGGATGTAAATTCCATGAAGATGCTGGATAACTTGAGTCATCCGATTTCCGTCATAAAGGAAGCGGAGGAGCTGACGGCAGATGCGTTTGGCGCAGCCCATGCCTTTTTTATGGTGAATGGTACGACTTCCGCAGTGCAGGCGATGGTGCTCGCAACCGTTCGTGCCGGAGATGAAATTATCCTGCCGAGAAACGTGCATAAGAGCGTCATCAATGCTCTGGTACTCTGCGGCGGTATCCCGATCTATGTGCCGGTAAAGGTCAATCCGACCATTGGCATTGCGACCGGTATGGAGGTCGCAGAGGTGCAGAAGGCGGTCCGGGAGCATCCCAAGGCAAAGGCGATTTTTGTCAACAATCCGACCTATTACGGGATCGCCTCCAATCTCCGGAAGATCGTGGAAATTGTCCATGAAGCCGGAATGCTGGCGCTGGTAGATGAAGCTCACGGCACACACCTTTACTTTGGTGACAATCTGCCGGTTTCGGCAATGGCAGCTGGAGCCGATATGGCGGCGGTTTCCATGCATAAATCCGGAGGAAGCCTGACACAAAGCTCGATCCTTTTATGTGGTTCCAAGGTGGATGCGGAGTATATCCAGTCCATCATCAATCTGACACAGACCACGAGTGCATCGTATCTTTTAATTTCGAGTCTTGACATTTCCCGGCGGAACCTCGCGCTGCACGGGACGGAAGCATTTGCCAGGGTTTCCAAGATGGCGGAATATGCCCGCTCGGAAATCAACGATATCGGCGGATATTATGCATACGGGCGCGACCTGATCGATGGGGATGATGTCTATGACTTTGATGTCACAAAGCTCTCGGTCTATACCCAGGGGATCGGACTCACCGGCATTGAGGTTTATGACATCCTGAGAGATGAGTACGATATCCAGATCGAGTTTGGTGATATCGGAAATATCCTTGCCTATATTTCGATCGGAGACCGGATCCAGGATATTGAGCGGCTGGTCGGCGCGTTGGAGGATATCAAGCGGATCTATGAGCGTGACCGGAATGATTTATACTGCGGTGACTTTATCCAGCCGGAGCTTGTCATGTCCCCGCAGAAGGCATTTTACGGCAAACGGATCCCGGTGGCGCTTACCCATGCGGCGGGCAGGATTTCCGGTGAGATTGTGATGTGCTATCCGCCTGGAATCCCGATTCTGACACCGGGAGAGCTGATTACGGAGGAAATCATCGAGTATATCCAGTACGCCCGGTTGAAGGGCTGCTCGCTGATGGGCACCCGCGATCCGAAGTGTGAAATGATCGACGTAATGGTGGAGGAGAGTTAAATGGCAATCTGGTTTTCGCAGCAGGATACAGAGCATGTGAAGCACTCCATGGAAGTGAAGCAGCAGCTGTTTTCCGGGCAGAGTGATTATCAGCATATCGATGTGTTTGATACGCCGGAATTTGGCAAGATGATTGTGCTGGACAATGAGATTATTTTTTCCGAGGCAGATGAGTTTATCTATAACGAAATGGTCGTTCATGTGCCGATGGCGGTGCATCCATACGTTAAAAACGTGCTCATCATCGGCGGTGGTGACGGCGGTGTGGCAAAGACGCTGATCCAGTATCCGGAGATTGAGCGGATTGATGTCGTGGAGCCGGATGAAATGTTTATCGAGGTTTCACGGAAGTTTTTCCCGGAGACTGCCAAAGGCTTTGACGACGAGCGGGTGCATATTGTGAATATGGACGGTCTTCGCTTCCTCCGCCGCGCAAGTGATGCGTATGACCTGATTATCAATGATTCCACGGATCCGTTTGGATATTCCGAGGGACTGTTTACCAAGGAGTTTTACGGGAACTGCTACCGCGCGCTGCATGCGGACGGCATCATGGTATATCAGCACGGAAGTCCCTTCTATGATGAGGATGAGGCAGCATTCCGCGCAATGCACCGGAAGGTATATCGTTCCTTCCCGATCAGCAGAGTGTATCAGGCAAGTATCCCGACCTGTCCTGCTGGCTACTGGATGTTTGGCTTTGCATCCAAGAAGTACCATCCGCTGGTGGACTTTGATCCGGTGAGATGGCAGCAGCGGGGACTCAAAACCTGGTATTATACAACCAATCTCCACCGCGGCGCTTTTATGCTGCCGAAATATGTGGAGGATATACTTAATGAGGAGGAGACAAGATCATGACAAGACTTATGATTATCGGCTGCGGCGGTGTGGCATCTGTCGCAATCCACAAGGTTTGCCAGAACGATGAGGCATTTGGAGAGCTTATGATTGCAAGCCGCACGGTATCCAAGTGTGACAAGCTCAAAAAGGAGCTGGAGGGGAAAACCAAGGTCAAGATAACCACTGCAGAGGTCAATGCTGATAACGTCGAGGAGCTTACGGCATTGATCCGGAGCTATCAGCCGGATGCTGTCTTAAATCTTGCGCTTCCATACCAGGATCTCAGCATTATGGATGCCTGCCTTGCCGCCGGCGTAGACTATATCGACACTGCAAACTATGAGCCGGAGGACACAGATGACCCGGAGTGGCGTAAAATCTATGAGAAGCGCTGTAAAGAGGCAGGCTTCTCCGCATATTTTGACTATTCCTGGCAGTGGGCATATCAGGACAGGTTTAAAAAGGCGGGGCTTACCGCGCTTCTCGGAACCGGCTTTGATCCAGGTGTCACCTCGGTATTTGCCGCATACGCCAAAAAGCATTATTTTGATACCATCGATACGATTGACATCCTCGACTGTAACGGCGGCGACCATGGATATGCATTCGCAACCAACTTTAATCCGGAGATCAACTTACGGGAAGTTTCCGCACCCGGCTCCTATATGGAAAACGGCAAATGGGTAGAGGTGCCGGCGATGTCCATCAAACGGGAATATAATTTTGATGGCGTGGGTCAAAAGGACATGTATCTTTTACACCATGAGGAAATCGAAGCGCTCGGGAAGCATATGCCGGAGGTAAAGCGGATCCGCTTCTTTATGACCTTTGGTCAGAGCTATCTCGATCACATGCGCTGTCTTGAGGATGTCGGCATGCTGTCCACGACACCAATTAACTTTGAAGGGAAGGAAATCGTACCGATCCAGTTCCTTAAGGCGCTGCTTCCGGATCCTGCGACACTGGGTCCGCGCACCAAGGGCAAGACCAACATCGGCTGCATCTTTACCGGTAAAAAGGATGGGAAAAAGCGGAAGATTTACATTTACAATGTCTGCGACCATGAGGAGTGCTATAAGGAGGTTGGCTCTCAGGCAATCTCTTATACCACCGGTGTTCCGGCGATGATCGGCGCGCTGATGGTGACCTCCGGGCTCTGGAAAAAGCCGGGTGTCTATACCACGGATGAATTTGATCCGGATCCTTATATGGAGGCGCTGAACCGCTGGGGACTTCCCTGGAAGGTGGATGAAAATCCGGTGCTGGTGGACTGAGGCATGAGTTCATGAGGCATTCTGCCCTGTAAATTTCAACCGGGCAAAGTACTTCTTTCGACTATAGCTTTACCTTGGAGGATGGCTTTCGGCCTATAGTGCAAAAAAGAGTGAAACATACCCGAATCCAGGTGGATTGTCCTGCGGAATTGTCTTTACTGAGGATAGCCTTCAAAGTGGTTTCGGTCTACAGAGGAAAAAATTACCAAACGTACCCGAAAATGACTCTGAAATTCGGGTACGAACCCCCTTGAAATTTCATATAGATCGAAAAAGCCGATACCGTAGCATCCCGATACAGTGTTTTGTCCGCAAATTCGGGTAGATCAGCAAAACCCTATTGAAAATATACGCACAGCAACAAATAACAGAGAGGTCAGCAATGCGACTGAATGAAATTCCAACTCCGTCCTATGTCATTGACGAGGGTAAACTTAAAAAGAACTGCGAGCTTCTGAAGTCCGTGGAGGACCGCGCGGGCTGCCGCATCCTCCTTGCGCAGAAGGCATTTTCCGGCTTTGCGGAATATCCGCTGATCGGAAGGTATCTTGCCGGTACGACCGCAAGCGGTTTATATGAAGCAAGACTTGGCAAGGAAGAAATGGGGAAGGAGAACCATGTGTTCTGCCCCGCATATAAGCCGGAGGAAATTCGGGAAATTGCGGAAATCTGCGATCATGTGATTTTTAATTCTTTTACGCAGCTTGATCGTTTTGCGCCGATTGTGGCGGAGCTTCACCGAAAGAAGCCGCAGCATTCATCGGCTGGCAGATCAATGGGCGCGCCGACCGGCATTGGCATTCGCCTAAATCCCGAATGCTCGACACAGGGGGACCATGCAATTTATGATCCCTGCGCACCCGGTTCCCGGATGGGCGTGACGCTTCAAAATTTTGAGCGGGGGCTGAAGGAGTATCCCGAGGCATTTAAGCTTGTGGATGGCTTCCATGTCCATACGCTTTGTGAGCAGAATGTTGACGACCTCATCACAACCATGCAGGCGGTAGAGGATAAATTCGGAAAATATCTCCGGAGTCCCCGGATCCGCTGGCTGAATCTTGGCGGCGGGCACCATATCACCAGAGCGGATTATGGCGTGGAGGATCTGATCGCCCTTGTACAGCGTCTCCGCGAAACCTATGATGTGGACATTTATCTTGAGCCGGGGGAAGCCGTGGCGCTCAATGCCGGCTACCTTGTTACAGAGGTCATGGACATAGTGGAAAACGGCATTACCACGCTGATTCTGGATGCTTCCGCCGCATGCCATATGCCGGATGTACTGGAAATGCCGTATCGTCCACCCCTCAAGGACAGCGAAGAAGCCGGAGTCAAAGCATTCACCTACCGTCTCTCCTCGCGGACCTGCCTTGCGGGGGATATCATCGGAGACTACTCCTTTGATCATAAGATCCGCCCGGGCGACCGGCTGTACTTTGAGGACATGGCGATCTACTCTATGGTCAAAAACAACACCTTTAACGGGATGCCGCTGCCCTCGATTTATGCTATGGATGCAAGCGGCGAATGCAGGCTGCTCCGGAAATTCGGATATGAGGACTTTAAGGGCAGACTCTCGTGAATCACGCTGTACGCAGGTTTCAGACGGCATCAAGAGGAGCTGCGCGCTTTTATACTACTTAGGATACTGAACTGCCGGGAGCGATGAGAATAGCTCTTGTTAGGATGCTAAACTGCCGGGTGCGATGAGGATAGCTCTTGCAGAAACAAAAGACAGATCGCCCGGATGGGCTGGAGGATGCGATGGTAAAACGATGGAAGGAATCTGCGGCTTCTCAGGGATTTCATATGCCGGGCGAATACGAACCGCACCGGGGGACACTTCTGATCTGGCCGGTGCGGCCCGGCTCATGGCCGTACCAGGGGCGGGAAGCCAAGAAGGTATTTCTCCGGATTGCGGATGAGCTGTCCCGGGGAGAGCAGGTCTTTATTCTTGCTGATGATGCGCATGCTGCGGAGGTGGAAGCATTGATCTCCGGAAATCCACGGATCTCGGTGCTGGAGATTCCGACAGATGACGCCTGGGCGAGAGATGTCGGACCAAGCTTTGTGGTGAATTCACAGACTGGAGAGGTGCGTGGTACCGACTGGGAGTTTAATGCCTGGGGCGGTGCAGTGGATGGACTCTATGCCCACTGGGATCGGGACAATGCAGCTGCTGCCGCGATCTGCGAGACCCTCGGATATGATTTTTTTGATGCGCGGGACTTTGTACTGGAGGGCGGATCGATTCACTGTGACGGTGAGGGTACTGTGCTGGTGACCAAGGCCTGTCTCTTAAGTGCCGGACGGAATCCCGCGCTGTCCCGGTCTCAGATTGAGGAAAGGCTTAAGGAAACGCTGGACGCGGAAAAGGTGATCTGGCTTCCGAGGGGCATTTACAACGATGAAACCAATGAGCATGTGGACAATGTCTGCGCTTTTGTACGGCCCGGAGAGGTAGTGCTTGCCTGGACGGATCGGCAGGATGACCCGCAGTATGCCCTGAGTCTTGCGGATCTTAAGGTGCTTACGGAGGAAACGGATGCCAGAGGCAGACATTTCCTCGTGCATAAGCTTCCGATTCCGGATGTGCCGGTCACAATCCGTCCGGAGGAGCTGTCCGGCTACTGCTTTGAAGAGGGAGAGGATACCCGGGAAACAGGAGAGCGTCTTGCGGCAAGCTATGTGAATTTCTATATCGGAAATGAAGTTGTGCTGCTGCCGGCATTCGGTGATGAAAACGCGGCTTCAGACCAACGGGCGAGAGAAATTCTTGCGGGGCTGTTTCCGGAACGCCGCGTGGTATCTGTGCCCGCCCGGGCGATTATTGTCGGAGGCGGAAACATTCACTGTATCACCCAGCAGATTCCGGATGGAAAGGCTCAGCGCAAGACCGCCTTTGCCGGTGAAGCATGAAGTCCGAAAGGGGAAAGTTCTGAATGAGAGAAGTAACTTTAGCTACGGTGCAGATGCAGATGACAGCATCCGTGGAAGAAAATATACTGACGGCGGATCGGCTGGTGAGAGAGGCTGCGGAAAAAGGTGCCAATATTGTGCTGCTGCCGGAGCTTTTTGAACGTCCGTATTTCTGCCAGGAACGTCGATATGAATACTATGCGTTTGCCGCACCGGTGATGGAGAATGCTGCTGTCCGGCATTTTATGGCGGTGGCACGTGAGCTTGGTATTGCCATGCCGGTCAGCTTTTATGAGCGTGACCGGACTGTACTGTATAACTCGATTGCCATGCTGGATGCGGATGGGTCTTTGCTTGGCGTTTATCGTAAAACGCATATTCCGGATGACCATTTCTATCAGGAAAAATTTTATTTCACGCCGGGAAATACGGGATTCAAGGTGTGGGATACTCAATTTGGCAAGGTAGGCGTCGGGATCTGCTGGGATCAGTGGTTCCCGGAGACCGCAAGATCCATGGCACTGATGGGCGCGGAAATGCTCTTGTATCCGACGGCCATCGGCTCCGAACCGATTCTGCTCACGGATTCCATGCCGCACTGGCGCCGGACGATGCAGGGGCATGCTTCGGCAAATCTTATGCCGGTAGCTGCCGCCAACCGGATCGGTCTGGAAACGGTGGAGCCTTGTGAAGCCAATAATATGCAGAGCTCAAGTCTTTGCTTCTATGGTTCCTCCTTTATCACTGACGGGACCGGTGCAATCCTCCAGGATGGCTGCCGGGATCATGAGGAAATTCTCACGCAGAAGCTGGATCTTGACCAGCTCGCAGAGGACCGCCTGAGCTGGGGACTGTTCCGGGACCGCCGACCGGAATGCTATCAGGAGATCGTGGAATAGTCGAAAAAAGGTTTTAATCCGGTTTATGTAAGGTTTCTTTACAAAGGCATAATCATAAATCACAACAAAAAACTGAGCCAACCTACACTAAAACGTCGCTTTTTCAAGAAAAAGGCGGCGTTTTTTTCGTGGCCCGGTTTGGGAAAGGAGTGGTGCTGACTTAATACTAAAACGAAAGGGGGAATATTTTAGCTGGCCGGGCCGGGAGGTCTGGCCTTTTTTCATCTCACGAAAAAGGAGGTTAGCCAATGGCAGATGAAAAAGTAAACATGAGCCCGGAGGAAAGGAAAACCCCGGAAGCTCCGGCCCCGTCCGGGCCGGGCGATCCGCCCGCGCCGGAACACACCGAGGGGCCCGCTGTCCCTGGTGGGGATCAGGCGGCCCCCGCTCATGTGGGGCCCGCCACGCCAGAGCAGTCTGTTATCCCCGGTATGGGTGAGGACGCTCCCGCGCCGTCCGGCAAGGTAATCAACCTTTCGGACATCCAGGCCGCTGATAAGGGTAGCAAGGAGGCTTCTGCTCCCGCCCCGGACAAGAAAGCGCCGGAGGCGGATAAGCCGCCGAAGCGCCGGGGCCGCCCGCCGAAAGAGCAGGCCGGGCCGACTGCGGAGAAAAAAGCGAAAACGGCGGAGCCCCGCACAGGCCGCCCGTCTAAGGTTGACAAGGCGGCCCGTGAGGAGGCTCCGCCCTCTGTTCGGGACAAAGTGTCCAGAGGTAAGAAAGCCGACAAGGGCAAGGAAACGGGCTCCGGCGGTGCGCCAGCGTCTAAATCCGCTCAGACGGTAAAGCCGGGCAAGGCCGCTCCCGTCAAGGAGGCGGCAGTCCCGCCGCCGGAGATCAAGCTACCGCCTACGCCGGAGGTGCCGCCCCGCCCGGTGGAAGAGGGAAAAATCGTCTATCTGAAAATGTCGGAGCTTCATCCGTTCCACACGTTCCGGGAGCATCCCTACAAGGTGCAGGACGATAAGGCGATGGACGATCTGGTGGGGACGATCAAGGAACACGGCATTATGACCCCCGCCACTGTCCGCCCGGAAAAGGACGGCAAGGGTTATGAGATTATCGCGGGCCACCGCCGCCATCATGGTGGTGAACGGGCCGGACTGGAGGAAATGCCCTGTATTGTCCGCGAGATGACTGACCTTGAAGCTGTCCGGGAAATGCGTAACAGCAACAAACAGCGCGGCGATCCCCTCCCCAGCGAGCTGGCAAAGCTCCTGGATTTGGAGGTGGAGGCCATCAAGCGACAGGGGGCCCGCCCGAAGAATGAGAAAGAGGCCGAGGCCCTGGGTAAGCTCTCGGTGGAGATCGTGGGTAAGGAACACGACATGAACTATAAAAAGGTCATGCGGTATATCCGCCTGAACTCCCTGGTGCCGGAGCTTCTGGACAAGGTGGACGCAAAGCAGATGGGCTTTATGCCTGCGGTGGAGATCTCGTATATCAGGCCGGAAAACCAGCGGCTGATTGCCGTTTCCATTGACGGGGAGCAGTCCTCCCCCTCGGTGGCCCAGGCAAAGCGGCTCCACGAGCTGGACAAGGAGGGCAAGCTCAACGGCGATGTGATTGACGGTATTCTGAGTGAAGAGAAAAAGGAGGATCGCGGTGTGATTATTTCGACTGCTGAACTGTCTAAGTATTTCGGCAAGGAGGTCACTCCTGCCAAAATGAAGGAGCAGATCATGGCCCTGCTGGACGAGTGGAAAGAGAAACAGCCGCCCGAACTGGCAAAGCCGGACAAGAAAAAGGACTTGGAGAAGTAACCCGGCCCCGCTTCTGGACACTTTGTCCAGAGGTAAGCGCCCCGCGCTTGGGATGGGCTCTGTGGTGATATATCCCCCGTCGCCGCCTATATTCCTGCACAGCCGGGAGTGGGCCGTCAAGGGTGCAACGCACCGCCGCTTGCGGCGGCCTGCCCTTGACGGTCTGCCCCGGCTGTGCTACTTCCAGCGGCGCGGCGGGGGCATATATCCTCCAGAGCCGCCCCCTTTCCCTGGATAGGGAAAGGGCGGGGGGATAGGGTCGAACTACCTATTATAAATATCGGAGGTGTTGAAGATGAAACGATCCCTTGCTTATATTACTGCCGCATGGCGCGGCGATCCTGCGGTGGACATGGAGCAGGCGGCGCATTACTGCCGCGTGGTCTACGATGCGGGCTATTCCCCCATCTGCCCCATGCTCTATCTGCCGCTGTTTCTCAATGACGCGGTACCGGAGGAGCACAAGAACGGCATCGACATGGGCCGTGACCTGCTCCGGCGCTCCCGTGTGCTGGTGGTGTGCGGCCATACGATCACCGAGTCCATGAAAAATGATATTGCCGTGGCCCAGCGGCTGGGGATCACCGCCACCACCCTTGAGGGCATCCTCACCGTCAAGGGCCAGGGCCGCCGCTGATATGGCGTCCCTGTTTGAAGCCTACATCACCAACCTGGGGAAATACAACGAGGGCGAGCTGGTTGGTGAAACCTTGAAATTCCCCACTACCACGGAGGAGGTGCAGGCGCTCCTAAAACACATCGGCGTGGACGGGGTGCGGTACGAGGAATTTTTCATCACCAGCTTTGACGGTGATGTACTGGGGCTCTATGACTACTTAGGCGAATATGATAACCCGGACGAACTCAACCATCTGGCCTGCCTGCTTTCCGAGCTGGATCAAGGCGACTTGGAAAAGTTTGAGGCGGTCATTGACAGCGGCGAACATACTTCCAGCGTGGCTGACCTGATCAACCTCACACAAAACCTGGATTGCTTCGAGTTTTATCCCGGTGTGGAGGACGATGAAACCCTGGGCCGCATCTATGTGGAGGACATGGAGGCCATTGACATTCCCGATCACCTGCTCCCTTACTTCGACTATGAAGCATACGGGCGGGACGTGCGGATCAACGAGGACGGCCACTTTGCCCCCGGCGGCTATGTGCTGAACAACGGCGGGAAATTCATCGAGCACTACCACGGGATCGAGGACATTCCCGCCGAGCACAAGGTTTTCGCGTTCCCGCAGCTCTCGGTGCGGGAGCAGATGGCGGCCTACAAAGAAATTATTGACGGCTCCTCCCTGGAGGGCTATCGGAAGATCGCCAAAAAGGAGCATGAGGAGCGATAGCGGCACTTCTGGACACTTTGTCCAGAGGTGCTTTTTCACGGAAAGGAGGGATACGGCTGATTGACGAGGACGTTTCCAGACGTACCATAGCAGTTTCCATCAAGGCGACAAAGCTCACGGGCCGGGTGCTGGCCCAGGCGTGTCTGGCGGTGGGCCGGAAGATCAAGAAAGCGCACCGGGCCCGCCAGACACCCCACGGCAAACAGACGGTGCGCCAGCTCATGGGCCACGGGGCCGCCACGAACAGCATCGAGGTGGAGTCCCCAAAGGACTTTGACCGGGTGGCCCGGAAATGGAATGTGGACTATGCCTTTTATAAGACCGGGCCGGACAAATACCTGCTGTTTTTCAAAAGCGGGCAGGCCGATGCCATCACCGCTTGTTTTTCGGAATATTCCCGGCGCGTGATGAAGCGTTCCAAGTCCCGGCGCGTCCCGATCCGGGAACAGCTCAAACGGGCCGCCGCTGAACTGGCCCGCCAGCCGTCCCACAAGAAAGAACGTGCAAGGGAGGCGGTGCATGAGGACAGATAGTATTAAGAAATATGTGATACCCAACATCCCGTACCTGTTTATCCTGTGGGCCTGCCTAAAGCTGGGGACGGCCTACCGCCTGGCTCCCGGAGTGGACTTTGCTCACAAGCTGATGGGCCTGGGCCAGAGCATCGGCCCGGCCTTTGCCGACTTTGCGCCGGGGCTCCATCCCCTTGACTGGCTCATCGGCATTGTGGGCGCGGTGGGCTTCCGCCTGCTGATCTATATGAAAAGCAAGAACGCAAAGAAATTCAGGCGGGATGAAGAATAC
The DNA here is from genome assembly GCF_052064775.1 of Oribacterium sp. HCP28S3_H8. Classification (NCBI taxonomy): domain Bacteria; kingdom Bacillati; phylum Bacillota; class Clostridia; order Lachnospirales; family Lachnospiraceae; genus Oribacterium; species Oribacterium sp. HCP28S3_H8. Next base: position 41,484 of record NZ_JBQHUZ010000003.1, on the reverse strand, counting down.
GGATCGGCCCGCTGGGGCACCGAAAAAGACATCAAGCCCTTTGTCGATCCGAAGTTTGAAAACAACGTCATTTTGACAAAGACGGAGTTTCTCACCATGAACACCCGGCCTAAAAACCCGGCCAACGCCCGCAACCTCAATGCCTGCATCATCGGCTCATCCGGGTCGGGCAAAACCCGCTTCTGGCTCACGCCCCAGCTACTCCAGGCGCACAGCTCCTATGTGTGCGTCGATCCCAAAGGCGGGGTGCTCTCCCAGGTGGGTGCTTTCCTGCAACGCCGGGGCTATAAGGTCAAAGTGTTCAACAGCATTGATTTTTCAAAATCCATGCACTACAATCCGCTGTCCTACATCCACAATGAGGCGGACATCCTAAAATTCGTGGACACCCTCATAGCGAACACCAAAGGCGAGGGCAAGGAGGGCGATCCGTTCTGGACAAAGGCAGAAACGCTCCTTTATTGTGCGTTGATTGCCTATATCATTTTCGAGGCTCCTGCCGAGGATCGGAATATCAATACCCTGGTGGACATGATTTCCGGCATGGACGTGAAAGAGGATGACGAGTCCTATATGAACGCGGTGGACTATATGTTCAAGGGCCTGGGAAAGCGCAAGCCGGATTGCTTTGCCGTGAAGCAGTACAAGAAATATAAGCTGGCCAGCGGCAAGACCGCAAAATCAATCCTGATTTCCTGCGGCTCCCGGCTGGCCCCCTTTGACATTCCCCAGCTCCGGGAGATCATGTCTTATGACGAGCTGGAGCTTGACCGCATCGGGGATCGGAAAACGGCGGTTTTCTTCACCATTTCCGACACCACCCCGACTTATAACTTCATTGTAGCCCTGGCCTTTTCGCAGATGTTCAATCTTCTGTGTGAACGGGCGGACAATGTTCACGGGGGCCGCCTGCCCCATCATGTGCGGGTGCTGTGGGACGAGGCTGCCAACACGGGGCAGGTGCCCTCGCTGGAGAAACTTGTCGCCGTGATCCGTTCCCGCGAGGTGAGTCTGTGCCTGTTCTACCAGCAGTACGCGCAGTGCAAGGCCATATACAAGGACAACGCGGAAACGATCCTGGGAAACATGGACAGCGTGATCTTCCTGGGCGGGCGGGAAAGCTCCACCATCAAGGAAATATCCGAGAACTGGCTGGGAAAGGCCACGATCTCCATGCAGACCGAGGGCCGTTCCCGTGGGCAGTCGGAAAGCTACAACCAGAACACCCAGCGGCTGGGCCGGGAGCTGATGACCCCCAGCGAGCTGGCTACCATGCCGGGCGACAAGTGCATTTTGCAGTTACGGGGCCTGCCCCCGTTCTTTTCGCCCAAATACGATTTGAAACAGCACCCGAACTACAAGTACACGGCTGAGGCCGATAAAAAGAAAAACGCCTTTGACCTGGATAAGCTCATCAACCGCCGCAGGCGGCCTGGGCTTTCCGAGGCTTGTGAGGTGTACGAGGTAGACGCATCGGACACGGGGCCCGTAAGCGAGGACGAGGACATCCTCAATTACGACGATGTGGACGATCCAGATGCCTATGTATAAATCACTTCTGGACAAAGTGTCCAGAGGTCGCAACCTGCCGCCAGAAATGGCGGCTTTTTTCATGGCCGGGGAAAACCCGGAGAAATGGAGGCTATATGCAGTTCTTTTCTTCCGCTATTGATACTTTGCAGACCCTTGTTGTGGCTCTCGGCGCTGGTTTGGGCGTGTGGGGCGTTGTCAATCTCCTGGAGGGCTACGGCTCGGACAACCCTGGCTCAAAAAGCCAGGGCATGAAGCAGCTCATGGCGGGCGGCGGCATCATTCTGCTGGGCACCACCCTGATCCCTCTGCTGTCTGGCCTGTTTTAAGGTAAGGGCCTATGGATTTTCTCACCGACTGGCTCACAGTCTGGCTCAAAGAGCTGTTGATTGGCGGGATCATGGGGAACCTGGAGGGGCTCTTTGATTACGTCAATACCCAAGTCGGAGAGATCGCGGTACAGGTGGGGACTACCCCGGCGGCGTGGAACGCCGGGGTATTTTCCCTCATCCGCCAGCTTTCCGAAACGGTGATTTTACCGATTGCCGGGCTGGTACTGACCTTTGTTGCCACCTATGAGCTCATTCAGATGCTTTTGGAAAAAAACAATATGCACGAGTTTGACGTGGCGAATATCTACAAATGGATGTTCAAAACGGCTTGTGCCATCTTCATTCTCTCGAATACCTTTGATATTGTGATGGCCGTCTTTGACGTGTCGCAGACGGTGATTGCCCAGGCCGGAGGGCTCATCCAGGGCTCCACGGACATCACGCCGGATATGATCACGGAGCTGGAAACCACCCTGGAGGGGATGGACTTAGGGCCACTTCTCGGCCTGTGGCTCCAGTCCTCCATTATCGGCGTAACCATGTGGGCGCTGGGCATCGTCATCTTTGTCCTGGTCTACGGGAGGATGCTGGAAATCTATTTGCTCACCAGTTTGGCCCCGATCCCTATGGCGACAATCTCCCACCGGGAGGTGGGCCAGATCGGGCAGAACTATCTGCGCTCCCTGTTTGCCGTGGGCTTCCAGGGGATGCTCATTCTGGTGTGCGTTGCAATCTATGCGGTGCTGATCCAGGGGATTGCCACGGGCGGAGATCCCATCGGGGCAATCTGGGGCACCGTGGGCTATACGGTTTTGCTCTGCTTCATGCTGTTCAAAACCGGGACGATAGCGCGCAGCATCTTTAGCGCGCACTAAGGAGGTTTGATTTTATGGCGAATATGCAGACGGCGGCACAAGGGGCCCCCGTTATGGACGAGGCGGCGATGGCGGAAATGCGCCGCCTGATTTTTGAAGCGCCCATCCAGGAGCTGGCGGACGCCCAGGGCATTTCCATTGACGAGGCCGTACAGCTCCGGGTGGAGAAAAACCTGGAGGCCGCCGAGGTGCCTATCGAGGTGTCGGTGCGGCCCATTGAGCCCCAGGGCAAGCTGATTGGCTTTGCCAGCGTGAATATCGGCGGCATCGTGATTGACGATTTTAAGGTAGTCAACGGGAAAAACGGGATCTTCCTGGGGGAGCCCAGCAAACCCGATCCCACAACCCGGACGGGCTACCGCTCCACGGCGCGGGTGACAAACCGGGCCTTGCAGGAGCGACTGAGTGCGGCGGCGGCAGACGGCTACAACATGGCCGTGGAAAAGCTGATTGCCCGCGCCGAGGCCCTGCGTCCAAAGCCGATCCGGGAGCAGATGGCAAACGCGGCAAAGGAGGCCGCAAAGGAAAACGCCACCCGGCCCGCCCCGGCAAAGGGCAAGGAGGCCAGGGATGACCGATAAGGGCACCTCTGGACAAAGTGTCCAGAAGTCCCCGGAACTCACGGAGGGGCTGTTCCTCATGGACGGCATCGAGGGCCTGCGCTCCCTGCCCCGCCATTCCGTGGATATGCTCTTGACCGATCCGCCCTACGGCACTACCCGGAACTTTTGGGATGTGCCCCTGCCGCTCCCGGAGCTGTGGGAGGCGGTGAAATGGGCGGTCAAGCCGGACGGCGCGATCCTGTTCTTTGCTCAGTGCCCCTATGACAAGGTGCTGGGGGCATCCAACCTGTCCATGCTCCGCTATGAGTGGGTGTGGTATAAAAGCCGATGCACAGGTTTCCTCAACGCGAGGCGGGCCCCGTTAAAAAAGACGGAGAACATCCTGGTATTCTATCAGAAGCTCCCTCTCTACAACCCGCAGTTTGAACAGGGCAAGCCCTATAAGAGGAGCTTGACAAACAACGGGGACAGCCCCAACTATGGAAAATTCGTCCGCACCACAGGCGGCTCGGAGGACGGTCTGCGCTTTCCGGGGAATGTGCTCACGTTCCCCACCGTCCAGCGCACCGTCCACCCCACGCAGAAGCCGGTGGCCCTGTGCGAGTATTTCATCAAGACCTACACCCGGCCCGGCGAGCTGGTGGCGGACATCTGCGCGGGCTCCGGCACAACGGCGGTGGCCGCCCTCAACACGGGCCGCCGCTTCCTCTGTTTTGAAACCGTCCCGGCCTACTATGCCGCCGCCAGTGAACGCATCCGCGTGGCGGGCGCGGCGGTGGAGGCCGGGGAGAAAGGAGTTTGACTATCGGACAATATTCTGTGATCTACGCCGATCCCCCCTGGCGGTATTCTGCAAAGAATGTTCAGGGGGCGGCGGAAAAGCATTACCCCACAATGGGGATTGACGAGTTATGCATGCTCCCGGTGGCGGATCTGGCGGCCCCGGACAGCGTGCTTTTTTTGTGGGCTACGTTCCCGCAGCTTGCGGAGGCCCTGCGGCTGATCAAGGCGTGGGGCTTCACTTACAAGAGCGTTGCTTTCGTCTGGCTGAAGAAAAACCGCAAGTCCGAGGGCTGGTTCTATGGCCTGGGCTTCTGGACGCGGGGCAACGCGGAGGTCTGCCTGCTGGCAACGCGGGGACACCCAAAGCGGCAGGCGGCCAATATCCACCAGTTTATCATTTCCCCCATCCAGGAGCACAGCCGCAAGCCGGAGGAGGCCCGTGAAAAGATCGTGGCCCTCATGGGCGATGTGCCCAGGGTGGAACTGTTCGCCCGGCAGTCCCCGCCCGGCTGGGACGTGTGGGGGAACGAGGTGGAAAGCACCATCCCGGACTTCTGGACAAAGTGTCCAGAGGTGGCCGGGCCGGAAAGGAGTGATTGAAATTCCCTATGTAAATGTCCCCAACGACTTATCCAAAATCAAGACCAAACTTGCCTTTAACCTGACAAAGCGCCAGCTTGTGTGCTTCGGGATCGCGGCGGCGGTGGGCATCCCGTCCTACCTGCTGGCCCGGAGCACTATCGGCAACACGGGAGCCATGTTCCTGATGATGGGAGTGGCGCTCCCGGCGTTCCTGCTGGCGATGTATGAAAAAGACGGGCTCCCCTTTGAAAAGGTGGTGCGGAACGTCCTGCGGGCAAAGTTCCTGCGGCCTGGGGTGAGGCCCTACCAGACGGAAAATATCTATGCCCCGTTCACCCAGCGGGGCGCTGTGAGAAAGGAGGATGCGATTGCAGAACGCAAAAAGCCCAAAGCGCGGCCCCGGAAAGGCCGCTAAACGGAAAGCGGCGCTCTCCGCCCAGCAGACGATCCCCTATCTGGTAATGCACCCGGACGGGGTGTGCCAGCTCCCCGGCGGGCTCTACACAAAGACGGTGGAATATGAGGACATCAATTATTCCGTGGCAAGCACCGAGGATCAGACGGCGATTTTTGGCGGGTGGAGCTCGTTCCTCAACTACTTCGACAGCTCCCTGCCGTTCCAGCTCTCCTTTATCAACCGCCGCTCCCGTTCCCGGAGCAAGTACAAGGTAAACATTCCTCCGGCCCAGGATGACTATGACAGCATCCGGGCGGAGTTCACGGGAATGTTAAAAAGCCAGATCGCCAAAAGCAACAACGGCATCGAGCGGTCAAAATACATCACGTTCGGCCTGCCCGCCGAGGGGATCGCGGAAGCCCGCCCCCGCCTGGAACGGGTGGAGGCCGACGTGACAGGCAACCTCAAACGGCTGGGCGTTCCCTCTGTCCCGATGGACGGGCAGGCGCGGCTGGCTCTGCTTCACGGCCAGATGCACCCCGGCAACCGGGAGCCGTTCCGCTTCTCCTGGCAGGACATCCCCAAAACCGGGCTTGGCACAAAGGACTATATCGCGCCGGACAGCTTCGACTTCCGGCAGTCCCGGACGTTCCGCATCGGCCAATACTGGGGCGCGGCGTCCTACTTGCAGATTTTGGCGTCCGAGCTCTCTGACAAGCTCCTGGCGGAGATCCTGGAGCTGGATGCGGAAATGACGGTTACGCTCCATATTCAGACGGTGGATCAGCTCAAGGCCATTAAGACCATCAAGGGCAAGCTCTCCGACATCGGCAAAATGAAGGTGGAGGAACAGCGCAAGGCGGTGCGGGCCGGGTACGATCCCGACATCCTGCCCCCTGACCTGATTACATTCAGCAAGGACGCGGCAGAGCTCCTGGCCGATCTGCAGTCCCGCAACGAGCGGATGTTCCTCTTGACGTTCACGGTGATCAATATCGCGCCCACCCGCCAGCGGCTGGAAAACGATGTGTTCACAGTGGGCGGCATCGCGCAGAAATACAACTGCGCTTTGAAGCGGCTGGACTGGCAACAGGAACAGGGCTTTGTGTCCTCTCTGGCCCTGGGCTATAACGAGGTAGAAATCCAGCGGGGCATGACTACCAGCTCCACGGCAATCTTTATCCCCTTTATGACCAGGGAGCTGCGGATGGCCGGGCCGTCCCTCTACTACGGCATGAACGCTCTTTCCCACAACGTCATCATGGCAGATCGGAAAAAGCTGAAATCGGCCAACGGCCTTTATCTCGGCTCCACGGGCTCCGGCAAGAGCTTCGCCGCAAAGCGTGAGATCATCAACGTGTTTCTTGCCATCCCCAAAGACCGCATTATCATTGTCGATCCGATGGGGGAATATGCCCCGCTGGTGCGTAGGCTGGGCGGCCAGGTGGTGGAAATCGCCCCCGGCTCCCCCAGCCATATCAACCCGATGGACATCCAGCTTGATCTGGACGATGACGAAAGCCCGCTTTCCATGAAAGCGGATTTTTTGTTGTCCCTGTGCGAGCTGGTGGTGGGCGGCAAGGATGGCCTGCAACCCATCGAAAAGACGGTGATTGACCGCTGTGTGCGGCTCATTTACCGGGACATGGCCCTGGGCCTGGGGGACGGCAAGCCGCCTTTGCTCCAGGACTTGTACGAGGAGCTTCTGAAACAGCCGGAGCCGGAGGCCCGCCGGGTGGCAACCGCCCTGGAGCTCTACTGTACGGGCTCCCTTAACCTGTTCAACCACCAGACCAACGTAAAACTGACGGCGCATATTGTCTGCATCGTTCTCAAAGGGCTGGGAGAAAACCTCCGCAAGATCGCCATGCACGTTACCAACGACTTTGTAACGTCGGCGGTCAATGTGAATTTCCACAACGGCGTTTCTACCTGGTGCTACTTTGACGAGTTCCACATCCTGCTCAGGGACGCGCTCACCGCCAGCTACTTTGTGGCCGTGTGGAAGATGCTCCGCAAAAAAGGCTGCGTACCCTCGGCTTTAACGCAGAACGTCAAAGACCTTTTGGCCAGCCGGGAGATCGAGGCCATTCTGGACAACACCGACTTTATGATCCTGTTGTCCCAGGCCCAAAGTGACCGGGCGATTTTGGCAAAACAGCTCGGCATTTCCGAGCATCAGCTCTCCTATATCACCCATTCCAATTCCGGCGAGGGCCTGCTGTTCTATGGCGATGTGACTATTCCCTTTGTGGATCGGTTCCCCAAAGGCGAGATCTATAATCTGCTCACCACCCGCCCGGAGGACTTGAAGAATGAAGCGAAAACTGAATAAACCCCAACAGGAGCCCAGGGAGCGCCCCGGCTCCTGGGAGGAGCCCGCCGATCCCGGCGGTGCTTCTTCCGGGGCCGGGACAGAGGGCACTTCTGGACAAAGTGTCCACAAGTCAAAGTTCCGGCAGAAAAGTAAACAGGAACAGGCCGCCGCTTCTAAGCTCCGCATGGAAAAGCGGGGCGACAAGCTGGTGGCGGCCAAAGGCAAGCTGGCAAAGCAGAAGCCCCCGAAAAAGCCCGGCCCCGTCCGGCGGGTGGGCCGCGCCGCTGGCGGCACCGTTCACGGCTTTGTGCATGGGAAGATTTACGAAAACGAGCAGGAAAATGTGGGCATCGAGGGGGCCCACCGCTCCGAGCTGGTGGGCGAGGCCCTGGGCCGTAAAGGGGTACGGTTTGCTAAAAAGACGCTCCGGGAACACCCGGCAAAGGCCGTCCAGCGGGCCGAGTCCAAATATGTCAAGGCCACAGCGGACTATCATTTCCGCATGGCCGCCCAGGAGCACCCGGAAATGTCCGGCAACCCGGTTTCCCGGATGTGGCGCAAGCGCCGCTTGAAAAAGCAGTACCAGAAGCGGGCGCGGGAGGCGGTCAAGACCGGGGCAAAAGTGGCGGGCTTTGTGAAGCGGCATCCCGTGGGGGTGCTGCTGGCCCTGGCCTGCGTGCTCCTGCTCTTTATGATGCAGTCCTGTTCGTCCTCCCTGGTGACGCTTGGCAACGCCGGGGCTGGCGCGGTGGGCGCGACTACCTACCCATCCCAGGACGAGGAAATGCTGGCGGCGGAGGCGGCTTATGTGGGAATGGAGGCGGAGCTTGCAGACTACCTGGACAGCTACGAAAGCACCCACGACTATGACGAGTACCACTTCGACTTGGACAGCATTGAGCACGATCCCTATGTGCTGATCTCCATCCTGTCGGTGCTCCATGAGGGGGCATGGACGCTGGATCAGGTGCAGGGGACGCTGGAAACCCTCTTTGACCGCCAGTACATTCTCACCGAGGATGTGGTGGTTGAGGTGCGCTACCGGACGGACAGCGAGGGCAACTCCTACGATGTGGAAGTCCCCTACAATTACTACATCTGTTATGTGACGCTGGAAAACCGCAACCTGTCCCACCTGCCCCTGGAAATGATGAACGAGGAGCAGATGTCCCGGTACTCCCTCTATATGTCCACCCTGGGGAACCGACCTGACCTGTTCCCGGAGTCGGCCTATGTGGGGAAATACGTTACCAACCCGCCCGCCGGATATGACGTGCCGGGGGAATATCTGGACGATGAAACCTTTGCGGCTATGCTCACCGAGGCGGAGAAATACCTGGGCTATCCCTATGTGTGGGGAGGGAGTTCCCCGGCCACGTCCTTTGACTGCTCCGGCTTCGTGTCCTGGGTCATCAATCACAGCGGCTGGAATGTGGGCCGCCTGGGGGCCCAGGGGCTCTATAACATCTGCACCCCTACCAGCAGTCCAAAGCCCGGCGATCTGGTGTTCTTTGTCGGCACCTATGACACGGCGGGCGTGTCCCACTGTGGCATCTATGTGGGGGACGGGATGATGATCCACTGTGGAGATCCCATCCAATACGCAAACTTAAATACAAGCTACTGGCAATCTCATTTCTACGCCTACGGGCGTTTACCCTGACAAGGAGGTTATGTATGGCGGTAAGCAAAAGCCAGAAAATCCAGGCCGAGATTGATAAGGTCAAGGCCAAAATCAGCGAACAGCAGGCCCGGCTCAAGGAGCTGGAAAAGAACAAGCAGGAGGCCGAAAACAGCGAGATCGTGGACATCGTGCGGGGCATGAGCATTTCCCTGGAGGAGCTCCCCCTGGTGCTCCAGCGGCTCCGGGACGGCACTTCTGGACAAAGTGTCCAGAAGTCCGAGGACGGCGGAAAGGAGGAAAATTGAAGATGAAACGCTTTCGGGTGATGGCGGCGGCGCTGTGTGCCGCCGTTCTTTTATGCGGATTTAGCGTCCCGGCCTATGCCTATGCGGACGGCGGCGAAGGCGCGGACTATGGCGATCCCACTATGACCGAGGAAACCCCGGCCCCGGAGCCGGAGCCCACCATCGAACCGGGCGAGGGCTTTTCGGAGGAGGGCAACCTTGTGACCCGTGATCTGCTCTATGACGAGCACACCAACAAGCAGTTTATCACGGTGCAGACGGCGGGCGGGAACACCTTTTACATTGTCATTGACTATGACAAGCCCGTGGACGAGGAGGGCGAGCAGTATGAAACCTACTTCTTCAGCGTGGTAGACGAGGCCGATCTGCTGGCCGCAGCCGAGGCCGCCGGGGTGGAGCAGGCGGTCTGCTCCTGCTCGGAAAAATGCGCGGCGGGTGCCGTGAATACGGAGTGCGCGGTCTGCTCAGTCAATATGGAAAAATGCGTGGGCGTGGAGCCGGAGCCCGTGGAAACCGAGGAACCTGTCCCGGAGGAGGCCGAGCCGGAAACGGGCGGCAATACGGGGATGCTCCTGGCGGTGCTGGCCGTGGCCTTAGTGGGCGGCGGTGCGGCGTTCTATTTCAAGGTACTGCGCCCCAAACAGCAGAAAGCCGCCGAGCCCCAGGAGGACTATGGCGACGAGCTCCCGGACTATGACGGGCCGGACGGCTACGGGGACGAGGACGATGACGGCCCGCCCTGGGACGAGGAGGATGATAACGGAGAGGAGGCGGACAAATGAGGTTTACCGACAGCCCCTTTGAAAAAATGATGAAGCAGAAGCCCCACCCCCAGGCCCCGTCTGCCCCGAAAGCGCCCAGGGGCTCCCGGTGCTCCGGGTGCCCCTACTGGCGGGGCATCGGCTGTGTGTCCTGCTACCGGGAGCTCATGCGGGCCCCGGCTGGCGGGAGGTGACGGCTTGGCCCGTGAACTGACACGCGAGGAAAAACGGGCGATCCGCGCCCTGGTAACAAAGTGGTGCGCCAACTATGACAAGGAATACGGGTGCCTGCCCCTGGAGTGCGAGTGCTATATGTTCGGCAAATGCTGGACAGGTGCTTACTGCCGCTACTTCCGGGAGGCCGTCCTGCCCCTTGATCCGGCGCTGGAGGCCGCCCTCTTGACTGAGGGGCCCAGGCCGGAGTTTAAGCCCTGTCCCATCTGCGGCGGGGCTGTCCCCGCTGATGGGCGCATGGCCTACTGCTCCGAGTCCTGCGCCCGGATTGCCCTGCGGCGGCAAAAGCGGGATTATATGCGGAAAAAGCGGAGGTGATGTGTGGAAAATTAGGCCCCGGAAATCCCGCTTGCATCAAGGCTTTCCGGGGCCGCTTTTGGGGTAGTCCGTATCTTTCTATGGCTTACCCCTGCTTTGTTAAAATGCTTTCCACATCTATCCCCGCCGCTTCTGGACACTTTGTCCAGAGGTAACGGCCTATTTTTCATTGATCCAGGAGGTGCTGTATATGGAACGAAACGCCGGATATGAAATCAAACGGCTTTTACTTTACGACGATAACACGGGTTTTGCCCTGGGGGAAAATCTGCGGGCCCCCGATCCCTATGTGACCTGGAAAGTCACCGAGGAACAGGGCCGCCGTTCTTTTGATTGGGGGCACTACTTTACAACAGAACGGGCGGCGGTCAAAGATTTTCTGAAACGGGCGGCTGACTATGAAAAAGACAACTCTGTTTCCCTGGTATCGGAAGGCCCCCAGCCGGACAGCTTCAAATACTATTCCACACAACGGCCCATTGACATCGGCACGTTCCCAAAGGGCGGCGGCAACGATCCCATCCGTTTCCAGAACTATGATAAACGGCTCCCAGTAGAGGGCGGCGCGTTCCTGGCCTGGGGCGAGCTGGAATATGGAAAACAGTTGACGGAGGATGAAATGTTCTGCTATGAACTCCAGCCATCGCGGGACAACCCGGATGTGTGGCGGCGCATGGATGCGCTGGCTCAGACGGTGGGGCCGTGGGAAGATATGCGTCAATTCCCGGAGGGACGCAGACTTACAGAATGGAGCTCCGAGGCGGGTGCCTATGTACCAAAAGCAAAGGCTACCGTGGAGAAGCTGGTGGAATGTACGGAAAGCATCCGAGTACAAAGGGTGCTTCTGGCTGGTGATAAACAGCCCTCAATCCGCGACCAGCTCAAGACCGCCCAACGGGAGGCCCAGGAACACCGGGCCCCGGACGGCCCCAAAAAGAAAGCCCCTGACCGGGGCGACAGATAGGAGGAAGATTATGGACAAGAAGCGTGAACAGGATTTTGCCAACCAGGAAGCCCTGCGGCTCTCCGGGGTATTCAATACGCCGATCCCCGCCCAGCCCCCGGAACGGGAAAAGGCGCTGGACAAGGTAAAGGAGCCGCCCCGCATCTGCCGGAGCCTGGAACGGGAGGAACGGTGACAAAGAAACGCCGCCGCCCTATCCATCTCCATGTAATGGTGTCTGAGGAGGAGCTGGCGCTGATCCGGGAGCGCATGGCCGAGGCAGGCATCCGCAATATGGGGGCCTATATGCGGAAAATGGCCCTCAATGGGTATGTGCTCCATGTTGACCTGTCGCCTGTCCAGGAGCTGGTGTCGCTCCAGCGGCGGTGCTCCAACAATCTAAACCAGGTGGCGATCCAGGCGAATACCTACGGCGGCATTTACCCGGAGGAGATTACGGCTCTGCAACGGGACTATGAAAAGCTGTGGCGGCCCCTTTCCGATCTGCTGGAAAAGCTCTCCGCCATCGTGCGGCTCTGACCTGCCGGGGAGCGGTTCTGCCGTTCCCCGGCTATCTCGACTTCTGGACATTTTGTCCAGAGGTGGGGATAGCCGAGGCATCCTTGTTGGCCCCCTCCCGCAGAGTTATAATATACATATAGAGGCGAACAACGAACTTTTGTAGGAGGTATGAACCATGCGGATAATCTTAAAAATCATCGCGGCTCCCTTTGTCCTGGCTCTGATCCTCATTGTGGCGGTGCTTACGTTCCTGTCCTGCGTGGCGGGGGCGGTGTGCATTGTGGCTTGTGTGGGTCTGTCCCTGCTGGCGATCCTCTGCCTGCTGGCCGGGCAGACAGTAGGCTGCATCGCCATGTTTGTGCTGGCGTTCCTGGTTTCCCCCTTTGGGCTCCCGGCCCTGGGCGGCTGGCTGGTGGAGCGCCTGCATGGAGTGAAGTATGCGGCGATGGACTTTATGGCGAGCTGATACTTATGGACAAAGTGTCCAGAGGTGCCGGGCGGCGGGTGGAGTAGACCGCCGCCCGCTTTTTCTGCTGGGAAAGGAGGTGCGGCTATCGCTACAACTTACATCCGGCCCTACAAGGTGGCGGCGGGAAAAACGGCTGTCCAGACGATGGAGGATCGGTTAGCCTACGGGCTCAATCCGAAAAAGCTGGGGGCCGTGTCTGCCTACCTCTGCGATCCGGCGTCGGCCCCGGCTGAGTTTCTTCTGACAAAGAGCCAGTACCAGGCGGAAACGGGCCGGGCCGTGGAGCGCGGGGCCCTGTTCTTTCAGATCCGGCAGGCGTTCCCGCCTGGTGAGGTCACGCCGGAGGAGGCAAACAAAATCGGCTATGAAACGGCCATGCGCTGGACAAAGGGCAAGTACCAGTTCTTTGTCTGTACCCACATCGACAAAGGGCACGTTCATAATCACATTTACTACAACTCCACGGCCCAGGACTGCTCCCGGAAGTTTCATAACTTCATTGGCTCCAGCTTTGCGGTGCGGCGGCTCTCTGACCGGGTGTGCATCGAGCATGAGCTGTCCGTCATTCAAAATCCGAAACAGCACAGCAAGGGCCGCTTTCTCCACTATGGCCAGTGGATCGGGGAAAAACCGCCCTCTGCACAACAGCGGGTGCGGCTGGCCATCGTGGAGGCCCTGGGGCGAAGGCCCGCTGACTTCCCGACGTTCCTGCGGCTTATGGAGGAGTCCGGCTTTCAAGTGAAGCATGGGCGGGGCGGCGCGATCTCGTTCCTGGCCCCTGGGCAGGACAAGTACACCCGTCTGCGGGCATCCACCCTGGGCCCTGGTTTCGATCCGGATGACATCCGGGCGGTGATTGCCGGGGAGCGGCCCATCCCGGAGCTTCCCCAGGACAGCCCGGCCCCGGCCCGGCGCGTCAATCTGATTATCGACATTAGGGAGCGCATGGCCCAGGGCAAGGGGCCCGGCTATGAGCGGTGGGCCAAAGTTTACAACCTCAAACAGATGGCCGCCGCGCTCCAGTACCTCCGGGAACACGATCTAATGGATTATGACGCGCTGGCCGCCAGCACAGAGGCGGCTGTGGATCGCGCCCACAAGCTGGCCGGGGAGCTGCGGGACACAGAGGCGGCCCTCTCTAAAACTTCTGAGCTCATGGGGGCGGTGGTACAATATGCAAAGACGCGCCCTGTGTTCGATAGCTACAAAGCGGCCCGGTATTCTAAAAAGTACCTGGCCCAGCACGAGGCGGAGCTGGCCGACTACCGGGCGGCCAAAGCTACTATGAGCGATCTTTTGGGCGGGGCGAAGCTCCCGAAAATGGACGCGCTGAAAAAGGAGCGCCGGGAGCTCTCCGAAAAGAGAAAGGCCCTTTATGCGGAATACCGCAAGGCCCAGGCGGAAATGCGGCAGGCCGTGGCGGTCAAGGCGAACATTGACCATCTGCTCGGCCATACGGATGGGCGTGAAAATAAGGCCCAGGAGCGATAGCTCCGGGCCGCAGACAACCAGGGACTTCTGGACAAAGTGTCCAGAAGTCCGGCGGGTTTGGGGAGCTCCCCAACAAGCATTTTCACGGGCCTGCGGCCTGTGAAAATTTCGGAGTGTGGCCACACCCGAATTGCTTGCCAAAACGTACAAGCCCCGAAAATAGAACAAAACGCTATTGACCGAATCGGTTATTTATGATACAGTGTTTATGGATAACCGATTCGGTTATTTACAGGAGGGGGATAATGGTGGAAAAATTTTTAGCACTTTCACAAGAGAAACAGGCAACGATCCGCAATGCGGCACTTGCCTGCTTCGCAAAGCATGGATATGAAAAAGCGTCTATCCATGATATTGCGGTAATGGCAGGTATCTCAAAAGCGTCTGTCTTTCAGTATTTTGGAAATAAGCAGGCTCTTTATCAGTATTTGCTCGACTACTGCATAGCCCAAATGAAGCAGGCCTATGATGCAAGCACACTGGATTTGAACACAGACTTTTTTGATCGTGTATGGGAAGCCAGTGTTATGAAAGTTGAGAACTTGAAAAAGTACCCGCATATTGCATCGTTTATCGCAAGCGCAGCAGCAGAATCAATACCGGAATTAAAAGATGCTTTATTTTCTGCGACAAGCGAAAAGTTTGTAGAGACGCTGGTCTTGCATGAGGAAGATTGCAAGAAATTCAAGCGTCCAGAGGATGCGCTGTTGGTGTTTCGGATGTTTATGATGCTTGCACAGGGCATGGCAGTTCAGTTGGAGAACGGATCAGATTATGACGGTATTATGAAAGAGTTTGAAAAAATCTTAAAAATGCTGAAATACAATTTTTACAAGGAGGAATATCTGCCATGAATGAACCAGTGATTGTTTTAAATGAACTTACAAAAAGTTATGGAAGACATCGAGGGGTTGAGGGCATCAGCTTTTCCGTTTGTCAGGGCGAGATTTTCGGCTTTATCGGCCCGAATGGCGCTGGGAAGTCTACGACTATCCGCGCCTTGATGGGCCTGTTGAAGCCTACCAGCGGAAGTGCATCCATCTTCGGGCTGGATTGCAGTCAGGAGCCTGCCCGTATCGCAAAGGATGTGGGGTATCTCCCCAGCGAAAACTGCTATTACAACAATATGAAAGTGAGAGAAATGCTCCTCTACACGGCGGAACTATATGGCGTGGACGGTCACCGCCGAATGGAAGAATTAGCGGGGCGGTTTAATTTGGATTTGTCCAGGCGAATCGGTGATCTATCTTTAGGAAACAAGAAAAAAGTAGGTATCGTGTCGGCTTTGCTCCCATCTCCAAAGTTGCTTATCATGGACGAGCCTACCAGCGGTCTTGACCCGCTGATTCAGCAGACCTTTTATGACTTGCTGAAAGAAGAAAATGAACATGGTACAACTATTTTCCTGTCCTCTCATGTTTTGAGTGAGGTGCAACGGCTCTGTGACCGGGTAGCTATCCTCCGGGAGGGGAAATTGGTCGGCGTTCAATCTATGAAAACCTTGCGGGAGAACGGCTATAAGAAAATCTCCTTGACTGCTAAAAGTGCTATTCCAGAGGACTTCTTCTCTATCCCCGGCACAGCTAATTTTGAGCAGGACAAGGCAGGAACTTCTGTATCCTTTATGTTCAACGGAAGCTCTATGACAATCATGGAAAAGCTCCATCAGTTGGAACTGGAGGACATTTTGATTGAGGAACCGTCATTGGAAGAAATATTTCTCCATTACTACGAATAAGGAGGGCCGCTATGTTGATTTTTCGATTTGAATGGAAACGAACACGAAATTATATTCTGATTTGGGCTGCCGCCCTTGCGGTATGTATTTTTTCCATGACACCCGTTTATTATGACATGATTGAAACTGCGGGGACTCTGCCATCAGGCTTTACACAGGGAGGCTTTTGGGAAACGCTTGATGTTTCTCTGACGCTGTTGATGGAGCCGCTGGGGATGTATTCGTTCCTTACAGGCTTTTTTATGATTGCCGGCGGAGTCTTCGGAATGCACCTTGGTCTGTCGTTACATACAGGAGAATGTACGGAAAACACAGCGGAATATTTATATACAAAACCCTGTGGACGGCAGATGATCTTCAAGGGGAAAATGTTGTGTGCGCTTGTTGGGGTATGTGTGACAGGAATTTCTTATCTACTGGCTTCATTTTTGACGATGATGCTGTTTCGCCCTGGATTTCCTGTGGGAGAATTCCTGTTGGTGGTAGGCTCCTTTGTCCTCCTTACGCTTTTTTTCGCACTGCTGGGATTGATGGTCGGAATATTCCATCCCAATAATCGTTCCCCGCTTTTAACGGCTGGGCTGGTCGTGTTTGTGGAATATTGCATTACCTCTTTTTCAAGGACTGTCAGCATCCGGGCAATCGGCTTTTTATCGCCCTTTTCCTTTTTCAGTCCGTCAGAAATTCACGATGCAGGGGCTTATTCTTGGGACTATATGCTCTGGTATCTGCTCCTGTTGTTTGCTTTTATCATTTTGGCTTACAAGAAAATCTTGAAACGGGATATCGCATTGGCGGTGTAAAGGGGGGAAACGAATGAATGCGTTGATAAAAAACGAATTTCGTTTGACAAGAAAAATGCTGCTGATTTGGATGGGGATCGTTTTGGTCTTATGTGGCTTCGCTTACTTTGAATATCTGTCTTTAAAAGACAGCCTGGGTGAACTAACTGGTCTGATTTCAGATTTCCCGAAAATCTTGATAGCCATGTTTGGAGTTAGCGGTGACCTAACCTCTGCTTTGGGCTGGTACGGCTGTATTTATTACTGGGTTACGATGCTGACAAACAGCTATGCGGTCTATCTTGGCGTGTCTTGCGTGGCAAAAGAACGAGCGCAAGGGACTGCGGAATATTTATTTACAAAGCCAGTGAGTCGTAACACGGTTATTTGTGGAAAAGTAGTCGCCAGTATATGTAATTTGTTTGTACTTGCGGCATTTAGTGGACTGTGTAATTATTTTACCGCTATTTTGCCATTGGGAGGTTTGGAGCAAAGAGAGGCGGCTCTAACTACCACAATAGGGTTGTTTTTAACAGAGCTGACCTTGTTTGCAATTACGCTTTTGATCTCCGGTCTGGCGAAATCCTACAAAGGGGCTGTACGGCTGGGAACGGGAATATTATTAGCTTTTTATGGTATCAGCATAGCCGCTGAATATCTTGAAGTTCCAGCAATGTACTATTTAACGCCGTTAAAATACTTTGATGTTTACACGGTGGCAGCAGGAGGAATCTATATTTCATTCTTCCTGTTGGCTATGATAATTGTGATTGGTTCTGTTGCCGCAGCTCAAAAAATTTGGACGGCCAGAGAGATTTGAACAAACTATATGGATAGCTACAAATGGCTATTATGCCCTGTCTGCAACAGTAAAACTCGTATCAAATTGCGGCTGGATACGGAATTAAAAAACTTCCCTTTGTTTTGCCCTAAATGCAGACAGGAAACTCTAATTACTGTAGAAAAATTTGAAATTTTAGTTATCACAGAGCCAGACGCGCAGACGCAGAGCCGATAACCCGCAAAAAAGAATGTGGTTATCGGCTCTTTCTATTTGAAAGATACGGCAACCGATTAAGGAGGTATTGCTGTGTCTTTCTGTTCTGCCCGCCCCCCTAATTTATCAAAAAAAGCCAGGGCCCCGGACAAGGATATTTTAACCGTGGTTGCGAAAATTGTTACAATGTAAGTAAATATATCGATTTATGCGCTTGTGCGGCTTTATGTCGTGCAGGCGCATTTTGCTGTCCGTACTTCGAGACAAAGTGTCCCAAGGTACGGAGCGGCTCTCCTGGGTGCCGCTCTCCACCAGCCCTCCATTTCGTTTCCTATCAACCCGACCAAAACGAAATGGAGGACAAGTTATGACTACCATCAATCTGAAAGATTTTTATTACTGGTACATACAGGATCAGTTTATCGAAGTCACCGAGGAAGTGGCCGAGGCGCTCCGGGCCAGCGTCCGCTATGAAGCGGCCTACCAGCGGCGGCTCACCCGGCACAAAGCGCAGTATTCCCTGGACTGTGAGGACGGGATCGAATACTCCGCCTGCCTGCATGAGCCCACGCCCCAGGAAGTCCTGGAACTCAAGGAGCGGTTTATCCGGCTGTGGAACGCGCTCAATTCCCTGCCGGAGATCCAGGGCCGCCGGATCGACGCTCACATCATTCTTGGCATAAGCATCAAAGCGATTGCTGAGGCTGATGGTGTGCATGAGGAGTCCGTCCGCCAGTCTATCAAGCGGGGCCTGGAACGCATGAAAAAAACTTTTTGATTTTTGCTGTTTCCCCACTTGGAATTGATGTAAAAATGTCTTGGTTATTAGAGAGGGAAATATAAACCTCTCCGCAACGGAACGGCGGCGGCCCTGAGCATAGCGCGGGGAGCCGGGCGGCGGGTGCGCGGTGACTTCTCTCCACGGAGAACGAGCGACAAACACCAGCGCCGCAGGTGGGCCGGGCCAACCCACGGCCACGATCCGCCAGTGGACAGGCTGGCCGCCTGTCCCTCCGGGCCGCCGTTCCCCGTTGCGTGGGGATGCCGCGCCGAGTATGGTTGTCTTTGGACAGGTCAAGGAAACGGGCGCGGCACTCCCTAATTTATCAAGAAAGAGGGGGAACGCTCTATGAATTATGATCCAGAACTGGCGGCTTTGCTCTCCCAGCCGTGGAGCAACGATGCCTGCCGGGGGTACGTCATCGCCGCGATGGAGCGGTGCGGCTTTAAGCCGTCCGACATTGAACAGGTGATGGTCGAGCTTTACGAGGTATTCGACTATACCACTTTGCAGGAGGCCGAGGCTTACTACGAACGGAGCCCCTACTAACTTCCAGACACTTTGTCCAGAGGTACATATCCGGCCAAAGGCCAGCACTTTCCCGGTGCTGGCCTTTGCCATGTTTCAAGACATTCTTTGATTGTATGGGAGGGATTTTATGCAGGCACAGGTCAAATATGAAAGTGAAATCAAAACTGCTTTACTCGGAGATCGCACGATCACCGTCAAAAATCTCACCCCCGTTTTTTCCCCGCAGGAACAGGACAAGCGCAACCGCGAGATCGAGCGGCGGCTGTTTGACGTGTTCCGCAAATATGCCGGGCGGGGGTAGGCCAGAGTCATCCTTGTAGTAAGGGGGCGGCAGAGGTACAATATAATTGTAGGTTGGCTCCCGTTTAACGGAAGGGAGCTAATTATGGATAGTAGAATAGATGCAATTTACGGGCGGCAGTCGATTGACAAAAAAGACAGTATCAGCATTGAAAGTCAGTTTGAATTTTGCCGCTATGAGCTTAAAGGCGGTGAGGGTAAGGAATACAAAGACAAGGGCTACTCTGGAAAGAACATTGAGCGTCCCGACTTCCAGCGGCTTCTGCAGGACATCCGGCTGGGCCTGATTAAGCGGGTGATCGTCTACAAGCTGGATCGGATTAGCCGTTCCATCGTGGACTTTGCAAAGCTCATGGAACTGTTCAAGCAGTATGATGTGGAGTTTGTGTCTTGTACAGAAAAGTTTGACACTTCCACGCCGATGGGCCGGGCGATGCTCAATATCTGCATTGTCTTTGCCCAGCTTGAACGTGAAAGCATCCAGATGCGTGTGCAGGACGCTTTCTATTCCCGGTGTACCAAAGGCTACTATATGCGGGGCCGGACGCCATACGGTTTTGATACCGAGCCCATCGTCATGGACGGGATCAAGACAAAGAAGCTGGTGGAAAATGCGGAAATGGATTTTGCCGAGTTGATGTATCAAATGTATGCGGAGCCGGGCAATTCCTACGGCGACATATCCCGGTACTTTGCCGAGAACGACATCAAGGTTTATGACAAGTCCCTAAAGCGTGGGTTTATTGCTCAACTGCTGAGAAACCCCGTCTACGTCCAGGCCGATATGGACATCTACGAATACTTCAAGGCCCAGGGCGTAAAAATCGAAAGTCCCCCGGAAATGTTCACAGGGGACAATAGCTGTTATCTATATCAAGGGCGCGAGGGCGAGGAGCCGATCCTCGTGATTGCTCCCCACCAGGGGCGCATCCCCTCCCAGCTCTGGCTGACCGTTCAGCGCAAGCTCTCACAAAACACCACATTCCAGAATGGCCGGAAATGCCATAACACATGGCTGGCCGGGAAAATCAAGTGTGGACGTTGCGGCTATGCCCTGGCAAGTCTGAACGCCAGAAATGGTGTCACCTACCTGCGGTGCAAACAACGGGCAGACAATAAGAGCTGCGAGGGAGCCGGTACGCTGACCGCGCAAAGCATGGAGGTGTTTGTTTACGGCGAGATGGTTAAGAAGATGCGGAAATTCCACACGCTGAAAGGCGGCAAGGAACAAAGCTATAATCCGAAGCTGACCGCCGCCCGTGTCGCCCTTGCAAAGACGGAAAGCGAGATCGAGAAACTTCTGGACACTTTGTCCGGCGCTAATCCGCTTCTCCTGCAATACGCAAACACCCGCATTGAGGAACTGGATGCGGAACGGCAGAAACAGCTCCGGCTGGTCGCAGACCTCACCGCTAATTCTGTTTCCGCTTCACAGATTGATAGCATTACGGGCTATCTTGATGATTGGGAGTCCGTGAGCTTTGACGATAAGCGCAAGGTGGTTGATATACTTATATCACAGATTGACGCTACCAGTGAGAGTGTTACAATCCACTGGAAAATCTAAAACCTTTTCACTTGGCATTATGCCCTTGTAAAAAATAGTTAAAGAAGCCAAGCATTGCATTATTATTGCATTATTTATCCGAAAAAGCTGTTCTTTAATATTCATCACTATATGCATGAGCGAAGCATCAGTTAATAATGCTTCGCTTTTTCCTTATGTGTTTTATCTTCAATTTCTATTCATTTATGAATCCATGTAAGAAAAATCATAGTAATATGGATGTTTTCGGAATTCCTGCTGAACCATTTCATTAAAAGCTTCTTCATATTTTGTCAAATGATGATCTTTTTTGTATAGCATCATCTTATAAACAGAAAACGCTTCAGGAAGGTCCAGCTGAACAAAGTCTTTTGAAATATTACTGTACGGACAGATTGTATATCCATTATTAATCAAGACATATGTTAGAAGGAACTGACTTGCCTCTTTGGCAATTTCAATTTTCTGGTCCGGGACAATCTTCAATGCTGGAAAAATGTCTTCATCTAGTTGTTGCGCTTGTTGCTTAATATAGCACACAGGTAATCTTGAAATAATTTCTGAGTCTTCCTTATGATAACAATTGTTCTCCATATTCAGCTGCCAAAACACAGGATTGTTTCTACAAAGCAATAGTTTCAGATCCCACCGTGCAATAACAGAGGCAAGAACTCCTGGATAGGCTTGTTCCGGATAATTTGGAATTCCGACTGCGTAAGCGAAATCCAGTTCATTCTTGAGAACTTGTTGATAAGCATCTTTGGAATTCAGCAATTTGGGATTGATCGTTATGTCAGGGTAGCACTGTTTAAAATGCTGTATTGCCAGACTGAAAATTTGTAAATTGCTAAGCTGCATTCCAACCCTCAGCACAATATTTCTTTCATTATAGATATCTGCATACAAGCTCTCTTTAATGGATAAAATCTCTTTACTGGCTTGCACATATTTCGCCCCTGCTGAAGTGATATGAAGTGATTTCTTTTCCCTGGTAAACAGCACAACTCCAAGATCTTTTTCCAGTAACGCAAGATAAGTACTTAACGTAGGCTGAGAAACATGAAGATTTTCTGCGGCCTTTGTAATATTTTCATATTCGGCAATTGCCACAATATATTCCAACTTATGCAAATCCATAATTAATTTCCTTCCACGATTATAAATCACAATGTATTTATAAGCATATCATAGGAATTCCCTATAATATATTATAAATCACAATTTTCTTTTTTACCTGTAGAAATATATACTTTTCACAATATTAGATATCTAATTCATGAAATGTTCACCGTTTTGAACAACAAATAATTGCCAGTCATGATAAATCCCGGTATTGATTCGGCAATATTGATCAAGGAGCAGTTAATATGACCCTACAAGTAATAATTGTACTACTAATCCTGGCTTTTATGATTTTTGCCTTACTCACACATGTCTTCCCTTTTGGTGTGACAGGTATGATCTGCTGTACTCTACTGGTATTAACTAAAATCATGGATATGCAAACAGCATTTTCCGGACTTTCCAATCCAAATACCGTAATGGTAGCTGCCATGGTTGCCTTGGCAAATCCTCTGGGCAGAACGAGCCTGGTAGAAAAGCTCAAACGAAGTATGAATGCTCTTCAAGGCAAAAGCGGATTTATGCTTTTAGCATTCATTTATTTAATTTGCATTGGACTTTCTCAGTTAATGGGACAGATGGCATGTTTAACAATCATGATCGTCTTTCTTCAGACACTGGATCCAGAAAGTAATATTTCGCCTTCCAGAGTTCTTTTTTCCATCGTACCTATCAGCTGCATGTGGACAGCACGAATTCCTATTGGAATGGGTGCTGCATTCTCTGGTACGATTAATGGATTAATTCAGGGATTGATTTCTGATCCATCTCAGCAAATACAGATTGGTGATTATGCACTAGCAGGCCTGCTGCCAGCAATTGTCGGTACACTATTTTGCATTGTCTTTTATCGTCTGATTCCAAAATCGGAATTAGTTCAGCAAAAAGGATGTGATGAAAAGATTGTGACCCAATTATCTGCAAGACATGAGCTCATTACCTTTAGTGTTTTTATCATAGTTGCTCTTGGATTTATGTTTAAAAATCAGATTGGTAGTGATCTTTCCAATGTAGCACCGGTTGCAGGTATACTTCTCTTGATTATTACTGGTGTAATGACTGCACAGGATGTAGTTAAAATTATCACATCTGATATAATTTGGATGGTAGCCGGAATTTCTGTAATGTCTACCGCCATGGCAACTACTGGCGTTGGCGATCTGATCGGAAAATTTGTGTTAAGAATTCTTGGTTCCAACCCAAGCGGCAACTTTGTTCTTCTTGTCTTTGTTATTGTTGCGACAGTAATGACAAACTTTATGTCCAACTTTGGTACAATGGGTGTGCTTTGCCCAATTGCAGCATCAACAGCACTCGCAGGCGGTATGAACGTCAAGGCTATTGTACTTGCCGTATCTCTTGCTTCCTGGCTGACTGCATTTATGCTTCCCATGGCAAGCAGCGCAGCCATCATCGGCTATGGAACTGGAAACTATTCACCTCAGAAAGTACTCAAATTTACACTTCCTCTAATGATTTTAGAAATAATAACGATAATTATCAGTGTCCGCATTTTATATCCTATGTATGGCTAAACCCCGAAGGTACAATAAAAACAATTTTACTGTCAGTTCATAATAACGGCGAATTCCATTAGAATCAGAAAAATGCAAAGATTATTATCATTTAAGAAGGAGACACAATGGCATTAACAGAAAAAGAATTAAGTGAACAGTTACTAACCATTAAGGAAACAGAAAATCCATCATTAAAAACTATACAATATTCGCAAAGAATTCAGAATTTTGCGGCGCTGTCTAATATGACAGAACTCTCCTTTGAAAAAAATGGACATAAGTACTCTGTTTATCAGTTTGTTGATAAAGGTCTGAGTAAAAATGCCAAGGCACCCGTATTTATCAGTATCCATGGCGGGGGATGGATAAAACCACATATGGATAACGATATCTATTATAGTGCTTTGATGGCGCATGAAATCCATGGTATAGTATTTTCACCGGACTACACAACTTCAGACAAAGCGGACTGGAAAACAATGACCGCTCAGTGTTATGACACGGCAGTTTATGCAGCACAGCATGCGGAGGCACTAGGTGGTGACCCTGATAATATAATCATTGGTGGATACAGTGCCGGTGGACACCTAACCATAAGCGTTGTCATGAATGCCTTAAAGACAAGCGAATTTCATGTAAGAAAACAAATCCTTTGCTATACTCCACTTTGCTTTATGAAAAACTGCCGGGAAGAACCAGCACATACAAACAGTCCGGAACCACTTGTTCGTCGAGGGATAGCTTTTGAAAATTTGCTCACCAGAAATGAAGATGAATTTTATCACAACTCTTCGGTAAATCCTTGGATTATGACTGATACAGAGATCCAGAAACTGCCAGAGACTCTTATGATTACAGCAGATCTGTGCCCTTTCCATGGTGAAGACGAACAATTTGCGCAGAGACTTATTGCTAATGGTGTTACTACAACCTCAAAACGATATCTCAATACTCATCATGGATTTATTCCACATTTTTATGATGATTGGGAAGATGCGGTACATTTGATAACAAAATTTATCACTAAATAAAAAAGTTCATGCTCCAAGGCACAGCCTTGGAGCATGAGCTTTCTACAACAGGAGGATCTCAGAATGAGTCTTACCAAACAGGATATTGAACGTATAAATGAAGTGCTGGACCGCACCAATATGCATAAAAATGCGTCGGAAAGAGTGATTCCGGAAGATTACAAGTCATACCTTTCTCAGGTGACACAGGAAGAAAAAATCATTGATCTGCCCGCACCTTGTGTACCCGTCAGAGTGGTAATTTCCACGGCGCTTGACAAGTTGCCGGATTGTCCGATTCATGTTAATTTCCACGGTGGTGGATTTATTCATGGACAGGACAAGGATGATGATTTATACTGCGCACATCTTGCTGCCGAAATCCACGGTATTGTTGTAGATGTGGATTATGCCACATCGGACCAGCATCCTTACCCTATGGCATTTGATCAAAGCTATGCGATTGTCAGAATGACTTATGAAAAAGCCCCGGAGCTCGGTGCAGACTCTGGGCGGCTTTCCATCGGAGGCTCCAGTGCCGGCGGATGTCTTGCCGCTGCGATTATGCTGAAAAATGCCAAGCAGCATGATTTTCCACTTTGCCTTGTTGTTCTGGAATACGCTGCGACAGATAGCTGGATGCCATATCAGTTTGCAGAAGATCCGCATCTCGAGCGGTCCAGAGCATTCTCGGAATACTATGTGGATGGCGAACTTGAAAAGCTCCGCGAGCCTTATTGTTCGCCTGCATTTGCCGAAGATGAAGCGCTTCAGAATCTACCTCATACCCTATTCATTGCGCCTGCAAAGTGTCCGTTTTATGAAACCAATCAACGGCTTGCTGTCCGTATGATGGAAAAGGGAAATGAAGTATCATACCATGCATTTCTGGACAGCGTGCATGGATCCGTTGTCCGCATGACCGGCGAATGGAGAGAAGCGCAGGATGTCGTGATTCGCTATATCAAAAATGCCTGAAGCATGATGTAAAAAAAACGTACCCGAATGTATAGCACATTTCAGGGTACGTTTATTTGGTTTTGTTAATATAGGCCGAAACGCGCTTGCAAAAGTTTGTTTCACGCGAGATTAGAAACCAGCGGCACAAGTATAACCGTCAGGATACCTGCAACGCAGATGGACAGGGATCCCATCGCGCCTTCGATTTCACCAAGCTCCAGAGCCTTGGCAGTACCAATGGCATGACTTGCGGTGCCGAGCGCAAGTCCTCTGGCAATCGGATGGTTAATATGAAAAAGATGAAATACCGCTTCCGCAATTACATTTCCTAAAATACCGGTCATGACAATCGCCGCTACCGTAAGCGTAACGATGCCACCAGCTTCCTCGGAAACCCCCATGCCAATCGCAGTGGTGATCGATTTTGGCAGGAGCGTAACGATATGCTGCTTCTCAAGCCCAAAAAGCCTACCCATAACCAGGATACTGAAAATCGAGCAAAGCGTTCCGGAGAGGATCCCGGACAGCACTGCAACGAGGTTCTGCTTCAAAAGACGAAGCTGACGATACATCGGAATCGCCAGGCAGACCGTTGCCGGTGTCAGAAGATAGCTCAGCATATTGGCACTGGATTTATAAGTATCATAGGGAATGTGAAAGATCACAAGCACAAGAATCACAAAAATCGTGGCTAAAAGCAGAGAATTTAAAATTGCAAGCTTCAGCTTCTTCTTGATTTCAACTGCAATCAGATAAAAAAATATGCTGATGACAAGTCCGAAATAGCCGGAATTCATTAAGGTTTCCTCCATACTGCTTATCCTTTCTGACAAGATGCATCGCCGTCTGCATGATCTGTATCTGCGGTGCCCGCGTCTGCCTTTTTGCGAAGTTCATCCGCATATCCGTTGGCACCATCCATCTCACCATGCGGACTTAACGGACGCCGCCCGATACCATAGGTCTCATGCGGCTCGAGAGAAATCTCCGAAAGCTCATCCTTCTGTGAATCCGTACTTTCCCTCTTGCGGAGCACTGCCTGCGCAACCAGACCAGTTACAGACATAACGAGCACCGTAGAGACCACAATGATTACAATGTACGGCAAAAGTACCGGCTTCAAAATGTCAACGGCATTCATGATCCCGACCGCCGCCGGAATAAACATGATGGACATGGTATCCAAAAGAATATTGCCCGCACCCTCAATGTCCGGCAGCTTGACCACACCGATGATCAATGCCAGAAGCAATAAAAGCATGCCGTAGACACCGGCCGGCACCGGCAGCGGCAGCAGAGCATTGAGGACCTCCCCCAGGAAGGTGAATGCCATGATCCACAGCACCTCTTTTGTGTATTTCATAATTTGTTCCCCCTTTGTTATCCTAAATATTACTGCAGACATGTATCTGCCGCAATAGACTTATGAAACCTGGCTGTATTAGGATAAATACAATTAGAAAATGAGAAAATGCACTTTAAGGTCGTATTGTCACAGCCTTCCATAATTCATTAAATAGCGCTGCTTCTACAAGCTGTACAATGCTCGTACAATGTTCTTTTTATGCCAGCCATTCCGGATCGTAATAACAGACATGGTTGACGTGTCCATTTTATGGTGCTATCATATGTGCAACGTCGTTAAAGACGCATGCAACTATGTCTATAATTTATGTCGTAAATAAAGACATTGGAAGCAGAACACAAACAGAACACGATTTGCAAGGAGGCAACTATGAAGACGGTTACATTTTTCAGAGGCGATGGCATTGGTCCCGAAATATCAGATTCTGTATTTGCAGTTTTTAAAGCAGCCAATGTCCCGGTTGCATTTGATGTGTATAATGTCGGAGCTGCCGAATATGAGCGCAATGGGAAACTTGTGCCGGATGCCGCATTCGCATCCTTTGAGCGCACAAAAGTCCTGCTGAAGAGCCCGATCACAACTCCGATCGGTAAGGGCTTCCGTTCATTAAATGTCCTGATGCGTAAAAAATATGATCTTTACGCCAATATCCGCCCGGCAAAGTCCAATCCCGCCGTGGTAACACCATTTCCAAATACGGATATCGTCACTTTCCGCGAAAACACCGAGGATCTCTATGCAGGCGTGGAGGAGAAGATCTCCGACGACGAAATGCATTCAATCAAGATCATTACAAGGCAGAAGTCGGAGCGGATTTGCCGCGCGGCATTTGATTTTGCCCGGAAAAATGGCAGAAAGAAGGTCACCTGTGTCCATAAAGCCAATATCATGAAGCTGTCGGATGGATTGTTTCTCCGCGTGTTTGAGGAGGTTGCAAAGGACTATCCGGACATCATTTCCGACAACATGATCGTGGATGCCTGCTGCATGAACCTGGTGCTGGATCCGACCCGTTTTGATGTTCTCGTAATGGAAAACCTTTATGGGGATATTGTTTCGGATCTTACCTCCGGTCTCATCGGCGGTGTCGGTCTGATGCCTTCCGCCAATCTCGGCAGTGATATGGCAATGTTTGAGGCTGTACATGGTTCCGCGCCGGACATCGCCGGTAAAGGAATCGCCAATCCGACGGCATTTCTCTGGTCTGCATGTCTCATGCTCGATCACATCGGTCTCAAGGAGTACGGCGACCTGATCCGCTCTGCGGTTGCCAATGTGATGAATGCAGGGACCGCTACAACTCCGGATATTGGTGGCACCGGCACCACGACTACCTATACGGACGCCATCATTCAGGAGATAAAGCGTCTCGCGGCAATGGCAGCCTGAAGCTCAGATTCTTGTGAATTTCACGGACTACCGGAAAAGATAAGATACCCGGGTTTCTACAGAATTGACAGTGAGCCTAAAAAGCGTTTATGATGTATTATTATAATTAAGGAAGGGCTTATTATGTCAAATCTCAGTTCTAAACCCGACAGTTCTAATTCCGGATCTCAGGAGGCATTACTCCCGGAGGATTTCTTTAAAAAACATGTCCCTGCGGAAATCTCGGCGGCGAAGCTTGAGTTTTTCTGTGCTATGATCCCTCTGGATGCATTGACAGATGTGATGATCGATGCATTCCCAAAAGAAGCAGACTCTGCGGATGCCATTACAAAGGATGCAAATGACCGTGAGGATATCCAGAGCTGTACCAGCGCCGAAGAACTTGTACGACTCATGCGGCGTCTGATCGGACTCCGGACCATGGCATTTTTTCTGAAACGGCTGCTTGCGAGAGAAGAGGAGATTACCTCAATCCTCAAGGAAAAACTACTCCGCAATAAAAATGACGCGCTGACTGACAACATGGTTAGCTTCTTTATCCGTTGTAAGAAAGATCCCTCTGACTGGATCCGTGAGGCCTATCCTTCGATAGAAAATCTGTATGTCAGATCCATGCTGTGCCTCATCCTCGGATTCCGTGGAAATGCCGGCGATGCTGCATTCCTGATGGAGCAATACTTCTGGTTTCTGAAAAATGCGCCAGATACCGATTATCAGCTTGAGCAGGGACCACTTGTCGGCTTGTTTACCTTAAATGGCAGATTCCGCAGGGATGGAAGCGCTTATCAGCCGCCGAAGCTTCCGTATTTTGATGTAGAGAGGCCACGAGCACAGAAGATCCTGCCGGGCGGGATGCTGCGGAGACAGCGGTAAATTTGTATTGGCAGTTTTAGCTACAAGGCTTATTTTGCAAAGAACTATTTTATCACTACCTTTTATGTGGGCACATTTATATCGATCACTTTGGTATAAGGTTCAGCGATTTCTCAACGCTCAATGTAATGATTTTTTAATAAATATGACCGGGGATTGTTTCCAGCAGTTGTGGTATTATAAACAGGTATTGTTGTAGCAAGTGATTGCTGGGATATAAACTGGAGACAATATAGAATGAAAAGATTGCTTGGAGAACTAATACTTGGCACGATGCTCGTTGTCGGGATGAGTTTCAGCTCTTTTGCGGATGAGACCCTTCTTAAAATCGGCGAGAGTCCGGTAGAAATATCCAGTGGTGTGCTGGAATTAAGTAATTCCACTGCAGCGCAGTCCGGATCGCTGTTAAAGCTTGCCAGTACCTCGGCATCAACAGCATCTAAAGACGCTTTACTTGATGTTGCGGATAATGTGGATGATCTGGACGGTATTGTAAAAACGGATACCGTTAAGGAAACGGAAGCTGCCAGCGGACCTAAGGAAACCGGCAAAGGTGAGGGAAAATCCGTAACCGTGCCGGGAGATGAGGAAGATCTGGAGGCTATTGAGTATTCTTATGATGTGATTGAGGCGGCGCAGGATACGACGCAGTACTCGGCAAAGAGAGAAGAGTTGATTGCTTATGCAAAGCAGTTCCTTGGAAATCCGTATATTTATGGCGGAACCTCTCTTACCAACGGATGCGACTGCTCCGGCTTTGTACAGGGAATCTTTAAGAAGTTTGGCATTACGACCGGCAGAACTTCAAGGGATCAGTATGCCAATACAAAGCGTATTTCAGAATCCGAGCTTAAGCCCGGGGATCTTGTATTTTACGCGAGCGGAGATTATGTCAACCACGTTGCAATCTACTGCGGCAAGGGCATTATCATCCATGCAGCCAATTCCCGTTCCGGTATCATTACCAGTAAGTATGATTATCGTACTCCGTATGGCTTTGGTCGATTTATCAATGACTGATCGATGTATGAATGATAAATTTACGGATATATTTATGAACGATGGATATATCTTTTGTACAGGAAAGGGGCGATGGATTTTTCCATCGCCCCTTTCCTGTACAAACTATGTTTCAGACGTGATCTTTTAAAATACACAATCCGGATCTTTATCCCTCCGGCTCAATCAAACCGTAGGTATTGCCCTTTCTCTTATATACTACATTCACCTTACCGGTGTTGCCGTTTTCAAATACAAAGAAGCTATGTCCTACAAGTTCCATCTGGAGGCAAGCCTCCTCCGGAGTCATTGGCTTAAGATCAAACTGCTTGGTACGTACAATCTGGATCTCTGCATCATCTTCTTCGGCCTCATCCTCTATAAAGCTCTCACTAAATGCCTGTGCACTCTGGTTTCGGTCAATAATTCTGGTACGGTATTTCCGGATCTGACGCTCAATGACATCAACGACCAGATCAATTGACTGATACATGTCAAGGGAGGACTCCTCTGCACGGATTACTGTTCCCTTAACCGGGATGGTAACCTCAATTTTCTGCTGATCTCTCTGCGTGGAGAGAGTAACGTTACAAATGGTATCCGGCTTAAAGAACTTATCCAGTTTCCCAAGCTTTTTATCTACCATGTGTCTCAGTCCGTCGGTAACGTTCAGGTTTCTACCAGTGATATTAAACTTCATTAACATCGCTCCCTTCTATATTAGCCTGGATACAGTAAGGCTTTTGTAACGCCTTTGTAAAATCTTTTCTGTATCTGGGTATATTATAACACGAGACGGAATATTTTTCTATATAATAAGGCTGATCTGCAAAATATTTTCACATTTTTTTCACAGAATTGCTGCCATACTTTCACTATATTTTTACATGCATCATTTGACACACTTATGTCTGTGATTGTGAATAATTTGTAAACTCCGGGAACTTTTCTTGAATATAGAAACGTTTAGTGTTAAAATTTACGAGTTATAGCCAGAAGTATGTAAAATAGAAGCGATGATCAGTTTAGTATAAAGGAGCATCATAGTAATGAATCTTATTGAAAAGGTTTTCGGCACTCATTCTGATCGGGAGTTACGTCTCATCAGACCAAAGGTTGATAAAATCCTTGCCCTGCATGACACCATGGCTGCCATGTCGGATGAAGAGCTTAAAGCACAGACACCTAAATTTAAGGAGAGGCTTGCCAATGGAGAGACATTGGACGACCTCCTGCCGGAAGCATTTGCAACGGTTCGTGAGGCTGCCAAGCGTGTCAATGGTATGGAACATTTCCCGGTACAGCTCATTGGTGGTATTGTACTGCATCAGGGTCGTATCGCCGAAATGAAAACCGGTGAAGGTAAAACTCTGGTTTCCACTTGTCCTGCGTACCTCAATGCTCTCGAGGGCAAGGGAGTCCATATCGTTACCGTCAATGACTATCTTGCCAAGCGTGATGCGGAGTGGATGGGCCGGATTCATGAGTTCCTTGGTCTTACCGTCGGCGTCGTTCTGAACTCCATGACTACAGAGGAGCGTCAAAAGGCATATAACTGCGACATTACCTACGTCACCAACAACGAGCTCGGATTTGACTACCTCCGCGATAACATGGCGATCTACAAGAACCAGCAGGTTCTGAGAGGTCTCCATTACTGTATCATCGATGAGGTGGACTCTGTCCTGATTGATGAGGCAAGAACACCGCTGATTATTTCCGGTTCTTCCGGAAAGTCCACCAAGCTGTACGAAGTCTGTGATGTGCTGGCGCGTCAGCTGGAGAAGGGCGAGGAGTCCGCAGAGTTTTCCAAGATCAATGCCATCCTTGGTGAGGAGATCGAGGAAACCGGTGATTTCATCGTTAACGAAAAGGAAAAGACTGTCAACCTTACCCAGCAGGGTGTCAAGAAGGTTGAGAATTTCTTCCATATAAAGAACCTCGCGGATCCGGAAAACCTGGAAATCCAGCATAATATCATCCTTGCGCTCCGTGCCAACAACCTGATGCACCGGGACAAGGACTATGTTGTAAAGGACAACGAAGTTCTCATTGTAGATGAATTCACCGGACGTATCATGCCGGGCCGTCGCTACAGCGATGGTCTGCATCAGGCAATCGAGGCCAAGGAGCATGTGCAGGTACAGCGTGAGTCAAGAACCCTTGCGACGATTACCTTCCAGAACTTCTTTAACAAGTTTGACAAGAAAGCTGGTATGACAGGTACGGCGCAGACCGAGGAGAAGGAGTTCCGTAACATTTACTCCATGGATGTAATCCAGATCCCGACCAACCGTCCGGTGATCCGTAAGGACCTTGATGATGCGGTTTACAAGACCAAAAAAGAGAAATTCCAGGCAGTCGTCGATGAAGCAGTCCGGATCCATGAAACCGGAGCACCGGTACTGATCGGTACCATCAACATCGATACCTCGGAGCTTTTAAGCGGTATGCTGTCCAAGCGGGGCATCAAGCACAGCGTCTTAAATGCCAAGTTCCATGAAAAAGAAGCTGCAATTGTCGCAGATGCAGGTCAGCACGGTGCTGTTACCATCGCCACCAACATGGCAGGTCGTGGTACCGATATCAAGCTGGATGATGAGGCGCGCGCTGCGGGAGGTCTCCACATCATCGGTACAGAGCGTCATGAATCCAGACGTATCGACAATCAGCTGCGTGGTCGTGCAGGCCGTCAGGGAGATCCGGGACAGTCACAGTTCTTCCTTTCACTGGAGGACGATCTCATGCGTCTCTTTGGCTCCGAGCGTCTTATGAACATGTTTGAGGCGCTGGGCGTACCGGAGGGCGAGCAGATTCACCATAAGATGCTGTCCAACGCGATTGAGAAGGCTCAGGAGAAGATCGAGCTTAACAACTACGGTATCCGTGAGAACCTGTTAAAGTACGACGAGGTAAACAACGAGCAGCGTGATGTCATCTATGCAGAGCGTGAAAAGGTTCTGGAAGGTGAGAACATGCGCCCGCTGATCATGCGCTTTATTACGGAGATTGTGGAGAATGCTGTTGACGCGGATGTAGCCGAGGACCAGACAGCTAAGGACTGGGATCTGTCCGGTCTTAATGATACGCTGATGAATATCATTCCGCTGCCGAAGCTTCAGCTCACAGAAGAACAGTTTAACAGCATGACCAAGGATGAGTTCAAGCAGATGCTGAAGGAGCAGGCATTTAAGCTGTATGAGCAGAAGGAAGCCGAATTCCCGAACCCGGAGCAGCTGCGTGAGGTAGAGCGTGTCATCCTGTTGAGAGTCATTGACCAGAAGTGGATGAGCCACATTGATGACATGGACCTCCTGAGAGACGGTATCGGTCTCCAGGCCTATGGCAACAAGGATCCGCTCGTTGAGTATAAGATCACCGGATATGATATGTTCCACGACATGATCCGTTCAATCCAGGAGGAGACCGTAAGAATCCTTTATCATATCAAGATTGAGCAGAAGGTAGAGCGTGAGCAGGTTGCCAAGGTAACCGGCACCAACCGCGATGATTCACAGCCGCAGGCACCGATGAAACGACAGGTTCGTAAGATTTATCCTAATGACCCGTGCCCATGCGGATCCGGCAAGAAGTACAAGCAGTGTCATGGCCGTGCTCAGTATCTTAAGATGAAGGAGCAGGCAGCAACGGAGGCTTCGGATCTTAAGAGAGAGCAGGAACTCGATAAGCTCGCGGGAGGAGCAGACAATAATGATTGAGTTTGATCAGTTTAAATATGAGCTTGGGACCAAAGCCGAGCCCCTGAAGCAGCTCGGTGCATCCCTCGACCTTGATAATAAAAAGAAACGTATTGCGGAGCTTGACCGTATGATGGAGGAGCCGGACTTCTGGACCGATCCGGATAAAGCAAACAAGCTCTCCACAGAGGACAAGCATCTTAAGGATGATGTAAAGCAGTTTGGAGATCTCCAGCAGGCATACGACGATATCGGTGCTCTGATCGAGATGGGGAACGAAGAGGATGATGCTTCCGTGATTCCGGAAATCCGCTCTATGCTGGATGAGTTTTCAGAGAAGCTGGACACGATGAGCACAAAGCTGCTCCTCTCCGGTGAGTATGATAACATGAATGCCATTCTGCGTCTCAATGCCGGCGCAGGCGGCACGGAGTCCAATGACTGGGCAGGCATGCTGTATCGTATGTATACGAGATGGGCAGAGCGTCACGGCTTCACCTATAAAATTCTGGATTATCTGGAAGGTGATGAAGCCGGAATCAAGTCTGTAACGCTGGAGATCGACGGAGAATATGCCTACGGATATCTGCGCTCGGAGGCCGGCATTCACAGACTCGTCCGGATTTCTCCGTTTAACGCGCAGGGTAAGCGCCAGACCTCCTTTGTATCCTGTGATGTCATGCCGGATATTGAAACCGACATTGATATCGAGATTCGTCCGGAGGATATTAAGATGGAGGTTTACCGTTCTTCCGGTGCCGGTGGACAGCATATCAACAAGACTTCATCCGCTGTACGACTGATTCATATCCCGACAGGTATCGTCGTTGCCTGCCAGGAGGAGAGATCTCAGCTTCAGAACCGAAACAAGGCAATGCAGATGCTGAAGGCTAAGCTGTATCTTAAGGAGAAGGCGGAGCAGGAGCAGATGCTTGCAGGCATCCGTGGTGAAGTAAAGGATAACGGATGGGGATCTCAGATCCGTTCTTACGTGCTGCAGCCATACCGTATGGTAAAGGATCTCCGTTCCGGCGAGGAAACCGGCAACACGGATGCTGTACTGGATGGAGATATCGATCGTTTCATTACGGCATATCTTAAATGGATGCAGCTTGGCTGCCCGGACCGTAAAGTACAGGGTGGAGACTGAAACCTATGAACAATGATTCAGACTATTATGTAGTCAGAACAAACGCGCTTCCCGAAGTACTTAAAAAAGTAGTAGAGGTGAAGCGCCTTCTTGAATCCGAAAAAAAAATCAGTATCGCGGAAGCAACGCAGAGAGTGGATATCTCCCGATCTTCCTACTATAAATATAAGGATGATATTTATCCTTTTTATGACAATTCCAAGGGTAAGACCATTACCATGGTCATCCAGATGATTGATGAGCTGGGATTTCTCTCAAGACTCTGCTCGATTTTTTCAGAATGCGAGGCGAATATCCTCACCATCCATCAGTCGATCCCTGTCAATGGGATTGCAACTGTCACCGTTTCCATTGAGATCGGTGCGGAAACCAGAGATGTCTCTTATATGGTGCATGCCATAGAGGCTATGAATAATGTGCAGTATGTAAAGATCCTGGCACAGGAAACAACATTGAAGTGATCTAGCTTAAGGAAGGAATTATTTATGAAAGTCGCAATCATGGGTTATGGAACCATTGGTTCCGGTGTTGCAGAAGTACTGCGTATTAATCAGGATCAGATCCAGCGTAAGGTAGGCGAGCCGATCGAGCTTAAGTATGTTCTGGATCGTAATGAGATTGCAGGCGAAGATCATGACAAGCTGGTTCTTGATTTTAATATCATTGCGGAGGATCCGGAGGTCGGTCTTGTTGTCGAGACCATGGGAGGTATTCATCCAGCATATGAATTTGTTAAAGCAAGCCTTGAAAAGGGAAAGCATGTCGTAACCTCCAACAAGGCTCTGGTAGATGCCATGGGCAGCAAGCTGATTTCGATTGCCAAGGATCATAACTGCAATTTCTTTTTTGAGGCATCCGTTGGCGGCGGCATCCCTGTAATCCGGACGATTTACCATAACTATGCAGGTGAGAAGCTTACAGAAATCACCGGTATCCTCAATGGAACTACAAACTATATCCTCACCAAGATGCGTGACAGCGGTGCGAGCTTCGAGGACACGCTGCATGAAGCACAGAAGCTCGGCTATGCGGAGCGGGATCCTTCTGCGGATATTGACGGCTTTGATACCTCTCGTAAGACAGCGATCCTGCTTTCTATGGCATCCGGAAACCGTTGCAGACATGAGGACATCTATACAGAGGGTATCCGCAATGTTTCCGCGATCGATGTGGAATATGCAAAATTTCTTGGCATGAACATCCGTCTGCTTGGCTCTGTACAGGTGGTAGAGGATAAGTATTTTGCCTATGTTGCGCCGATCATGATCACCAAAAATGATCCTCTGTATCCGGTGGACGGCGTATTTAACGGCATACGCATCGTTGGCAACTGTCTTGGTACCACTATGCTTTATGGTATGGGCGCAGGCAAGCTTCCGACAGCATCCGCGGTTGTTTCCGATATGATCGCCGCGGTACGGCACCAGCATGAGTTCCAGGGTATCGGATGGTCAGAAAAAATGATCGACATCGAGCCAATGGGCAGCAATGCCTTTAATTATCTCGTCCGGATCGAGGGCACACCGGATGATGTCGCAAATGAAGTAAAGGATCTTTTCCTTAATGATACAACTGCATTCCATCCGATCGTACTGGATGGCAGAACTGACGAGTTCGCCGTTATGACGGATGTCATGTTTGAGTCCGATTTCAAGGAAAACATGAAGGAATTTGAGGAAAAAACAGGCAGAAGAGTGTTCCATTTCCTGAGAGCGGAGCTTGGAAAGGACTGATAGGACCATGATATTTGAAAGCAATTCACAGGATGAAACCTTTGCTTTCGGAGAAAAACTAGGCGCTGAGGCCAGACCGGGCGAGATCTATTGTCTCGACGGCGACCTTGGCGTCGGTAAAACGGTATTTACCCAGGGCTTTGCCAAAGGTCTCGGAATCACGGATTACGTCAACTCTCCGACATTCACAATCGTTAAGGAATACGAGGGACGGTTGCCGCTTTATCATTTTGATGTATATCGTATCGGCGATCCATCGGAAATGGAGGAGATCGGCTACGAGGAGTATTTCTACGGGCAGGGTGTGACCATCATCGAGTGGCCGGAGCTGATCCTGGATCTGATCCCGCCGGAGGCAAAATGGGTCCGTATCTCCAAGGATCTCAGCAAGGGTTTTGATTATCGTAAAATTGAGTATTGAAGGGATAGAAAAATGCTGGTACTAGGAATCGAATCATCTGGCAAAACCGCTTCAACTGCACTCTGGGAGGACGGAACTGTACTTGCAGAGTATTCTGTCAATATAGGTCTTACACATTCTCAGACACTACTCCCAATGGTGGCTGAGATTTTTTCGCGTACCGGGAAACGTGCGGAAGATCTTGCACTAATCGCTGTAAGCGCCGGTCCGGGGTCCTTTACGGGCTTAAGGATCGGAGCCGCCACCGGCAAGGGAATCGCGCTTTCGTATGACATTCCGATGGCAGAGGTCAGCACGCTGGAGGGTCTCGCACATAACGTATCCGAGTGCGAATGTCTCGTGCATCCGATCATGGACGCGCGGAGGCATCAGGTATATACGGCTGCATTTAAGCGAGGAAAACTCATCGGCACAGAGGAAGCCGTCAGCATAGAGGAGCTTATTGACAGGCTGAACCGGGAGGGTGGCAGACACCTGTTTCTGGGGGATGCGGTTCCGGTTTACCGGAAATATATTGAGGAACACATGACAGGCAGTTATGCCTTTGCTTCTGCTGTAAATTATCTGCAGCGGGCGTCCTCCATTGCAGAGCTTGGTGCAGAAAGGATGGCGGCTGGACTTTCAAAACCCGGCATGTTTTTTGAGCTTAGCTATATCCGGAAGCCTCAGGCGGAAAGAGAACGGGAGGCGCAGGGGCTTAAGCAGTTTGATATGGTAAAGGATACAGATACAGCTGCGCAGGCGGGTGTTACCAAGGATAAGCTCCAGGCACAGAATTATGTTATCGGTTCCGGAACGGGATATGAAAATGAAGTGGTTGATTGAAGACATGCAGGAGAGCGATCTCCCTGAAGTTTTAAATCTGGAGCGCAGTGTCTTTGGAGTCATGGCGTGGTCTGTACGGGATTTTGAGTCTGCCATTGCATCAAAGTATGATGCGCCGATGGTCATCCACGATGGAAACCAGCTTGCCGCTTACTGCGTCTTACGGCTTCTCGGACCGGAGGCGGAAATCCTCAATATCTGCGTATCCTCTCCATACCGGAGAAAGGGCTACGGAGATGCGCTGATGGACCAGATGATTGACATTGCAGCCGGACAAGGCGCCGGCAAAATCTGGCTTGAGGTCCGCGAATGCAACGAGCCTGCAAAAGCACTGTACCGCAAAAAAGGTTTTACAGATGCGTATGTCAGAAAAGCCTACTATAGTGACCCGATTGAGGATGCAATCATTATGCTCCTGGAAAGATAAAATACTATGCTTGATATTTGTTTACTGGGAACCGGTGGTATGATGCCGCTTCCCAACCGTTGGCTTACCAGCCTTATACTGAGATGCGGTGGAAGCAATATACTGATCGACTGCGGAGAGGGTACCCAGATTGCCTTAAAGGAAAAGGGCTGGTCTCCAAATCCGATTGATCTTATTCTTTTTACACATTATCACGCGGATCATATCTCGGGACTGCCCGGGATGCTGTTATCCATGGGAAACTCGGATCGTACAGAACCGCTCACGATTGTGGGACCGAAGGGACTCCGCAGAGTGGTGGATGGACTCCGGATGATTGCACCGGAGCTTCCCTTTGAGATCATTTACCATGAGCTGAGCGAGCCCATGGAAACGATCACATTTGGCATATATACCATTGATGCCTTTAAAGTAAACCACAAGGTGACCTGCTACGGCTACCGTGTCTCTGTTAAACGGCTTGGAAAGTTTGATGCAGTAAAGGCGAAGGAGCAGAATATTCCTTTACGCTTCTGGAACCATCTCCAGCATGGAGAAACGGTAACAGAGGATGGAGTATGCTATACTCCG
Source organism: Oribacterium sp. HCP28S3_H8 (assembly GCF_052064775.1). Classification (NCBI taxonomy): domain Bacteria; kingdom Bacillati; phylum Bacillota; class Clostridia; order Lachnospirales; family Lachnospiraceae; genus Oribacterium; species Oribacterium sp. HCP28S3_H8. Next base: position 2,703 of record NZ_JBQHUZ010000003.1, on the reverse strand, counting down.
GATATGGTGATGGGCGCACCGCGGCGGGGTCTCTCGGTTGTATACTGCACAGATACCCGTCCCTTACCTGTTATTTCCGACATGGCCAAGGATGCGGATCTTTTTATCTGCGAAGGCATGTACGGAGACCGGGACAAGCTGGAAAATGCCAGGAAATACCGTCACATGATGATGTATGAAGCAGCGGAGCTTGGTGTAAAATCTCAGGCGCGAGAAATGTGGCTGACACATTATTCGCCGTCGGAAATGAAGCCGGAAATCTACAAAGATGAGATCCAGAAAATTTATCCGCGGCTTAAATTTGCAAGGGATGGATGGTCCAAGGACTTAAATTTTGATGAGGAGTGAGCAGGCAATGTCAGATATTAGCATTCTCGGAATTGAATCAAGCTGTGATGAAACTGCCGCTGCCGTGGTACGCAATGGCAGGGAGGTTCTTTCTAATGTTATATCCTCTCAGATCGCGATTCACACGGAATATGGCGGAGTGGTGCCGGAGATTGCTTCCCGTAAGCACCTCGAAAAAATTGATGAGGTAATTAAGACTGCACTCACGGAGGCAGACTGCACGTTTCATGACATCGATGCCATTGCCGTCACCTATGGTCCTGGACTGGTCGGTGCGCTGCTTGTTGGCGTGGCGGAGGCAAAGGCGCTCGCATGGGCGCTCAACAAGCCTCTGGTAGGTGTGCATCACATTGAGGGACATGTTTCCGCAAACTATATTGAAAACAAAGACCTTGAACCGCCGTTTGCCTGTCTCATTGTATCCGGTGGTCATACACATCTTGTCGTGGTCAAGGACTATGGTGAATTTGAAATTGTCGGAAGATCCAGAGATGACGCTGCAGGTGAAGCCTTTGACAAGGTGGCACGTGCCGTCGGTCTTGGGTATCCGGGAGGTCCTAAAATTGACCAGGCTGCGAAATCAGGAGATCCCAAGGCGATCCGTTTCCCGCGGGGTGAAGTTGCCGGAAGTCCGTATGACTTTTCGTTTTCCGGTATCAAATCTGCTGTACTAAATTACATCAACAGTGCGCATATGAAGGAGGAACCGATCAATGTACCGGATCTCTGCGCCTCCTTCCAGGAGTCTGTGACAGATTCGCTCGTGTCAAGGTCGATCCGCCTGTGTCAGGAGCGTGGTTTCACAAAGCTTGCGATTGCAGGCGGAGTTGCCTCAAACTCCCATATCCGGGCAAGAATGGAAGAGGAGTGTCTTAAAAATCACATCCGTTTTTACCGCCCGAGCCCGATCCTCTGTACAGATAATGCTGCTATGATCGGAACTGCAGGGTACTATGAATTTATAAAGGGAAAACGTGACGGACTGGATTTAAATGCAAAGCCAAATTTAAAGCTTGGAGAGCGGTAAAAAATCAGGAAAAGCATTGGAAAAAACATTCAGAAAGCAGCAGGGAACATTAAGGAAACGATTCAGCAGATAAATTTCGATCATCAGCAAAAGCAGCATGATGTATAATAGTAAAATTTATGTATAACAGTAAAAAGGTTTATGCCATTGTACTTGCCGCAGGAAAGGGCAGCCGGATGCACTCAGAAACCCGGAAGCAGTTTATGAAGCTTCGGGGACTGCCACTGTATCTATACAGTACCAGAAAATTTTTACAGCACCCTATGGTGGATGCTGTGGTTATTGTCACGGTAAAAGAAAGCTTTGCAAAGGTCAAGGAGGCGATCGCCTCGGTCTGCCCTAACACCAAGACTCCATATGATCTGACCGAGGGTGGCAAAGAGCGTTATGATTCTGTTTACCAGGGGCTTTCTGCCATTCACAGACATATTATGAAAGACCCTGATGCTGCAGAGGACGAGAGTATTGTCCTGATCCATGACTCGGCACGACCTATGATTACGGATAAAATCATCACGGATTCTATCACTGCAGCCTATGCTTATAGAGCCGCTGTTGTCGGCATGCCTGTAAAGGATACAATCAAGCTTCTGGATCTGGAACATTTTGTAATGGATACACCGGATCGTAAACAGCTGTGGCTTATGCAGACACCACAGAGCTTTGACTTTACACTGGTATATCATGCCTATCAGAAGCTGATGGAAGCAAAAGCAGAAGGAAACGATACCGGCGTGATCACGGATGACGCTATGGTAGTGGAAACGTTTAGCAATGCCCGGGTCAAAATCATCGAAGGCAGCTATCAGAATATCAAGGTGACAACCCCGGAGGATATTGCAATCGCGGAGCTGTATCTTAATTGAAAAATATTACTCTAAAAGCTGTTGACAAGATGGGACGTATTGAGTATTATTATGAAGTCGCTCAGCGGAAAGCACAGAACGACTTAAAAACTGCAGAGATATCGAAGTGGTCATAACGAGGCGGTCTTGAAAACCGTTTGTCCGCAAGGGCGCGAGGGTTCGAATCCCTCTCTCTGCGCTTGAGCCTGAAGGAAGCATTGATTTCCTGACAAACTCAAAAAACTGCTTGACACTGTGAAAACAGTTTGCTAAAATTAACAAGCTGTCACAGAAATGGCAAGCGAATAGAACCTTGAAAATCAAAGATCGAATAATACACAGACCCTGAAGATTCTAAAGAGGATTTTCAGAAAAGAGTTTAAGAAACTCAAAGCGAATTTATTCGCAGTAAATAACGTGAGAACAAAGCATAGCTTCGTTCTGAACGGAAAGAACTTAACGGTTCGTAAGAACCGTGCTTAT